>CAYXVT010000051.1:16530-17073 GCA_964468105.1 Uncultured Candidatus Berkiella sp. | reverse complement strand
CAAGAACATCTTCACCGGTAAAAGAATGTGGCGCACTAAAATAAAGTGCTAACCCCATATCAATTATTTCACCATGCGTATTTTTAAATTGTTTAAATGTGGCAACACGAGGAGTGGGAATTTCGCCTAATAAGGTTAAGGCAATAGTGCAGACGTCAGGACCTGAGATTCGAACAATGCCAACCCCTCCTCTTCCAGGAGGGGTTGCGATGGCTGCAATGGTATCAGTCACATAAGCCGCCATCTGTCACCTACTTTACTTTTTTAGGCGCAGATCCTTCACGCTCTAGATTGCGGGTGATAAACCATTGCTGTGCAATGGAGAGTAAGTTGTTAACAGTCCAGTACAACACCAAACCTGCAGGAAAGGATACGAATAACACCGTGAAAATAACCGGCATAAACATCATCACTTTTGCCTGAATTGGATCTGGCGGTGTTGGATTCATTCTTTGTTGTAGGAACATAGTAGCGCCCATAATTAATGGGAGCACATAATAAGGATCGCGACTTGAAAGATCCTTTATCCACAATATAAATGGC
>CAYXVT010000051.1:10674-16520 GCA_964468105.1 Uncultured Candidatus Berkiella sp. | reverse complement strand
AATACAAAGCAATAAAGACCGGAATTTGAATCAAGATAGGCAAACAACCGCCCAAAGGATTCATTTTCTCTTTCTTGTAAAGATCCATCAATGCCGTACTAAATTGCTGCTTATCGTCTTTATGTCTTTCCTTGAGCAACTCAATGCGCGGTTGAAGTAAACGCATTCTACCCATCGAACGATAACTTGAAGCAGAGAGTTTATAAAACGCTAATTTGATAATCAGGGTTACCAAAATAATCGAAAAACCCCAATTGCCAACATATTGATTTATCGTTTTGAGCAACCAAAAAATTAATTGTGATATTGGCCATAAAATCCCGTAATCAACAGTTAAATTGAGTCCTGTTGAAATACTCTTTAAAACATCAGCGACTTCTGGCCCAACATAAAACTCACCTTTGATGGTTTGATTTGAATTGGGAGCAACCTCAACGGGGGTCACCGCGCCCACGTTATAAAGATTGTCACCATCTACGCGCGAGTAGAAACTATTTGTTGCATGCTCATCAGGAACCCAAGCACACAAGAAATAATGCTCAACTTGTGCAACCCAACCACCCTTCACTAGTTCTTTAAAGGGCGCTTTCTTCATATCGGGGTAGCTGAGTTTTTTGTACGGTTTACTTGGTGTGTAAACAGCACCGCCTTGGTACATCTGAACCCCTAACATCCCATTCCCTTTTTCTTTGACAAATTCTCGTTGAATTTGCCCATAGAAACTTCCCTGCCATGGCATAGAAGTTGGATTGTTAATGGAATAGCTGACATCTACCAAATAGCTACCACGTGTTAATGTCAGCGTTTTGGTGACCTTTATACCTTTATCGTTATGCCATAAAAGATCGACACGAAGGGTATCTTCATTACCCAGGTTAAATTGATTTTGTGAAGCTTCATAATGCGCCCGCCCTAAGCTTCTTGAATCAGGGCCTAACTCATCTTTTCCAATCAATCCCGACTGCGCTATATAATTGCGATCTTTATTTTTATCTAAGATCACAATACCTTTATCAGGCGTATTAAGCTCAGCAGGGTATTTGAGAAGTTCGGCACGAATGATATCGCCGCCCACTTTATCTACTTTAAGATTCAATACATCCGTTTTAATTTCAATAATATCGTTAGCAGAAACGGTATTGGTTGTACTTGCCACTGTACTTGGTGCAGCTAATGAACCTGAAGTGGTTACACTGGGAATATCGCTTGGCGTTGTTGCTTCACTGGGTAAAGATTGAGATTCTTCACTTGTTGTTGGCTTAGCAACAGGATGTTCTTGTTGCCATGCGCTATACAGCGCTAAACCAATAGCCAATAGTGAAATTAATAAAAATATGCGAGTACGTTGTAATTCCATTGCCGATTAATCCTGTTGGGACCTAAGGAACATGATCGAGTCCACCTTGATGCCAAGGATGGCACTTCGACAATCTTTTTACGGTTAAAAAGCAGCCGTAACCTGCCCCATGTTTTTCAATGGCATCTAATGCATATTGAGAACACGAGGGATAAAAACGACATCGATTTCCAATTAAGGGGCTTATAATCCAGCGATAAAAATGGATCCCGCCTAATATAAACCGCGCAACGATCTCATTAAGTATTGCCATTGCTGGTTTAAATCCTCTTGCATCGATGACTTGCTGAGTTCTGGGACTTGGCGTTGCATGAGCACCACGATATCCGTCCCTTTCAATGCTTCTTGATGATAGCGAAAACTTTCGCGAATCATCCGCTTTACACGATTTCTATCTACCGCTAATGGAACATGTTTCTTAGCGATAGCCAAACCTAATCGAGCGTTTAATTTTCCGTTTGTACAACTAAAGAGCGTAAATAACGCTCCTCGCTGCTTGCGCCCTTGTTTAAAAACTCGTTGAAAATCGCTAGGAATAAGCAATCGATTTTTTTTTGGGAAAACTAAACAACTTTGCTCTATGATTGTCAGCTTAATACCCTACAAACAACAATGTTTTTAATACTCAACAGCTTTTATTCTTTTAGGTGAGGAATAGCTAGCTAGTGCACTTTTTTCTACGTAGAACTAGTTCAACACCAATTCTACGAGGATGCTAAAGCATTGCAGGGGATTACTTCTTCGTTCCACCTACAGGAGCTAATCTCATTCGTCCTTTACGGCGACGATTAGCAAGAACTGCTCTTCCACCCTTGGTTTTCATACGCGCACGAAAGCCGTGTGTTCTGGCTCGTCTTACTTGACTCTTTCTTTGAAAAGTACGTTTCACGGTAACTCCATGAGTTGATTAACTTGTGCAAATAAATCCCTAAAAATTAGGCGGTTAACTATATGCGATCACCTTTTCAAAGTCAAGATACATCGCATATGCCCACACATTGAGATCTTAAATTAAATTGAATTTATACAAGAATGTTTAGATCTAAGATTAATGTTAAGAGAGGCGATTTCTGCGGATAAACCATAAAATTCTAAATAAAACAGATATTTACAGTGAAGTGAAGTCTGTGTATGACAATGAGATCAAAGCTGTATTCATCTGTGCATAACTTTGCCTACATAAGGTTTTACCTAAAAACATCACTTTCTACACAGCGTTCCAACCCCTGGATCCATAGACTTATCCACATATTTCCTATTTTACAAGCACGAAAACTTACTCTTTTTTGAAGCACAAAGTAAATAGTAATTAATGTTTTATAAGATCTAGATAGTTAATGACTATTAAGCGTAAAAAATCTGTGCATAACTCACTATTTTACTTTAAAAAGAGTAGGTTAGAAGAATATTTGGAAGCTAATTTGAAGCTTATAAGCAGGGGATGACCTGGGGATAACATCGATGATCTTCACAACTTCGGATTAAGCACAGTCTTTTCACCATTCAAGTTACATCTTAATAAGAGCTTATACAGGATGTGTTGTGGATAAAGACGCCGCGAACATCTTGATACGCCTCGGATTCTTTTTTGCGTTAAGCCATCTGGCTTTTTTAATTTTAATTCTTCCAGTAATAAATATTAGTATTATTCAAATGATCTTCTTTGATTAAGATTAGAGGAGAAATAATCTGTTGATAACTCTAAAAAGAAGAGTGCTTTCAATAGATTACAAGAACATAAGATCTGTGCGTTACAACTGTAGCACCTGGGCACAAGGTGTGGATAAAAAGGGGTCTTGGGGGTGAGATGGGATAACTCATCGTATTATTAACAACCTTAATCACATTTACACACAGTTATTCATTGAAAGTTAGTGGATAACATCTGCTTTTGACCAAAAAACAGTGTGGATAACTTGAGAGAAGGGGGTTAGAATGTTCGGTGAGCCTAAGGCACTATTTTAATTTTCCAACTAAATTTTGTTTTGCATTGCAAATGCGACGATTTTTTTTGCTTTAAATTTTAACGATTGGATTACCGGTAGGAGATGATAGAGCGGTGGAGTTATCACTTTGGCAGCAGTGTTTGCAGCGCCTTAAAGAAGAAGTTCCGCAATCTACGTTTAATCAGTGGATTAGCCCATTACAAGCCGAAGAAACAAATGGTGGACTCATATTATGGGCACCAAACCAGTATGTACTGGACGGCATATCACAAGATTATTTGGCGCGGATTTCACAGCTTTTGATGGAATTAAATCAGGGTAAAGCTCAGCGTGTTACCATTGGTATTGGTGAACGTCATGTGCCCCAAGAGGAGGCCGTTGCCCAACCAGCAGCAAGACCTGTCAGCGCACCTCATCCAAAAGTTTCTCATCAAAGTAATTTAAATCCGAATTTTGTCTTTGAAAACTTTGTTGTGGGTAAATCCAATCAGCTTGCCGAAGCCGCAGCTAAGCAAGTAGCAGAAAATCCAGGCGGTGCTTATAACCCTTTATTCCTATATGGTGGGGTAGGTCTTGGAAAAACACACTTAATGCATGCCATAGGCAATGCCATCAAGGCACACCGTAACAAAGACGCCAATGTTGTGTATTTGCATTCCGAACGTTTTGTTGCCGATATGGTGAAAGCATTACAAAGCAATGCGATTAATGAATTCAAACGTTTTTACCGATCCGTTGATGCGCTACTTATCGATGATATTCAATTTTTTGCAGGTAAAGAGCGCTCACAAGAAGAATTTTTTCATACCTTCAACGCACTGTTAGAAGGGCAACAACAGATTATTTTAACCTCTGATCGCTATCCAAAAGAAATTAATGGTATCGAAGAAAGATTACAATCACGATTTGGATCAGGGTTAACGGTCGCTGTTGAACCGCCAGAGTTGGAAACACGCGTTGCCATTTTAATCAGCAAAGCAGAACACAGCGGCATGGTTTTACCGCATGAAGTCGCCTTTTTTATTGCCAAGCGCATACGCTCGAACGTGAGAGAATTAGAAGGAGCGCTTAAACGGATTATTGCGAATGCGCAATTTACCGGCAGCGCTATCACCTTAGAATTTGTGCAAGAAGCGTTGAAAGACGTGTTGGCATTACAAGACAAATTAGTTTCGATGGATAATATTTTGCGAATGGTTGCAGAATATTACAAAATTAAAGTATCCGATCTTTTATCTAAACGCCGCAATCGCTCTGTCGCAAGACCGCGTCAAATGGCGATGACGTTATGTAAAGAATTAACCAATCATAGCTTGCCGGAAATTGGCGAAGCTTTTGGTGGAAGAGATCATACAACCGTCTTACATGCGTGTCGCACGATTAAAAGAATGCGTGAGACCGATGCAGATATTGGCGAAGATTTCTCTAATTTAACGCGTATTATGTCGACGTAAAAGCGTAAACAAAAATGCAATTTACCATCCCTCGAGAAGCCTTACTCAAACCTTTACAGCGTGTTCAAGGTGCGGTTGAGCGTCGTCAAACATTGCCTATTCTCTCTAACATTTTGGTGGTTGTGAAAAGCCAATTGCTATCATTAACCGGCACCGATCTTGAGATAGAAATGATCGCGCGTGTTCCTTTAACGCAGACAGCACAACCTGGGGCGACGACGATTCCGGGAAAAAAATTAATCGATATCTGTAAAGCGCTACCAGAGCACGCGGTCATTTCATTTGAAATGGCAGACAATAAAGTCGTTGTTCGCTCAGGTAGAAGCCGTTATAGCGTAGCTTGTTTACCGGCAGAAAATTTTCCCAAGGTAGAAGAGAGCGCAGGTGATGTTGAACTTTCTGTGAAGCAGAGTATTTTGCGCCAGCTATTAGATGTCACTTGCTTTGCAATGGCTCACCAAGATGTGCGTTATTATCTCAATGGCGTGTTGATGGTGTTTAATCAAGAAGAAGTCCGCACGGTGGCAACCGATGGCCATCGGTTGGCGACCATGGCATTGCCTATGCGTGCCAATGTGACACAACCCTTGGCGGTTATCGTTCCTCGCAAGGCTGTTTTAGAAATGCAGCGCCTGTTTGCAGAAGGGGATGAAGAAATAGGGTTGGTGATTGGGAAAAATCATTTACGCGCAGTGAGTACGCACACCAGCTTTGTTACAAAATTGATTGAAGGTAAATTTCCTGACTATCAACGCGTTCTGCCACAAGCGCCTCCTCATCAATTTGAAGTGTCACGTGAGCTTTTAAAACAAGCGCTGTTGCGGGTCTCGGTTTTGTTTACGGACAAATATCGTGGCGTGGGACTACAGTTTACCCCCAATTTGTTACGTATTATCGCGACAACGCCCGATAAAGATGAAGTGGAAGATGAAGTCGAGATTTCCTATCAAGGGCCTTCGATTGAAATTGGAGCGAATGCTAGCTACCTTATTGAGTATCTCAATATTATCAAATCTGAAATGGTGAGCGTGGCCTTTACCGATCCAAATCATGTTATTTTGTTTGAAGCGCCTTTAATGGATGCTCCTG
>CAYXVT010000051.1:8016-10664 GCA_964468105.1 Uncultured Candidatus Berkiella sp. | reverse complement strand
CTTATGTCGTGATGCCAATGCGTCTCTAGTAGCGCATGAAATGCGTTTAGCTCGCCTCAATGTTCATTCTGTTCGAAACCTAAAAGAAATCGCACTCACCCTCAATCCGCATTTTAATATTTTTATTGGTGAAAACGGCAGTGGAAAGACCAGCCTATTAGAGGCGCTGCATCTGTTGGCGGTTGGCCGATCTTTTCGTTCGCGCCAAAGCCAAACGATTATTGCTTATCACAAAAACGAATTAGCTTGTTTTGGTGAGGTTTTGGACGCAAATGGACTCAAAACCCCGATGGGAATTGAGAAAAATCGAAGTGGTGAGGTGAAATGTAAGCTTGGGGGCGAACCTTGTGAACGGTTGTCACAGTTTGCGGGATTCTTGCCTATACAATTAATGACACCGGAAACGTTTAAATTGCTGGTTGCAGGTCCAGAAGAGCGGCGACGATTCTTGGATTGGGGAGTGTTTCACGTGGAACACTCCTTTACTGAGCTCTGCCAGCGATATCAGCGCCTGTTAAAGCAACGTAATGCCGCGCTAAAGCAATCATCCAAGTGGAAAACGCTGCATATCTGGGAAAAAGAGCTGGTTGAGGTGGGCGACAAGATAACCCAGCACCGAAAAGCCTACCTAGTCAGTTTTCAAGCCTATGTCGAAAAAGCCCGTGAAACCTTATTGCCAACATTACCGATTGCTTTTGCTTATGAACAAGGTTGGTCATCTTCTCTTTCTTTAGAAGAAGCTTTAATGCAATCGTTGTCGCATGATCAGCGCTTTGGTTATACCAGCGTTGGACCGCATCGCGCAGAAGTGGCTGTGACCTTAGAAAAGTTTAGTGCGCATCAAGTGTTATCTCGTGGCCAGCAAAAGCTATTAATTTGTGCGCTCCATTTGGCGCAGGCACAACAACTCTATGCCAGTGTTGGCAAAAAGTGTTTATTTTTGATCGATGATTTGGCCTCTGAGCTTGATAATGCGAACCGCCATCGGCTGTTAACGCTACTGGCCGAGCAAAACCACCAGATCTTTCTCACCGGCGTTGAGGCTTTGGGGTGGCAAGACGTGTGCGACCAGTTTGGGGGTGAAATGTTTCACGTGGAACACGGTTGCATCGTCAGAGCCCCCGTAATTACTAGCCTCGCCGAACCCGTCCCTGCCTAGCTATCTTTGTATTCGACGATTAATCCAACGTTCGGCCAACGTATTTAAAGATGAATCGATGAGTTTTGTTCCTTTAGAACTTACTAGAGCTTGCCTTTAATCGTGGATAGAACAGATAGTGAGCGAGTTAAGAATAATCAGATGAAGATTGGTTTCGGTCTTTACCTATTGTGCTCGCGTCACCCAGCCTCACCAAAGGACCCCTGCTGCTGCGCTCAAAAGGTAAAACCCGAAACCTCAGATCCAATTGCAGCATTGCTCTAGATAATCGCATTCAGGTTTCTATTCATTTTCCGGAGTATCAGATAAGAATTATTTAACGTGTAATCACTTATAGAAAGGATCTGAAGTTTCGGGTCTTACTGTTTAGAACGCAGCGGCAGGGGTCCTTTAGTGAGGCTGAATGACGCGAGCCCTAAACAGTAAGGCCCGAAACCCATCTTCATCGAATAAATTTTTAATGTGACCACAAAAGTTCAGACCAAGAAACCTCAAGCTCTTTGTGAAACAATGGATTGGCGACTCCAATACCAAATCAAGCACGGATCTTCTGGACCTGATGGCAAAAATAGTGCGTTTTAGTAAAATAGCAGGTATACGCACGCACCAGTCGAGATGTTAATGTGTTATTTAAATTACAATGTTAGTTTTGTAGCGCAATAAAATGATTTTTAAGCAAAAAAAGCGATAAAAATGAAGAGCTAAACGGCTGAATATGGTAGAATAGCACTATATTAATAGATGACTTAAGACCGCCTTACAACGATTGTCCACCTAAGTTAAAAAAACAAAATGTTTCACGTGGAACCTATTGTAAGCGCCCCTGAAGCGCTGTACACGGAGTAACGAATGACATCAGAGATGACTTACGATTCCTCAAATATTAAAGTTCTAAAAGGACTAGATGCCGTCAGGAAACGTCCCGGTATGTATATCGGCGACACTGATGACGGTACAGGCTTGCACCATATGGTGTTTGAAGTTGTCGATAACTCAATCGATGAAGCCCTCGCTGGCCATTGTTCCTTGATTCAAGTCACTATCCACCCAGATGAGTCCATCTCCGTTAGAGATAACGGGCGCGGTATTCCTGTTGATATCCATGCCGAAGAAGGGCGTTCTGCTGCAGAAGTTATTATGACCATTCTGCATGCGGGTGGTAAATTCGATGATAACTCTTATAAGGTCTCAGGCGGCTTACACGGCGTTGGTGTGTCAGTGGTCAATGCGCTATCTGAAGGTTTGCATTTAACTATTCGGCGCGAAGGTAAGATCCATTATCAAGAATATGTTCATGGTGAACCACAAGAATCTTTAAAAGTAACCGGAGAGTCCACGACCACCGGGACGGAAATATGGTTTAAGCCTAGCCGCGAAACCTTCACCAATATCGAATTTCATTACGACATTTTAGCAAGACGCCTGCGAGAGCTCTCCTTTTTGAACTTTGGCGTTAAAATCCATCTCAAGGACGAACGTACCAGTAAAA
>CAYXVT010000051.1:7203-8006 GCA_964468105.1 Uncultured Candidatus Berkiella sp. | reverse complement strand
TTCATCCTACAGTCTTCTTCTTCACTAAAGAAAAAGACAACATGACGGTTGAAGTGGCTTTGCAATGGAATGATACCTACGCTGAAAATATTTATTGTTTCACCAACAATATTCCTCAGCGTGATGGCGGCACCCATTTGTCCGGCTTTCGTGGGGCAATGACGCGTACCTTGAATCAATATTTAGAACAAGAAGGCATTTTGAAGAAATTCAAAGTGGCGACAACGGGCGATGATGCTCGTGAAGGCTTAACGGCTGTGTTGTCTGTTAAGGTACCGGATCCGAAGTTCTCATCACAAACCAAAGATAAGCTGGTTTCATCAGAAGTGAAGGCGGTTGTTGAGTCGACCTTAAGTGATGCTTTTAATGCTTTCTTGATGGAAAAGCCGCAAGAAGCCAAAGCCATTACCAACAAGATGATTGAGGCTGCAAGAGCAAGAGAAGCTGCTCGTAAAGCGCGAGAAATGACGCGCCGTAAAGGAGCTTTAGATATTGCCGGCTTGCCAGGTAAATTAGCTGATTGTCAGGAAAGAGATCCTGCGCTTTCAGAACTGTATCTCGTTGAGGGTGATTCTGCGGGTGGTTCTGCCAAACAGGGCAGAGATCGTCGTACTCAAGCTATCTTGCCTTTAAAAGGAAAGATCTTAAATGTGGAGAAAGCGCGTTTTGATAAAATGCTGTCTTCGCAAGAAGTGGGAACACTGATAACAGCCTTGGGCTGTGGTATTGGTAGAGACGAATACAATCCGGACAAACTGCGATATCACCATATCATTATCATGACTGACGCGGATGTCGACGGA
>CAYXVT010000051.1:4849-7173 GCA_964468105.1 Uncultured Candidatus Berkiella sp. | reverse complement strand
TCATATTCGTACCTTATTGCTCACCTTTTTCTATCGCCAAATGCCAGAATTGTTTGAGCGTGGTCATATTTACATTGCGCAGCCACCACTGTTTCGTGTTAAGCGTGGTAAGCAAGAAACTTATGTGAAAGATGAAGAAGCGCTTCAACTTTATTTAACCAGTATTGCGTTAGAAGATGCTAAATTACATGTGAATCCAGTGGCGCCAGCCATTCATGGGGTTGCCTTAGAACAATTAGTGGCCAGGTATAATAAAGCGACGACCTTAATTCGACGACTATCCAAGCGCTATCCGGGCCCTATTTTAGAAGCGATGTTAAGCATTCCGCCTTTAACTGAGAAAATGTTAAAAGATGAAAAGGCGGTTAAAAATTGGCTCAACGCATGCCAGGAACAATTGAGTGCTGAAAAGGCTGCTTGCAATAATACTTATCACGTAACCGGTGAGGAATCACCAGAGCTAAAATGCTTTATTCCTGTTGCGCGGGTTGGTGTTCATGGCGTGGAAAATACTTATCATTTTAATCCAGACTTTTTCCATTCTTCAGAATATGCCTTTTTAATCCAAGTGGGATCTGAAATTGGGCATTTATTGGAAGAGGGTGCTTATATTGAGCGCGCGGATAAGCAAATACCGGTTAAAGATTTTAAATCAGCTTTAGATTGGTTAATGATTGAAGCGAAAAAAGGTCAGCAAATTTCCCGTTATAAAGGGTTGGGTGAAATGAACGCCGATCAATTGTGGTCTACCACGATGGATCCGTTAACCAGACGTTTATTGCAGGTGAGAATTGATGATGCGATTGCAGCCGATCAAATATTCACGACCCTAATGGGCGATCAAGTGGAGCCCCGTCGTGAATTTATCGAGGCCAACGCCTTACATGTTGAGAACTTAGACATCTAGTCTATAGGTAGGGTTTTCATCGTATTTTCTATCCATTCTTGGGCTTTTTGTTGAATTTCTTCTGCCGACAGGTTGGCAGGATCAATAGAAGGCCCAATCACCAGATCAATCGTTCCAGGTTTTTTCACAAAAGCATTTCTTGGCCAAAAAACACCCGCATTATGGGCTATTGGCACCACTTTATAACCAGATTCTTTGGCTAAAACAGCGCCACTGCGAGAATATTTACCCGCTTTTCCTACTGCCATGCGCGATCCTTCAGGAAAGATGATTACCCACCTTCCTTGTTGGAGACGAGTTTTGCCTTGTTCTAAAAGCTGTTTGATAGAGCTTGATTTGCTGCGATCGATGGCAATGGGTTCTAACATTGCCAAGCCCCAACCAAAGAAGGGGATCTGTAATAATTGTTTTTTGAGTACCCATGTTTGTGGTGGCAGTAGCACTTGGAGGAAGAGTGTTTCCCAGGCCGATTGATGTTTACATAAGACGATAGCGTTTTCCTTGCTGAGATTCTCTAAACCTCTAACGCGATAATCGATACCGCACACTATTTTTACCCACCAAATCGCAAAGTGTGACCATAGGGTTATAAAGTGGTAGCGCACTTTGTAAGGGAGGGGGAACAAGAAGAACCCGATAAGGCAAACGACGATAGCCGATAAGGCTTGCCCAACAAAAAACACCATTGAGCGCAATAGCAGCCCTAAATTTCTGAACATAATAACAAAAAAGCCTAATTTCTTGAGTAAGAATGCATTCTACCGCCATTACCCACAAAAAACACGGCTTTAGTGAAAAGTTATTTAACTACCGTGCGTATGCTCTCATTTCTGTTTAGTTTGAACTAAATTGTTCATTCTAGGTCTCATTAATTAGTAGCTCATTTACGAAAATGAAGGCATTAGGATGCAATTAGGCCCCGACTTTATACAAGCTGCCCAATATGTGCTCAATAATCATCTCGCAAAGCCCTACAAGGAGGGGTTTTCTGATGGTGGGCAAGAACCTGGATATAAGCACTCATTTATCGATAGGCCGATCCATGGACTTGTTCATACTCTTCGGACAGTCGCTTACGCTGCTGTTATTTTGGAATACTTCAAGCAAAGTAAAGATAAGGAATTATTTAAACATATTGATGAAAGTGAATTACAAAAAATAATGATAGCCCAGCTCTTTTTTGTCGCTGGACGAGAAAGTGAGAAAAGCGGTTCTGCAGATTATCGTCGTTATCATGCTATGGGTGCTGTTTATTTTGAAAACTATGCCCGAGCCTATCTCAAACATATTTTTAAAACAGAAGCAGATATTCAAAAATACAAAGGGATAGTTGAAGACTATCACCCGGCACAGGGTGAAAAAATAGATGTTACTAAACTATTCACAATGCCCAATGGAAAACAAATTCCTTATAGTT
>CAYXVT010000051.1:0-4839 GCA_964468105.1 Uncultured Candidatus Berkiella sp. | reverse complement strand
ACCCCAGAGGGCAGATTAGTTGCGTACTCGCATGCATTAGATCTTGCTCGAACAAAAGTAGACTATCAAATTTTTGGAACTACCGACTTAAATAATAATATTAGAGGTTTTGGTAATTCATTAGTGGCAATATTTGGAACGCAAGCAACAAAAGAATTATTTGAATATGCTTTTAATTTATTTAATGTAACGGGCGATAACCAGCCATTTTATGATGTCACTCCCGGTAAAAAGGGCTTCTTTGATCATGTATTTCCCGCTGATGTGCCTGAATTTAAAACTGAGTATAAACAGATAAATACCCTCTTATTTGAAGAGAACCAATATTCGGTTGATAGTTGTCTTAAAAATATTCTTTCAGTTAAGCCCCCACGAGGTGCTCCACTTATTTTACAAGGCCTAGTGCCGCAAGTTTCTCAAGGGGCTAAGGATAAGGCACAAGCAGATAAACCAAACCAAGATCCTTTTCAGTTAAGAGTGCTTAAAGAGCAACAAATTCAGCTTGAAAATGCAATTCGAAAAATGGAGGGAAATCAGGAGGGAGGTCTTAGTGGGGTGATTGCTGACTATAGAAAGGAATTAAAGCAGGTTATTAACAAAATTGCGGAATTAAATCCTTCCGATGCCAAGCCGATAACGGTGATAGATTGGAATGCTCCAAATTATCAAGTCATGGGACAAATGATTCAAGGGTTAGATGGTGTCGCGCGGGATCTCGTTAAAATTCCGGGTGATGGTAATTGCCTATTTAATGCAGTGCTTAATGCAGCAAAGCTGGCCCATTACTTTCCCCCGCCTAATATTAATAATCACCATGAATTAAGGATTATGGCTATTAATGCCATGGAAGCTGATTATCGTAAAAAGCTCAGTGATTACCAATCAGGTGATGGACCTGAAGGAACCCAAAAACATACTGATTATATACATGCAAGGGGTTGGTTTGAAAATCCAGCGATTTATGCCAGTAATATCCGTGATTATAATGCCAAATTCGGGACGAATATTAAAAATATGGAAGAATATCTGGAAAAAATGAAAGAGCTAGATACTTGGGGTGGCGCATTAGAGCTTCAATTTCTATCTCAAGTATTAAAAATAAAAATTTATAATCATTCTGCTGAGGCTCCAAATCCAGTAACGATAGGTGATCAATTCCAAAATCGTCCTATTCATTTGCAACACTCAGGGACGCATTATAACGTGTATGTTGCACCTAATACCTGGGTGCCCTTGCAAGCCCATGATCCTATTCTAGTGTTTGACCAAAATATTCAGGCATTTAGAAGAGAAAATTATGCCGCTTGGTTGAAAGGATTAGATCTGAAAGCAAAAAATACCGCTCCGGTTATTGGCCGCGAAAAACTGCCATATGAAGCATTTGTTTCTAAGAGTGATGAAGTCAATAGACTTGAACTGGAGATGCAACAACTTATTGATAAGTTAAACGTAAAAGATCTAGAACCCGACGTCAGAAGGGACCTAGGGGTTCAGTTGATGAACATTGAAAAAGAGTACTCCAGAGAAATTAAAATCCTATCGCAAGCAAGAGAGAAGCATTTAGCAAATCCCAACTTTAATGCTTTTCTTAAACAACGACATGATGAAATAACTCGAAAATTTGAAGATTTGATAGAAAAACTTAAAATAAGTTTCAATGATGAAAAATCGAAGGCTCTCTTGGGAAAAGCGTTAGAAGAATGTGATAGAGAAATTAGATTTATTTTTCGTGAAACCAAACCGGATGATATTTTATATGCTGAAATGGCAAAACATCAATCCAGACGACTTCAAGTACAAAGAATATTGTCAAAAGGTTTGCAAAAAACAGAGCCAAAGCTTGGCAAAGACACAACAGCCTTAACCCATCTTAAACATTTTTTAAAAGAGAAATTCGATCCCAAGTTGTCATTAGAAGAAAACATAAAAATATTTTTTCAAGATAATGATGTTAAACGAATGGCAGCAACACCTATTGGCGGGTTCGTTAATGTAGATAAGCCTCCAGATGACCCAACCTATAGGATTGTTTTTAATTGGGATGGAGTCAAAGGCCAATATAATCAAGTATTACTTAATTACTATGTGGCTCAATTAAAAGCAATGATACAAGCAGAGGCGGCAAATCCACAGCGCTATGCTGTTTATAATGCAATGGATTCAACCAAATGTGTGGGCAATGATGTTATCAGAGAAATGAGTTCATTATTAAATTATAAAGATTATGGTGCTTTATTTCGATTATTTTCTGATGCCTTTGAGTATAAAAATGCTGAAGAATTCAGAAAAGATGTTTACGACACGAAACAGAAATTGGACGATGGCGCAGATTTTCATAGTCGTGGCGTAGCCTGTGCTTTGTCGCCATTTCAAGCTCTTGAAAAAGAAAGTGCCTTGGATATTTGGCTTCATAATGACAATGTTCAAGCTTTCGATCGATGGACCCTTGAGATATTACCCAAAATTAGAAATATAACCGATGACAAACAAATATTAGAAAGTCTAAAAAAGGATTATGAAGAATTGGTTGGTTTAAGCGCCAATTTAGGGGGGCGAATAAACCAGTTTATCTTAAGTAAGCAGGATATCGATAAATATACCTGGATCAGTGGTGCTTATGGTTTAAAGATTCCCAGTGCAGCAAGGGTGGATGGAAAAGTCGTTGCAACAGATAAATTAAGTGACGCTTTCGATTTATATAAACAATCACCAGATGATTTTATTAGAGAAAATCATAAGATAAGACAGGATTACGAGAACGCTAATCAAGATCCTCATTTTCAAAAAAACCGCAAAAAACTTCGAGATCCTCTATTTGCAAGAAATGTAGAGGATGAGGCTAAATTTTTAGCTCAACTTCAATCTAGAGTGTATTTACATCCGGAACTCTTTGAGCCAAACCGTGCGCAAATAAATACTTATTATTCTGCCCAACATGACCCTAAAGTTGAACAAGAGTATCAACGAAAAGTAAGGCTCTTTTCAGAGAAAGTATGTGGACTGATTTTAAAAGCTAAAGCGGAAGGTCGTTTGCAGCACTACCAGGTTCCTCAAGATCTTAAAGAAAGTTTAGTAGCCTATCGTGAATTTAAAAATGCGCCGGTTACAAAACATGAGGAAGCCATTAAAAAGTTAAAAGAGCTAATTGATATGGGCGAATTGGTGAAACTCTCTGAAGTCCAAGGCTCTAAACTGTACCAAGATATTCATAATTTGTATGCGACGACTAAAGATAAGTCAAAAATGGGAGAACTCATTCGCAAAGCGCTAGATGAAAATGCCATGAATCCTCAAGAAAAACAGGAAAAACTATCGGAGTGCTTTTATCTGGCGATTAGCTCGGGCGATGTGGCTATTTTTGAAGCGTTCATCCATTTTTATGGAAGCTCACAATATGATTATAAGGCGCATCCCATCAATTTTGATGCGCTAAGCGATGGCAAATCCGTTGCTAGCGCAATGGTTTTGGCAACAAAAGGTAATCATGTAGAGATGATAAGAAGTTTGTTAAAAATTAGGAATAATAATACTTGGTTTTCATATGCTAAAGGGATCTTGTCAGGATCTGCACGTGTGAATATTCGAAGAACAGGGTCTGAAGATAAAACTGAAAACCAACCGCTTCATTATCTTGCACAACATGGCAATGTGGAGGCATTTAAACTCTTTGCCGAATCCATGGTTAATACATGGAACTTTAAATCGATACTTTGGTATCAAGGAACAACCACGAATGCTAACCAAAACTCGCCTTTGCATATATTGGCACTCAATGAACCAGAGGTTGTTAAACAACGAACAGCCATCTTAACTTACTTGCTCAAAGAAAGTCCCGTCACTTTTAATACCTTGTTTGGTAATGCCAACATTATTACACCCAATACTAAAGGTTTATCGCCTTTAATGATGGCTGCGTTAACCCAAAATGTTGATGTTATAAATCTTTTTGCGGATAAATTAAAACTTAGCGAAAATCAAAGAACGCTTTATCTTTGGTTAGCGCAATATCCTCAACAAAGATTACCAGAATTATTAAAAAACCTGAAAAGTTACGGCAATATACCTGGCTTTGTTAGTGAAGGCTGGGAAATACCCAAAGCATTACAAATAGACGACAGCATTAAATTACAAGATGAAGTTCCAAAACCTCGAACCATACAAGAGTTGGAAGCCGCTTTAGAAATTTCTGTAAAGCAAGAACCACCACTCCTGGAAATGATAATCAAGAATTTTGATGAACTCGTGGCGGTAAAGGGGTTGGAGGAAGTGGCACAATTTGTTGATAGACTAAAATCACAATTAGCTGCTGAAAATGCGCCAAAAGGTTTGGAGAATCTTGCCAACTTAATTGAACAAAGAAAAATACCTCAAAATGTCATCGCTGGCAAAAAAGACACCGCTCTCATTATTGCTGCCAAGAGCGGTCAAATGGATGCGGTGATTCAATTATGCCAAAATAAAGAGAAGCTAAAGACACAGAGGACAGCGCAAGACAGCACAGGAAAGACAGCGCTTCATTATTTAGCGCAGAAAGAAAATAGTGGTGCAGCCATTGTTGCGCTATTAAAAGCAAAATCAAAAACGACGGATCCCACGCAAGTAGTTGATAAAGATAAAAATAACTTCTTACATATTATCGCATTATCAGCAAATACGGCTACTTTAAAAGCAATAGATGATGCTTTTACAACCAAGACGAGTAAGGTCTGGTCGGGTTATAAAGGTGTTCATAATGAACTTTATAGAGCATCCTTCCAAGAGAATCAGGAAGGGTTAACACCTATTATGCTGGCAGTGCTGCAACACCCCGATAAAGGGCCATTGATTAATTATTTGGGA
>CAYXVT010000050.1:16249-17091 GCA_964468105.1 Uncultured Candidatus Berkiella sp. | reverse complement strand
ACTTCTTTAGAAAATAATAAATCACCCGATTGCGTTGTATAGAACCCGGTTAAGCAATTAAATAAAGTTGTTTTCCCTGCTCCATTTGGTCCAATAAGTGCTGTTATGCTGCCTTTTTTTACTTCTAAATTGACATTATTTAGCGCAACCAAGCCGCTAAAGCGCATACTTAAATGCTTGACGGTGAGGATATCATTTATCATGTTCATTTCTTATGGGGCGAGCAAAAGAAAATCTTGCAAATTTAATCAATCCTTGTGGGCGCCAGATCATCATTATCACCATCAAAGCACCAAAAATGAACATTCGATATTCTGCGAAATCTCGGAGAAACTCTGGTAGTAGAGTTAAAATTAGAGCAGCGATGACGACTCCGAGAGTTGATCCCATCCCTCCCAAAACAACAATGGAAAGAATTAATGCAGATTCAATGAATGTAAAGGAGCCTGGATCAACAAAACCTTCTAATGCAGCAAAATACACGCCACCTATACCACCAATCATGGCTCCTAAACTAAATGCCCAAAGTTTGGTCGTGACATGATTTATCCCTAATGAGCGACAAGCAATCTCATCTTCACGTAGAGCCTCAAATGTGCGACCCAAGGGCATGCGTCGTAAGCGGTTTATTAAGCGTAAAACTAAGCACACAGTTAACAGTAGCATGTAATAAATAAAGAGTGTGCGATAGCTAGAATGAAGTGTAAGTCCAAAAAAAGAAGGGGGGGGGACTTCTACTCCATTTGGTCCGCCGGTAAAGGTGCCCCAATTAACTAAGACTAAACGTATAATTTCGCCAAAACCAAGTGTTACAATCGCAAGATAATCGCCATATAGTCGCA
>CAYXVT010000050.1:15064-16239 GCA_964468105.1 Uncultured Candidatus Berkiella sp. | reverse complement strand
AAGTCGTTGCAGAAAAACCAGCAAAAGAGGTAAAAGCTCCAAAAGCACCTGCAACGAGTGCACCAAGAGGCAAGGCAGACCAAAAACCTAGTCCAAGATATTCCGCGCCAAGGGCATAGGTATAAGCGCCAATAGCATAAAAAGCAACAAAACCTAAATTCAGCAGTCCGGCAAGACCAACGACAATATTAAGGCCCAGTCCTAATAAAATATAGATTAAACATAAGCAAGCGATACTTAACCAATACTTACCAATAATCATTGGCAAAATAATACTCAAAAAGCCAACCACCCAAAGCCATCTGGGGTGGGTCACTTGCAACTTTGTAACAGGCGTTCTCTTTTTAAACTGATGATTAATCGAGGTCAGTATCTGTCGAATTTTCGTGTTTGTTTTGAGTAATGAAATCGTTAGCGCCCCGAAAAACACAATCAAGACAAGAGTCAGTGAACGTTTGAATTCAAAGGCTATAGTATATCCTTGCAAAGTAAAACTAATGATAGGACCAATAATGATGAGAGCAATAAAGGTGGTAAAGAATGCATTTTTTAGCGCATTTGTCATATCTTAAACCTTTTCCACCTCTTTTGTGCCTAACAAGCCACTTGGTTTAAAAATTAACACGAGGATTAATATTGAAAAGGAAAAAACATCTTTATAATCCCCGCTTATAAATCCTGAAAATAATGATTCAGCCATTCCCAGCAGCAAACCGCCGAGCATAGCGCCGGGCAATGATCCTATCCCCCCTAAAACAGCACTGGTGAAGGCCTTAATGCCAATTATAAAACCAATTGTAAAGTCAAACGATCCATAATTTAACGTAACGAGAGTTCCAGCAACAGCTGCCATCACAGAACCCAGCACAAACACCAGCGGTATGATTTTGTTTGGAGAAACACCTAATATCGAAGACATAATCATATCTTGTTGAGTCGCTCTCATCGCTCTTCCTAATCGCGTTTTTGTGATGAGCAAGGTAAGCAAAACCATACTGATTAAGGCCGCAACAATTATCATTAATTCAACATTAGAAATAATTATAAAGTCATTACCAAAAGGAATTTGCTGACGACCTTCAATGAGAGCAGGAACAGCTTGAGTGCGTGCACCTTGGCTAATGCGAACAAAATTTTGCAGCAATAATGAAACGCCAATCGCTGAAATGAGCGGA
>CAYXVT010000050.1:9288-15054 GCA_964468105.1 Uncultured Candidatus Berkiella sp. | reverse complement strand
CGTGTTGAATGACGCAACGGACGATAAGCAACGCGTTCAATGGTCCATCCATAGAGGGCCGTCACGCACATTGTGAGAACAAAAGTGAAAAAAAGTATGACAGGTAAAGAGGTGATGCCAAATAGCGTTAATAAGGCTAGACAAATGGCGGTTAAATAAGCGGCGATCATATACACATCGCCATGAGCGAAATTGATCATACCAATTATGCCATAGACCATGGTATAGCCTATGGCAATCAACCCATAAATGGAGCCTAAAACGACACCATTGATAATCTGCTGAACAATATAAGCAGTGGGCATAGCTTAGCTTTTAACTTCTTTGTACTTTCCTTTATCATCCCACTCGTAAATGACATAATCCGATGTTTTCAGATCGCCTTTGGCATCCCAAGATTTCTCACCAATTACGGTATTTACTTTATTTTTGTGCAACCAATCAGCTAATTTTTTTCCATCTGTTGAATGCGTTTGCTTCATCGCTTCACTGATTGCTTGCAGTGTGGCATAGGAATAAAGCGTATATCCTTCGGGCTCAATTTTATTGTTCCTAAACTCGGCGATAACTTCTTTGCCGTTGTTATTATCTCTAGGGTCCGCGCCAAATGTCATGTAAACCCCTTTGACAATTTGTGGACCGCCTGCTGCGCTCACAAAATCTTCAGACACGATGCCATCGCCTGAAATAAAGCGCACTTTAACACCTTGCTCTCGTAACTGTCGAAGAAAGGGGCCTGCTTCGGTATGAAGACCACCAAAATAGACTGCATCTGCTTTGGCTTCTTTAATTTTGGTTACAAGGGCATTAAAATTCTTTTCGCCGCGGGTGAGACCTTCATATAAAACGACTTTGGGTCCAAGCTTTTCAAGTTGAGCTTTCATGGCATCTGCTAACCCTTTTCCATAAGTATCTTTATCATGGATAACAGCGACTTGTTTTGCATGAAGTTTATTGGTAATAAAGTCCGCAGCGACAAATCCTTGCTGATCATCTCTTCCACAGGTGCGAAAAATTGTCGTTAAACCACGATCGGTGATGACAGGGTTGGTCGAAGCGGGCGTAATCATAAGCGCTTGCGCATCAGCATAAACATCAGATGCTGGAACGGTGGATGAAGAACAAAAATGCCCAATAACAGCGGTCACATCCTCATTATTTACCAGTCGGTGAGCAACAGAAACTGCTTGTTTGGGCTCGCAAACATCATCGGCTTTGACGAGTTCAATTTGATCACCATTAATACCTCCTTTTTTATTGATGTCTTCTGCCGCTTGAGAAGCGCCATGCCACATTTGATCACCAAAGGCCGCATAAGGCCCAGAAAAGGGACCTGCAACACCAATTTTAATTGTTTTAGCCATTAAGACACTTGAGGTGGAGCTAATAATTCCTGCTATTAATAATCCAGATAATATTTTATTCACTTCTCACTCCCTGTGTAAGTTAATTTTTTTAACCATGTTCATAAAATGGGTTAGGAAGCCGCAGTCTCGCTTCGGCATATCCACCTTCGAGATCCGCTTCTTGATCGCCAATATTCAGCACAATGTCATAACCTAAGCTCGTAATGCGACGACGGGTGCTGGTTTTAAAATCTTGAATACCTACTTCATCATTTTCAATTGGCTTTAAAACAAGCTCATCCCATTTACTGTAACCGGCGCTTTTTAAATTTTTGTCGGTTACTGCTAAAAATTCTGGCGTATTTGGGCGTGAGCTGATGAAAAAAACAGCCACATTATTCGCGATAGCATATTGATAAAGCGCCAGTACAGGCGGTATAGGATCTGCGTTGGCAAGCATGAGCGCTGCTGTTAATGCTGAAGCATTATGTGTAAATGATAAACGTTCTAAAGCGCGATAATTCGAAAGCGCTGTTTCATCTACATCAAGTACCATGGCGACTCGATTCATTCGCTTTTGTTGGAGTTGTCTATCTAAGTATTCTTTGCCGTCTACAAGCTTTTTTTCAATCTCACTAAAGTAAGCACCGGATTCATAATAGGCTTTCATTTCTTGGCGTTGTTGATTGCTGAGGGGCTTGCTATTAACAGTAAGTGATAGACCTGAAATAGAGATAAGCATCAACACACATCCAATAAAGATTTTATATCGCTTAAACATAACAGCCATTAAACTCCTTAACTACCACCTGGGAAACTGAACTGATCGTCGTCTTAAATCGTGAAGCAAAACCAAAGACACAGCAAAAATAAAAGGAATAAAAATCGTTTGGATTAAAATATTGAGCAGCGCAAGGGCAATGGTTATTTCAAATAGCTTAGAACCAAGATTTGCGAAGAAAATAAAGACACTGAGTAGAACCGATAAAGTGATGGCCATATTCAGTAATAAGGGAACGCTGATAACGCAGACAACATGCCACCAATGACCCCATACTAAACGATGGCTCATGGTTAAGGTTTGCAATACATTTTGGTTATCTGTTATCGCGAGAATAAAGGAGAACATCAGTGAGATGATAAATATCAATCCCGGGATAATCAGAAGCATTGTTCCACTGAGTACAATTAAACAATAAAGGGCTCCTAACAAAAGAAGGGGAATGAGTTTAGAGAGCGAATGTTGTAAAGAGCCAATAAAATGACTTGGTACTTGATAGCAAAAGCAGTAAAGTCGAAAAATAAGCCCGCTTAACAGAGTGAGCCCTCCAAGCCAGCAAGCGAGAATGCCCCATAAGGCAAAGTTGAGGTGTCCTGTGAGTCCTGCCTTCATCATATAGAGAGTACTAAGGGTAACAGGAACCATCATGAGCACAGTGGCACATAACGCATAGGGTAATGAGGCCCAAAAAGTTTGTTTATAGAGCATAAAACCTTGCTCTAGAATTTGTTGGCTATTTTGTGGTTCATTTTTTAAAGTAAACATACTAAGCTTATTTCTCTTTCTTTCTTCTCTAGAAGGGTATTATTGACTATTTTAAAAGTATATTCATTAGTATCATTATAGTTATCTTGCAAACAAATAAGAAAAGTTATGAAGGCGCTCGTTATCCAGGATCTACAAAAAAGATATGCTAATGGCATTCAAGCAGTCAATGGGATTTCATTGGAAGTAGAACAAGGAGATTTTTTTGGGTTACTCGGGCCCAATGGGGCAGGGAAATCAACAACCATTAGTATTGTCTCTTCGTTAGTTAACAAGACCGCAGGCCGAGTAACGATATTTGGTTATGATTTGGATAAAGAACCAGAAAAGGCCAAAGCGCAAATTGGATTAGTACCCCAAGAATTTAATTTTAATATGTTTGAACGTGTTATTGATATTTTGACGCAGCAAGCAGGTTATTATGGGATCCCATACTCAAAAGCCTATGAACGGGCAATTTTTTATCTGAAGAAATTGGGATTAATTGAAAAGGCGAGGGAACCTGCACGTAATCTCTCAGGGGGATTGAAGAGGCGGTTGTTAATTGTCAGAGGTTTGATTCATGAGCCAAAATTATTGATTCTAGATGAACCAACTGCTGGTGTAGATATTGAACTTCGACGATCAACATGGGCTTTTCTAGAAGAAATTAACCAGCAAGGAACGACGATTATACTCACCACTCATTATTTAGAAGAAGCAGAGCGTTTATGTAAACGCATCGCTATTATTAATCACGGTGAAATCATTCAAGATATGGGTGTAAAACAATTGCTTTCGACGTTGAACAAGGAAACGCTAGTGCTTGATTTACAGAAACCTATTAAAAGCGCACCTCAAATTGAAGGATTTAATATTGCCAAAATTGACGACAGTACATTAGAAGTTAGCTTTAGTCGTCAAACCACGCTCAATGCATTATTTTCAGGATTATCTCAAGCCGGTTGTGAAGTGCTTAGTTTGCGCAATAAAGCCAATCGTTTGGAAGAGTTATTTTTAGATTTGGTAACAGCCAAACAAGGAACAGTTTCGTGAATCGACTTAATTTTGTTGCACTTTATACATTGACACGCAAAGAGATGACGCGCTTTTTTCGGATATGGACTCAAACGCTATTGCCATCGCCCATTTCCATTATTCTCTATTTTGTTATCTTTGGTAGTTTGATAGGCCCTCGTATTGGTCAAATAGATGGTCATCATTATATTGAGTACATAGCGCCGGGTCTCGTTATGATGGCTGTTATCAATAATTCTTATTCCAATGTTGTGGCATCCTTTTTTGGCGCAAAATTTCAACGTAGCATTGAAGAGATGTTTGTGGCATCCATGTCAAGTTGGGTTATTTTAATGGGTTTTATTTTGGGTGGTATAGCAAGAGGTTGTATTGTTGGATTAATTGTAACCGTTGTTGCTTTGTTTTTTACGAATCTACAAGTACATAGTATAGGCGTGGTTATTATCGTTGTGATATTTACCGCGATGTTATTTTCTTTGGCTGGGTTACTTAATGCTATATTTTCAAAAAAATTCGATGATATAAATATTATTCCTACCTTTGTGCTAACACCCCTCACCTATTTGGGAGGTGTATTTTACTCCGTTAATATGTTGCCGCCCTTTTGGCAAAAGGTGTCTTATTTTAATCCCATCTTGTATATGATTAACGCATTTCGTTTTGGTACGCTTGGCACATCAGATGTCCCCGTGCATATCTCTTTAAGTTTTATAATTGTAGCCAATATAATCTGTTTTGGTCTTGCTTGGCATTTATTGTCGAAGGGGACAGGGATTAAGGCTTGAATTACTGCGAGGGATCAGAAAAGACATCATTATCGTCGTCAAAATCATAGCTTGTCACCCCTTTTTTCCAAGGTAAATCTTTCGGGGAAAAATCTTTACCAAATTTAAAGATGGGATATTTGATGACATCAAAAAAAGGGGAATAATCAAAATCACTGGGTGTGAATAGTCTTGGATTGCGTTGAATCAGCTCCATATGATTTTCTTTATCATGTTGAATGATTGGTAATATAGGATAATGAATAGAATAAAACGCATCCGCTATCATTGATGAGCAAATATCTTCTGTTGGCAAAAGGGCATTATGTTGGAATAGAGAAGAACGCCATCTTCTGGGCAATAATCCCCATGGAAATAAGAAACGTGCGAGATCAAAGACATGCCTAAGGTCATATTTCCTACCTAAGCGGGTGATGGCAAATCCAATGACTTGTTGGATATTTGCAGGGGACAATCCTTGGGGTCTGAGCAACCTTAAGTGATCATCTTTGTACTTGCTGATAGGTGAAACAATGGTGCCTTCACCGACTTCGGTTTCAATTAATAACTGAGTGTCATTTGAGCATTTTGTAAATTCAATCACATTTTCGCGTAGCATGGCATTTTCAATATTTGGGATAACACCTATATAAAGTGCTGCATGGGACCATGGACTGCGGCTTACTTGTTGGATAACTCGGCTTACGCGGTTACGTCCTTCAACCAGCAAAACATCTCCTGGTAGAATGGTTTTACAAATTTGATCAAAATCACTCAAATAAGCACGATGAGGTGCATCGTTTTTAAGCAACCAATGGCCAACTTTGCCAATAAACCAATTACTAAATTTAGATGCCATGTTTCATCGCAGACTATATCCACCTAATATAAAGCGTAGCCAGCACTTGACGTCTTGTCATTGATGTTGGTCGATTAACTGTATATCGAGGAATGGACTCGTTTCTTTGGCAGGGAGTTGTTATAATGGCCACCCTTCCCGGAGAGGTGTCAGAGTGGCCGATTGAGCACGCCTGGAAAGTGTGTATACGTGATGAGCGTATCGAGGGTTCGAATCCCTCCCTCTCCGCCAACC
>CAYXVT010000050.1:0-9278 GCA_964468105.1 Uncultured Candidatus Berkiella sp. | reverse complement strand
TTGGCAGGCCATCCAATGTTCTTCGAAGCTAAAGAGTTTAAATTTTCACAGAAGGTTTAAGTTTATTAGCTCGAAAGCGTAGGTTGATCTCCCGAAGCGTCTTAGCGTAGGGAGACACTTAGCAGGCCAACGGAAGAAAAACAAGTTGCTCTTTTGTTAAGGCTACCACAAGCTTTGTATTGAGAGCGCCCTGTCTACCGAAGCCTTTTAGGCGCAGGTAGAAGGGAGACAGTTGCAGGCCATCTTTCCCCATTTGAATAACTTATCTGACTGTTTATTCTAGAAGCTCGATAACGTAGACTATCAATGGAAGTTCCTACTTTGGGACGTTTGTAGATTAACTCAGGACGAGACTCCCGATGAATAATTTAGATGCCCATTTAGCCGCAATCAAATTAACGACTCAACCTTTTCTTCAAATATCAGCAACTCAAGCAAAAGACTTAAAACCTTGGCAAAGTAAATTTGGCGGACTTCCCTATCTACCCAAAGGATATACTTACCCTACAAATAATGAAGGTAAGCCTCTGTATCTTCTTGCGCAAATTAACTTTGAAGAAATGCCTAAATTGTATCCCTATCCAGAAAAGGGGATATTACAGTTTTATATTGCTGATGATGATATGTATGGTTTGAACTTTGCCGATAGATGTGCACAAGATGGCTTTAAAATCATCTATTTCCCTGAAATTGACATAAAAAATGCCGAATCTGATTTTAACTTTCTTCCCCCACAAGAGTTTACGCCTTTTTCTGGTGGGGCAACGTACAGCTTAGAGTTTAAACCTAAACAAATGCCTGTGAGTGTATTTGATTATCGCTTTGTTAAGATTTTTGAAAATAAAGTAGATGATGAATTCTGGGATTCTTACAATAGAACTTATCCTGGAACAGGTCACAAACTTGGGGGTTATCCCAGTTTTACCCAAGAAGATCCCCGCGAAAAGTCTGATAATAAAGACTATTTATTGCTGCAGATAGACACAGATGAAGATAACCATATTATTTGGGGAGACGATGGTGTGGCTAATTTTTTCATCAGCGATAAAGATTTGAAAAATAAAGACTTTTCAAATGTGCTCTTCAATTGGGATTGTTTCTAAAGCTCCTTTCTCCAAAATAAGCTCATATCTATAGCATAATTAATCTTACATCATTGAGTGTGTCAGTTGAATAAAACGACGAGCGACCTTGACAGTGAGTGAGCAATCACTTAAGTTTGCCGCATTCTTCGTGTTCTTTCTAAGGTAGAATTTTTTATGGCAAATTTTATGGATCAAGTTCAATATTATCGTGATTTAGCAAAGGCTTATTCTGTAACTATGCTAGAGAATATCGCGTTTTATAAATCAATGATGGCTAATCAAATCAGCACAATCATGTCAGCAACTAAAGAATATGCTGGGCAAATGATTGCCAATATGGGAAAAAACAAAGAGCTGATGATTGCTAAAGCCAAACTGTATTACAGCTGGGCTAAAGAAATGATGGCTTTAGGGTTTCAAAAAGGCATTGCTGGTTTTCAGTATGCCTTTTTCAGCGCACTATATTATTGCAAAGCATTTCCTGGTTGGGTAAAAAATTCCTCTATTTGGCTCTATAAGAAATTTATACAAGGTTTTATTTTAGGATACAATTTACTCTGCAAGCTAGCCAATCTATTCATTGATTTAACATCGGCTTTATATAACGCTGTTTTAGATCTCGCCATTAAAACCATCGATGCACTTTGGCATGTGATAACGCATTTTACTTATTATATGCAAAAAATATGGAATTTTGTCACAGCAGTAGCAAATGGTTTGAAAGATTTAACAATTGCTTTAATGAAAGCAAGTTGGTCTAAAATTGTTCACGCCGCAGATGTTCTTTGGCAGGGGATCAAAAATATTCCTGCAGTGTTAAATAAAATAGGAAAATTTGTCTTCAACATCGCTTCAGCATTTAGAGATGCAGTTATTGGATTTGTTGATAAATGTGTTTCAAAATTTGGTCATATGGCAAAAGCAATGTGGCTGTTTCTTCAACAAGTTCCACACTATTTACATCAGATTTGGCTCGTAGCAGTTAAGGTGGCAGTGCATTTAAGAGATTTTGCTATTGAGTTAGTAAAAACCAGTTTCGCAAAACTAACACAAGCTTTAACCACTTTGTGGCAATTTGCACTGAATATTCCCCATTATTTATCTCAAGGATGGCAATTTGTCGTTAAAATAGCGAGCGTGATCCCACAGTACTTGACGCAAGCCTGGCATATGGCTGTTGCAGCAGTTAAAAATATGGCATCGGCATTGCTTGATTTAGCTTCAAAGGCAATAAATTATATACTTCCCCTGGTGAAAGCGGTTGCACACAAAGCGTTTTCAAAACTAGCAATGGGACTTGGGATGACTTTTGGTATATGTGCCGCTCTTATTGATCTCTTATTTGAGGGACTTGGTTTTATCGCTCAACATACTATTGGTCAACTATTGCCAAACTTAGGAGCAATTGCTGGCATTCTTCCCGCGTTAAAAGCAGGATTATCTTTTGGTTTGGCAGGTGTTGGGGCTTATGGTGTATATCTAGGTGGTAAAAAAGCATATAACTTCGCGAAAACCTTGTTTGCCGCTGATGCGCCACAACCTGTGATTGCGGCTGATCCAGTCGTTGCTCAACAACCCGTGGTAGTAGCTAATCCAGAAGTGGCGCAACCACAAGCTCAAATTGTGCCTTTATTTAACGCACAAAGAGCCCAAGCAGATAGACCACTTCAAGACGCTCAACCCATCGCGCCAGAAGATAGAACAAATGCAAAGCTTGCCGCTGCTAGGCCGTTTTAAATCGCGGAACGATGATCGTTGTTAGCCCCGCGTAAGCAAAGCGCTACGTGGGGTTTACCAGGGGGCGGAGACGGTAGGGTGAGAACAAATTTCGTGGATGCCTACACCAATATCAGCGGGAATAGGTTCAAGCCATGGTGACTTCTCAACTGCTGTTAATCCATCTTTGTAGCCAGCTTCAATGCGCTCATCAATCGATAATTTAGAGAACTCAAAATCTTTAGACGAGAGCTCAGTGTGAGGCGCAGTATAAAGAAAGCGTACAAAGTTCATCACTGTGTCGATGCATTCGTTTTCGTAGAGTTTTTTAACTTCAGGGTCATTTTGCAATTCAGGCGGCATTTTCTGAAAGAGAAAATGAATTTCTCTTCTTAAACGCAATATTTCAAGAAACGCCTGGAGATGCATTCGATCTTGGCTAGAATACATAATGTCTTTATAACGCTTCATCACATCATCTAAGGTTTTTGGGTTTAAACCAAAGGAATCGAATAAGTTTGCCATAAAGCAAAGCGTATTCACATGATGAGAATCATTGATGATGGCCTGTACAGGCGTATTACTTAATACGCCACCATCCCAAAAATATTCATTTTCAATTTTAACAGCGGCAAAAGCGGGTGGGAGTGCGCAACTTGCCAAGACATGATCAGGCGTAAGGGTTTGAATGTTAGAATCAAAAAATACAGCTTTTCCCTTTTGAACTTCGACGGCACCGATGGTGAAGCGAATTTTCCCACTATTGAGCAGATCCCAATCAATGAGTTTTTCTAATGTCCTACGTAAAGGATCCGCTACATAAAAGCTAATCGTATCTGCTGAGCCACTGGTTTCATATAATGGATTTTTAAAACGGGGACTAAACATCCCGGGTTGACCAAAAAGTAAACTCGATTGTGCACTGATAAAGTTGTACCATTGGCGTGATTTTTCATCTTCTGGGGTAAACCCAGGTAAAAGGGTGCGAGAAACGGTATGCCAGAATTCTTCAAGGCGAGGAATGCGGTTTTGTTGCTCATTACCTGCAATAATGGCGGCGTTGATGGAACCAATCGAGGTCCCAATCACCCAATCGGGATGATATTCATTTTCACTTAATGCTTTAAAAATCCCAAGTTGATAAGCTCCTAGGGCGCCACCACCTTGGAAGACATAAGCTATACGCTCAATTGAGTTTTTACTTGTTTTCATGGAGCTGTATTTATTCCCAGAATCTTAGCTAAAAAGACACTATTATACAATCGGCATCGAAGAGGGTTAGCTGAAGTAGTTTCAATTAAGAATATCACTCTAATTTACGTTTAAACATCCAACCTGCAACTGCCAATGTGAAAACGCCTATCACTGCCATTGGCCAGATGTTCATGAATACTTCTGAAGCCGACATATTTTTCAAAAAGATCCCTTTGATGATGATGAAAAAATATTTGATGGGGATTAAAATGGTAGCTGGTTGCAGCCAATCAGGCATATTTTCAACAGGGGTTGCAAAGCCAGAGAGCAACATCGTTGGCGTCATAAAGACGAAAGTCCCTAAAGTAGCTTGTTGCTGAGTACTTGAAAGTGATGAAATAAATAAGCCGATCCCTACAATAGATAAAACGAACACTATCATACTGATGTAAAACAAAAACAATGAGCCATGCATAGGGATATGATACATCAGCATAGCCAAAATCATAATCATAGTACTCTCGACAATACCAATTATCATTGCAGGAAGCATTTTGCCGATTAAAATTTCCCATGTTTGCAAGGGAGAGACCAGAAGTTGATCAAAGGTTCCCATTTCACGTTCTCTAGCCACAGATAGTGATGTCACAACCAGACCAAGAATCATGCTGAGAATGCCGATTAGACAGGGGGCTGTATATAATATGTAGTCTAAATTGGGATTAAACCAACTACGATAGTCAATGCTCACATTATTGGATACTGGGATACCTTGCTGCGTTAGGATGTCGACATTAAAAGTTTCTATGATTCTAAAAATATAGCCTTGAACGATTTGCGAAGCATTTGATTTCCTACCATCTAAGATAATTTGTACAAAAGATTGTTGTCCACTGCCAAGTTGACGTGAAAAGTCAGCCTGGATGTTTAAAGCTACAATCGCTTTTTGAGTATCAATGACTTCTTGTAGTTCTTTTTCACTATTTAGCTTGTAGACCTTTTTAAAATAAGGTGAACCTTTGATTCTTTCAATTAACTCATGGCTATACCAACCCGCATCTTGATTATAATAGGCGACACTTATGTTGCGTACTTCTAATGTTGCTGCATTAGCAAATAAAATCAGCTGTAATACAGGAGGAATGATTAAAGTTAAGCGTGCCTTTTTATCTCTTAACATCGCAAGAAGTTCTTTCATCACTAAAGCTTTTATGCGACTCCATTTCATCACGATATGCTCTTTTTACTTTTCTTGGTGACTACATATAAAAGCAAAATTGAGAACCCTAACATAATTAATAAATTCGGAATAAATAAATGCCAAATAACGCCAGCCAAGAAGCTTGTTTGAATAAGAGTGACAAAATATCTGGCAGGCAACAGATAAGTGACCCACCTAATCGCTGTTGGCATAGAATCAATTTCGTATAAAAATCCAGATAACATAAAGGCGGGAAGAAATGCGGCAAGAATGGCTATTTGGCTAGCAACAAATTGGTTCTTAGCTAAAGTTGAAATTAATAAACCTTGGGAAAGCCCTGCAAGTAAGAATAACGCTGTAGAAAGTGCAAGTAACCAATAGGAACCATTGAATGGCACTTGGAAGACTAATACAGTTAAAGCAAAACATAATGTCATTGAACCCATACCTAAAACAAAGTAGGGCGTTAATTTACCAATAACAAGTTCAGAGATATGAATAGGGGTAGCCATAATGGCTTCCATCGTACCGCGATCCCATTCTCTGGCAACAACCAGTGCGGTTAGCAAAATTCCAATCAGAGCCATGATAATAGCCATTGATCCAGGTAGGAGCACATTACGACTTTTCAGCTCAGGATTAAACCAAACACGTGGTTGCATCTGAATAGTCGCGATAGGGGTGGCGCCTTGCTCATTTTGTAAACTTGAGTGCCAGTTCCCAACCACGCCTTCTGCATAATTTTGAACAAAACTTGCCGTATTGGGCTCGCTGCCATCCGCTATTACTTGAATGGGGGAGTTCTCGTTGCGCTCTAGTTTCTCAGAAAAGTCCTGCGGAATAATAACAATTCCACGAATTTTTCCAGCAACCAGATCTTGTGTAAGTTTTTTTTTATCAAAATCCATTTTTACGTCAAAAAAACGTGTATGAGAGAATGCATAAGCTAAGCTTTTCGCCTTTTGCGAGCTGTCTTGTAGCACTAAGCCAATTTTAACCGTGTTGGTGTCTAAAGAAACACCATAAGCGAATAAAAAAATCATAATGGCAGGTAGAATAACAGCTATCATCAAGGTGCTGGGATCGCGCATTGCTTGCAGAGACTCTTTATACATATAGGCAAATAGTCTAGTTAGAGAAAAAGAAGTCATGCCGCCACTCCCTTTTCTCTTTCTTTATCAAAAGACTCGATAATAGCAATGAAAGTGTCTTCTAAGGTTGGATCAGATAATTCCTTTGTTCTAATCGATTCTTTAAGACCCTCTGGCGTATTGGTCGCAATATTCTCACCTCTATAGATAAGTGCAATACGATCGCAGTTTTCTGCTTCATCCATAAAATGCGTTGTTATCATAATCGTCACGCCTTTTAAGACCATACCATTAATATGAGTCCAAAATTCTCGGCGAGTAAGAGGATCAACTCCGGATGTGGGTTCATCTAAAAATAGAACATCAGGTTCATGCATGACTGCGCAGGATAAAGCTAATCTTTGTTTGTATCCTAACGGTAAAGTGCCAGCATTAACGTTAAGATAATTTTTGAGATCAAAAACATCTATCATTTCTTGAATTTTATTAATTCTGATTTTTCCCTTTAAACCGTAAACGCCAGAGAAAAATTCAAGATTTTGTTTTACGCTTAAATCACCATATAATGAAAATTTTTGAGCCATATATCCAATGCGCGAACGTGCTTTGGAACTTGCTGTTCTCAAATCAAAACCAGAAACTAAAGCTTTGCCAGTTGTTGGCTGTAATAACCCACATAACATTTTGAAAGTCGTTGATTTTCCAGCGCCATTGGGCCCTAGCAATCCAAAAATCTCACCTTGCTTTATGGTAAATGAAATATCTTTGGCAGCAAAAAAATCTCCAAATTTCTTTGTTAATTTTTGAGCTTGAATTGGAGAAGTGCTTTCTTGTTCTTTAGGAACCATTAAGTTTGCGAGTTTTGATTCACGGCTGTATTCTCCTTGAAGAATATCTATGAAGGCATCTTCAAACTTGGGTGGCGTTGCATTATAAGAGTATTCAGTACTTAGGGTCGAATTGGGGGTCAACATAATCCGAATTTTATTTCCCTGGATGACACCATCTAATACTTCTTTTTGTTTTATCAATTTAGACAAAGTAACACGAAGATTATCTGGAGGTGCACTTACGAGAAAAGTTCTGTCTTGAACACGTTTGGTTAATTCATGAGGTTCGCCATCAAACAGCATTTTCCCTTCATTAAGAAGAATGACCTCTTCACATTTTTCAGCTTCATCCAGATATGAGGTTGCCCAAATAACGGCAATGTCTTCTTTAACCAGTTCTTGCACCATGAGCCATAATTCTCTTCTTGATATGGGATCAACTCCTACACTTGGCTCATCCAATAGTAATACTTTGGGATGGCTCAAAAGTGCACATGCCAAACCTAGTTTTTGTTTCATACCACCAGAAAGATTTCCAGACAAGCGATGTGTGAATTCATTGAGATCAGTAAAGTCGAGCATTTTTTTAAATGTTTTAACTCTTTCCTCTCCAAAGACCCCTCTTAATCTGGCATAGAGCTCTAAGTTTTCAAGTACGGTGAGATCTTCATAAAGCCCAAATTTTTGCGGCATATAGCTTAGAATATTAAAGAGATCATTTCCTGCTGATGCGGTATCATGGCCACAAACACGAATGGTCCCTTTTGTGGGAAGGATAAGTCCTGTGATCAGTCTTATTAATGTTGTTTTACCTGCTGCATCGGGACCAACAAGACCTGTTATGCGCCCATTTTTAATTTGCGTATTGATATTACTCAGAGCCGGGGTTTTTTCGTCATTAAAAAATTTTGATACATTCTCTATTTCAATAGCACTATTTTCATTCATGTTCAGATTTCTTGTTATCATTTTCTGAATCTGGCGTGATAACAACGGTCACTGGCATGCCTTGTCGTAGTTGTCCTTCTTTATCATCAACGATAACACGCAATCGATATACCAGATCGGTTCTTAGTTCTTTTGTTTCAATGTTCTTTGGTGTAAATTCTGCAATCGGAGAGATAAAGCCGATTTGACCATGAAAGGGGTTGTTAGGTTGAGTGTCTGTATAAATAAGTGCTTTCATGCCAGGCTTAAGACGGCCTAAATCAGTTTCTGAGGTGTAAGCTCTTACCCAAACAGGATTAACTAGAGAGAGGGTATAAACAGGAATGCCATTAGGTACAATCGAACCTGGTTCTCTTATCCTGGTCAAGATGATGCCATCATTTGGTGCTAACAAATCAGTATCATGTAAATTGTTTTGAGCAATCGCTAATTGCGATTTAGCTGCATCTAATTGAGAAAGACCTGCTGCAATATCTTCTTTGCGAAATCCTTCTTGAGACAATTTTAGTGCTTCTTGGGCAGTTTTTAATTGGGCTTGTGCTTCTTTGGCACGAGCATAAGCATTATCATATTCTTGTTTTGAAGCATAATTTCTCTTAACAAGATCAGATTGTCTTTCAAGTGCTTTCTGGGCATTGTCATAAGAGACTTGTTTTTCATTTACCAATGCTTTAGCTTCTTGGATCTCTTGGGGTCTGGAGCCGGTGTTTAGCTTGCTTAAATTTGCTGATGCCACGTCAATGAGCGCTCTGAGATTGTTTTCTTCAAGAATAAATGGTGTTTTATCTAGGCTGGCAATAATATCTCCTTTTTTAATCCTATCTCCTTCTTCAAATTTCATTTCTTGAACACGGCCATTTACGCGAAATCCAAGATCAACTTGTCTGATATCAACGTTGCCATGCAAAATAATGTCATTGCTGTTTGATTTGTGTTCATAAAAATAGAAAAGCCCCAGCGCCGCCAATGCACCTAAGGCAATGATGATGACAACGATGCGTAGTATTGATCCCGATGCTCTTTCCATATTGAGCTTATGGTGGTGTTCCCACCGTGATTTGGATTTTCCCTTATCATAATTTTAGGAGGGATCTGGTCAGTTTGTAAGGTGATTTGCTAAATTAGAGTGGACGGCTGTAAATATTAGTAGGGTGGGCAAAGCGCAGCGTGCCCACCACCTTATTCCCTTTGCGATGTATTAATGGTGGGCACG
>CAYXVT010000049.1:8585-17209 GCA_964468105.1 Uncultured Candidatus Berkiella sp. | reverse complement strand
CAATTGTGGCCGATAAATGATTGTTTACAAATGGGCCTGGAAGCTGGCGGAAATATTTTTGGTAGTCATGGTAACAACACTCGCAATATGAACTTTGATTATGATAGGTATAGCTTTGATTTGCTGGCAGTTGCAGATCAGCATATCACTCAAAGATTTAATCTTTTTGCAAAAGCGGGCCTTGCTTATGCTAATGAAAAATACTCCTTTGATACCTTCTTTTTTAATGGATCCATAACTGATGACGGCATAGTGCCTAAAGGCGTTTTGGGTATTGGCTATGATCTCAGTAAGCGAATCAATTTAAATCTTGCATATAATAAAGAATTTCGTTCAAATAATGTTGAAGCTATCAGTTTTCTAACCGCTGGCTTAAACGTTAATTTCTAAAGAGTATGCAATAGACTCAAGGGAAAAACACCTTGAGTCTATTGGGCTTATCTTTTATTAATTTTTGTTTTTTCTGACTGAGTTGTTCGTGCTTGAATATTTTGCTTAATTTTATCAAAATCATGCTTCACTTTAGCCATTACTTCATGCGACTTGATTACCGTTTTCTCAATCCGATGAAGTTCTTTATTAACTTCTGAAAGAAGTTTAATATTGCCTTCCATATATTCAATATCCAGTTTTAAGAAACCACTATCTCCTAACTTATTTTCAATCTTATTTTTTAGATTTTGTAGTTCGTTTCTATTATTCTTTTTTTGAGCATTTTGTAATATTTGCTTTATTGAAATAAGCTCATCCAATGATTTAGTAATTTCTTTAGCATCTGTTACACATATGTGGAGTTCTGCATTTTGATTATTTTCTAAAATTTTTCTTACCTTTTCAGAAGTTACTTGATGCAATAGTGAAGGAATGGCATGTTTTAAATGTTTTTCAAGGGCTCCAATTTTAAGCAACAAATCCCGAAAAGCTTTTTGCTCTGAATCAAAAAGTTCTTTTTCGCCCTTTAGGCTCTGTTCATTTGATGACTGCGTTACCCCTGGCATATCAGTACCTTTTCATCTGCCAATTTTACAATTTCATTTGGCGTATACACACTGTTTATTTTATAGTGCATACAATATTGACCGCTTGGTTTCAAAAAAGTTCATTTTATTGATCTGTATGATGTGATTGATACAAATAGGAATTTATAGTTGCAAAACTACCTTACGACCAACAATATGATCATATTACTTAAAGTAGTTAGATAGGGTAATCTGTAATAAATTTTGTTAAGGACTTTGCTTGCTATGAACATCCCACTAAAATATGTCGGAAATCTAAATGGGTAAGTTTCTTAAAAAGGCTCTTAAAAAAGTAGGCCTCCCTTTAACTTTACTCCTTATATTAGTACTACCCTTATATTTTGGCCCTCATATTTCTGCTTATACGAAAGCTTATCTCTATTCTATTAGCTTAACGATGAAATCTATTTTGCTATTCATTCTGCCGTTGATTATTTTTAGTTTCTTGTTCTCCTCATTATTAAATTTTAAATCGGGTGTCGTAAAATTTGTCATTACACTAATCGCCATGATCTTCTGTTCAAATTGTCTTGCCATATTCACTGGCTTCACAGTGGGATCATTAATTCTTCCAAAGTTAGCCATCAGTGTTCATGCGCCAACTGACCCAGCCTTAGCATTAGCTCCTTTGTGGGAACTTCATTTACCAACACTTATCGGCAATCAATTCGCTTTACTTGCAGGATTTATATTAGGGATGTTCTTTTCATTTAAACGCAATCCTTATGCCGACAAGATTGCAAAAAAAATGAACTTTGCTGCGAACTTTTTTTTGAAAAAAATATTTATCCCTCTGCTTCCTATCTTTATTCTAGGATTCGTCTTTAAGCTTGAGCATGACCAACTGCTAGAAAAGTCATTGCGAACATATGGCCCTGTATTTTTCGTCGTGATCGGCACCCAAGCTTCGTATATGATTTTTCTCTATCTCGTCGTTGCCAAGTTCTCACCAAAAAGATTCTTTAAGTATATTAAAAATGTCCTTCCAGCAACCATCACCGGTTTTAGTACCTTATCAAGCGCTGCCACAATGCCCTTGCTGATATTATGTACCGAAAAAAACCTCAAGAAGCCTGAAATTGCTGAGATTGTCATCCCAGCAACCATTAATACACATACGATCGGTAGTGCATTGGGAATTACTATTCTCTCTTTAACAACACTAATTGCTTTTGGCCATGGTCTCCCCACTTTTGAAGGATTTGTTGAATTTGGTCTTTTTTATGCCCTTGCAAAATTTGCCGTTGCTGCGGTACCAGGTGGAGCGATAATTGTTGTTACACCACTGCTTGAATCTTACTTAAATTTTTCAAATGAAATGATTGCCTTAGTCACTGCTATCTATATGTTGTTTGATCCCTTTGGTACAGCAACAAACGTTACAGGTAACGGATTCTTTACAATTGCATTTTCAAAAATTTATAAATTTAATATGAAAGAAAATAAGAATATTGAACATAATAACGATGTAGGTGACTTATGAATAAACTTCAGGGAAAAATAGCTGTAATCACCGGTGGAAACAGCGGCATTGGGCTAGAAACAGCCAAACGATTTGTTAGTGAAGGTGCTACAGTAGTCATCACAGGCCGCAGGCAGAAAGAATTAGATGAAGCCGTAAGATATATTGGTTCTAACGTGTTGGCTCTGCAAGGAGATGTTTCAAATCTCAAGGATTTAGATCGCATCTTTGCTGCCGTGAAAGAAAAGTATGGAAAAATCGATATCATCTTTGCAAATGCAGGTATTGCGAAATTTTCCTCAATTACTGATGCCACAGAAGAACACTTTGATACCCATTTTAATATCAATGTTAAAGGCTTATTTTTTACTGTGCAAAAAGCCTTACCCTTATTAAACGATGGCGGCACTATAATCTTAAATTCTTCAATTGCTGCCTTTGTTGGCGAACCTGGCTTAAGCGTTTATTCTGCAACAAAAGCTGCAGTTCGCTCTTTTAGCCGCACTTGGTCTCAAGATTTAAAAGAACGCAAAATCAGAGTGAACACCATTAGCCCTGGCCCCATTCAAACACCCATTTTACAAACTTTGGGATTAAACGATCAACAACTCCAAGATTTTCAAAATAACGCTAAAAGTGAAGCTCCATTAGGGCGTGTCGGCACACCAGATGAAATAGCTAAAGCGGTTGTGTTTTTAGCTTGCGATGATAGTAGCTATGTTACAGGCATTAATCTGTGTGTTGATGGCGGTCTTGCGCAAGTATAATTTTTTTAGTTGAGATTAGGATTTAGCAATGGCAAAAGCACAAAGTGCTATTGAGTTATTTTTTACTCTAATCACACTTTTTGCTATCACTCAATTATCACACACGCTATTTCTTCATCTCAACTATCATGGCATGCTACAAACAGGTGTATTATGGTTGGCGGTTTGGCTAAGTTGGCGATCTACTACGGAATTCTTCAGTTGCTTTGACCTGCACAAATTATCTGTTCGCTTAATCACTTTTGGGATAATACTCGTAAGTGTCTTGATGGCATCGATGATACCAACAGCCTTTAATTATAATGGATTAATTTTTGCACTCTGTTATGTTTCAATTCAGGTTGGACGCACCTTGGTTGTGTTACTCCTTTTAGGAAACAATCATGAACTAGCACTTTATTTTCGACGCATGATTTTATGGCTTTGTATATCAACCATTTTCTGGATCCTTGGCGGCTTAGCAGAATCTGAACACCGCTTAGCCTACTGGGCATTTGCAGTTAGTATCGAATGTATCGCTCCCCTGTTTGGACCTTCAATTTCTTCAGAACGGATAAGTGAAGATGATCATCTAGGAAATCGCTATCAATTATTGATGATCGTCGCTTTTGGTGCTGCACTTTTTGAAGCAGGATTAACGGTCAGTAATACTCTTTTTCTTAATTTAACAACGATCATTGGTTTCATTGTGGCTTGTTTGGGAACTCTTGCCATGTGGTGGCTATATTTTGAAAGTATCATCAAAGATTTTAACGAAGATACAAGATCCCTTTTGCCATATATTCATGTCATCTTGATCGTCGGAATCATCGGCTTTACCGTTGCAGGTGAATTAATGATATCTGATGCAACTAATCATCTAAAAACACCTTCTCTTGTCGTATTGGTAACAGGCCCAATCATTTTTCTCATTGGCAATGCAATCCTTAAAATGAAAACTTATCACCACATTCCCTTTTCTCATCTCATGGGAATATTAACTTTGGTGCTTCTAGTCCCTTTTGCTGATTATGCAGATACATTAAGAATCGGTGAAATCATTGTCACGATTTTAGTTATGATCGCTTTAATGGAACGTTTTACTATTCACCGGCTAACCAAAGTTTTATTGAAATAAGCTATATTTTATAACTATTGCTTATCCAAGGGGCCATAACCATGAAAAAATTAACTCTTGTATTTTTATTTAGTATCGGCTTGACTTTGACCACAGCAAGCTTCGCAAGCTCATCTGTCTCAGAAAGCAACAATTCGGCCTCATCTGCTCAAGGAACTGCCGAAAGTAGCGAAGATATGCAAGGAAAAGAGGCTAATCGAGAAGAAAGACGCAAATGGTGCAAAGAGCATCGTGATGAATGTCGAGCTAAAAGGGAGCAATGGTGCAAAGATAACCCTGACAAATGTAAAGAAAAAGTATCAAAATGGTGCGAAAAGCACCCTGAAATGTGCAAACAAATCAAATCTACCCAATAAATATACAGGGGTCACCTGACCCCTATATTTTTAAATCCTATTTCATAGCGGCTGTTAAACGTATATTAACTTCTGGAATGATTTTATCATTTTTAGCAGTTGCCTCCTTCTGTTTAGCAGTCCATTGTGGAACAATCCCTTGAGAGAGATCAATAATACCTTGCGTCAACGTACTCTCAGTATTTGACTTTCGATAAGCTAACTCAAGACCATTAACGGCACTGAATCCTGGAATGAGCTGATTAAGGTAGGTTAAAACACTTACCATCACCGTAGGTGGTATTGAACAGTTTAACAATACTGACAATAAGCCACTACTTATATCAAAACCAACATTAAGACAATGTCTTGGCGCTGCCTGTTCTAAATATTTTAAGCGTTGCGCACTTTGAATAACAACAATAGCATTTCCATAGTGCGCTTTAAACTTAGCATATAATTTATCCTTTACAGCTTTATCTGCCACTTCTACCTCTTCGTTATATAAGGCTTTTTTAAGCGTCTTAATCCATTCGTTAAGTTCTGAGTCAACCGCTTCCTGAAGTTTAACTAACTCTTTGCCTACTACTGTGTTATGGAATTCAGTTTCGACCTGAGAAATAATATCGCTTACAGGTTTGTCAAATTGGGTTTTAGGTAGATTAAATTCGTGATCTAAACCAAAAAGATATTGCTCCAATGTGGTGGTTCGATGTGCTATAACGAGATCATGCAACTTCAGTGCATTATCACCATCCTTGGCTTTTAGTTTTTCGAACACTTCTTGAAATGCATTATAATTTGTAGCTATCTCTGAGAAAATATTTAGCATAACTTTCTTTGGATGAGGAGTCTGTACTCCTTTCATTAATTTAACGACTTTTTTCCATTGAGTAGATAGAGCATCTGATTGAATCGGATCCGACAAAAGCTGATTTAAAGACAAAAGTTCATCTAAATATTCCTTCCTTTTTTCTGTGGGAATTTGTTTATTTGCTTTTACCCATTGGATAATTTTATGCAATTGATGACTCACTTTCCTCGGCGTTTGATAAAACCTGACTAGGGTTTTTACATCATCATTTTCCAGCAATGATAACAAATAATGATTTAAATGGTCATCTTGAATTTGCACTTGCCAATGGGAAGTATGACTTACAAAGCGTGTTGCTATTTTAGACAATAAAAGTAGCATTTGATTTGTATCAATCATTTTACCTTCTAGCAATTTTACAAGTTGCTCCTTATCTTCAAGAATTAGATCCTGCGTAAATATTTTTCTTTGTGTCTCTCTAAAGTTATTGATGGTTGTTATTAAAACTGGTGATATTTTGATTGTTTTAATATCTGCAAGAGCACATTTGTAGCGTAAAATTCCTTTAGTAATCAATTCAACATCATGTGCTAGCTTTGGAATTTTTTTTTGAATCTTTTTGAGAACATCCGTTGAGTCACATTTATCTTGAATGATATTTTCAATAAATTTATTTAAAAGCCCTATCAATTCACGTTTGCTTTTCATGCCACGGTCTTGAAATGAAATGATTTCAATTCTTAATTGATAAAGACCCGCTAAAATATCAGCATGCCCAAAACTATAGTCTTGAAGTTGTAATTTCTGTACTCTAGTTAAAGTTGCAACTTCATTTATTTGAGATTGCAAGTCAAACTTGGTGATAAATTTAGAACGCAGCGATTGACGTTCAAATCTTTCTTCTAAATAGAATGCTAAATCATATCCAATGCCACCAAGCAAAGTTAAAATTACAATGGATGGCACCCAAGCTGGCAGGGTAAACATCAGAGAAGAAAGGGCCAAAAGCGTTGCGCTTCCTGCTAAAATGACACCTGTTGCTGGAATTATTTTTTGTCTTGGCGTAAGCAGACTCTCATTGCCTAGAATAAGTGCGGTCTCATTTCTCACATTCCTTAAAGTATTCCCTTTTGTGAAAACAGTGAATAACGGTGATGCCATAACGGCACTTACAATCTTGTTACCTGTTTGAATGACAAAATCTAGGGCCACGACAAATTCCTTATCATCATGCTAAAGATAAAAATAACCGAGATAATTTTATAGAATTAGTATGTCTAATGAAATACTGGATTCAATGACATGAAGAAGAATTCTGTCATGCCAGAAACCGGCATGACAGAGATCAAGAAAGGATTAAGCAGCTACTGAGATAGCAATGGGTTGTGAATCATTTGTAAATAGGCTTTGATCCAACACATTAGCACCCATTTTTGCAAGTGCATATGTTCCAAATAACGCACCCGTTGCCAATATTGGATTTGCAATTACGGCTGTTAACCCAAGGGTAGCCGCTATTCCTGGAAACAAGACGCCAACAGCGCAACCGGTAAGGGTATTTTTCACAGCAAAACTAAAATCATAACCGCCTAAATCATAGCCACCACCACTAATCATAGACATTTCACAATGTGTTAATTCTCTCATCTTTAAGTACTCCAACATTTTGAAAAAAGTAAGTTTTACAAAAATCATTGATTAAGTCAAAGAATTTACTTTTTTTCCGACCAACGGTTGTGAATTTAGAGATTTATTTTAAATGAGTTAATGACAAAAATAAGTTGGCCGACTTATTTTGTTTTTGCCGCTGCTTTCCTTTCATCTTCTAAAAAAAACACATCATCCAAAACAACGTGACTTGAAACATGAGAAACCTTAAAACAATGGCATGATCAAATATTTGCAAAGAGTTAATTATGAATATTAAAAACATTTTATCCTGGGGTGCCGTTGGAACTGCATCAGCGTTAGCAATTGGCGCAAGATTATATAAATTAGGTTATACACAAGAGACTACAGCACAAAGTGCTTTTGCTAATGGATTACTCACCTCCACCTTGCAAAGTGCCCATCAAGCATTATCACAACCAAATACCAGTTCTTTCTTGACTACATTCACTACAGCAGGTGTTGGCGTTCTTAATGCTTATCTTAGTTCCATGGCACCTGCACCCGTTGCTGCAGCCCCTGCTGTTGCTAGAGCACCTTTAATAGCTCCTGCATTACCTAGGCCTTTAGTTCATGACAACTCTTTCCAACAACGTCTTATCAATTGTCAGTATAATCTTGAGAATCTTCCTGAGGAGTTTCTGTGCCCTATTTCTTTTGAAATAATGGAAAATCCAGTTCTAGCTCAAACACGATATACAAACAATGACGTCGTTCATCAAACAAATCATGTTTACGATAAAACGACTTATGATAAGCTCAATGGAACTTGTCCTGAAAATAGACAAAAATTCATGAACTGTAAGCCCCATGACGAATTAAAAGCAAAGATTAACGGTTTTGTAAATGAGCAAGAAGCGGCATTTGCGTTAAGAGCTAGTAGTCATCAACCTGTAAGACGGGCCATTGCAATTTAAACTTAATGGCAACTCCATGTTGATCCTCTGACAAAATATTGTGGGAAAGCTGGTAATTATTCTCTGAAATCATTATATTGGTTGCCCAAGCAATAACGATAAGCAGATGAGAAAAAATGACCGTTCAATCCTATTTAGATGCCATTACTCTTTTAAACGATAGCGGTAAATATCGTGTGATTCAAAAATATGAAAAGCCAGAATATTATCATCTCGATGATGGCAGCGAAAAGCTTATTGGTCTTTTTCTGGACGTTGAAACAACAGGGATCGATTTTAAATCGGATAAAATAATTGAGCTTGGTATTGTCGTTTTTGAATATTCCTCAGATGGCAAAATTTTCAGGATTATGGATGAGTTTACACAATTTAAAGATAGCTTCTGGCGAGCCTTTGGAGTAGGCAAAGCGTGTGTTGTCGCCTTTGTTCTCCAACAACCTCGTCATCGCTAACAAGTCTTTACTCAATGGATATTCTTTTATTAATTCGCTTGCTATTAATGATTTATTAAACGGTTTTCCTTCT
>CAYXVT010000049.1:0-8575 GCA_964468105.1 Uncultured Candidatus Berkiella sp. | reverse complement strand
TGGCAAAATTTTCAGGATTATGGATGAGTTTTCTCAATTTCAAGATCCTGGAATGCCTATCCCTGAAATTATTCAAAAAATAACGGGCATTACTGATGATATGGTCAAAGGTAAATCTATTGATGTGCAAGCTTTGCATAAACTCATTGATAGCGCTCAAATTATTATTGCTCACAATGCTGAATTTGATCGCAAATTTGTTGAGTCGTTTTTGCCAACATTACCTAGAAAGCCTTGGGGATGCTCACTTCGAGACATTAACTGGAGAGCGCAAGGGATTGAAAGTCATAAACAAGAATATTTGGCTTACAAATTTGGCTTTTACTATGAAGGGCATCGCGCAACCATTGATTGTTTAGCTGGTATTCATATACTTTCACAAAAGCTACCAGTTTCAAATTCCTATGCTTTAAAGGAATTATTGGAAACAATTAATCAGCCCTCTTTTAAATTGTGGGCTGTTAAGTCTCCTTTCGAGAAAAAAGACCTATTGAAAAATCGTCGCTATCGCTGGCATGGTGAAGGCCAAGGTAAATATAAAGCTTGGGCGATTGAAATCCCCAATGAAGTTGATTTACGAAATGAAATTAATTTTTTATGGTCCGAGGTCTATGGTCGTGTCGTCAAAGAGCCAATTGATGTGTTTAGTGCTCATAATCGATTCTCTATTTTAGAAGATAATAGTGAGGCTCTAAAGCAACAAAGAGAGCAACAGGTTGCTAAAATTTACGATGATTTAGCAGTTAACTGGAAGAAGGCTTAGCGGATTAATATTCTTTGCCTGTCAGAGTCAGCGATTGATCGTCATAGGGACGTTTATTATTATGATAGCCTCCCGGTTGTTGCTGCTGAGCTTGAGTTTGAGCTCTTAATTTCATTAATATGCGCATATTATTGGTAGAATCTGCATTTTGTAGTGCATGCTCCTCGCTAATAATTCCTTCATCATATAATTGAAATAAGGCTTGATCCATCGTTTGCATCCCCAATCCATCTTTGCGCATGATGTATTCCCTGATAGTTTGAATTTCCCCTTTACGAATACATTCTGCTATGACTGGCGTGTTAATCATGACTTCCATGGCAACAGCTCTCCCTTTACCATCAGTTTGGCGAATTAATCGCTGTGCTAAAATTGCACGCAAATTCAAAGATAAATCCAGCCATAATTGATCTCGTACATTTTCAGGGAAAAAGTGTGCTATTCTTTCTAAGGCTTGCGTCGTACTACTGGCATGTAACGTCGCCAAACATAGATGGCCTGTTTCAGCAAATGAAATAGCATGACGCATGGTATCCGTATCCCGAATTTCGCCGATCAAGATAACATCTGGTGCTTGCCGCATGGCATTTTTTAGCGCCACATTAAACGAGGAAGTATCAATTCCTACTTCTCTTTGTGTCACAATACATTTACGATGAGAATGCAAATATTCGATAGGATCTTCAATGGTGACAATATGTCCTCTGGTTAATCTATTATGGCAATCTAACATTGAGGCTACAGTTGTTGTCTTGCCCATACCTGTTGCACCAGAAACAATAATTAATCCTTTTTTGGTCATTGCTAATGCTTTCACAACAGATGGGAGTTTTAACTCTTCAATAGTAGGAATATTCGATTGAATGTGGCGTATAACACATCCTTTTTGATTGCGTTGAATAAAAGCACTCACTCGAAAGCGCCCAAGCGCTTTAATGTCAAAAGCAAAATTACATTCATTACTTTGTTTATATTCTTCTCTTTGAGCTTGCGTCATCAAATTAGAAATGGCTTTATCAATATCACTATCAGACATATTATTATCAGAAAGCGCCAATATATCACCGTGTACTCTTATGCAAGGAGGCATACCCACTGTTAAAAACATATCGGAGGCATCGTTTTCTATCATTTTTTGAAAATATGGCAGCATATCCATAATCTGTTTTCCAGCCTTCTTTAAAATAAATCTTTGTTAACAGCTTTCTCACGCGCTTCAAGTCGCGTTATTTTCCCCGAGTCTACTAAATGCTTTAAAGTCTGATCCAAAGTTTGCATGCCTTGTGCTTGCCCGGTTTGAATACTTGAATACATTTGAGCAACTTTATTCTCTCGAATAAGATTACGAATCGCCGGATTACAAATCATGATTTCATGTGCAGCTATTCTGCCACCACCTATTTTCTTCAGCAACGCTTGTGAAACTACTGCTCGTAATGATTCTGATAACATCGAACGCACCATTTCTTTTTCACCAGCAGGAAATACGTCTACAATACGATCTATTGTTTTAGCAGCTGAGGTAGTATGTAAGGTTGCAAATACCAAATGGCCTGTTTCAGCAGCTGTCAGCGCTAACCGTATCGTTTCGAGATCTCTCATTTCACCGACGAGAATTACATCAGGGTCTTCACGAAGGGCCGATCGTAATGCTTCTGTAAAACCATGTGTATTAGTATGAACTTCACGTTGGTTTATCAGTGATTTTTTACTTTGGTGAACAAATTCTATTGGGTCTTCAATCGTTAAAATGTGACCATATCTTTGATTGTTAATATAATCAATCATCGAAGCAAGGGTTGTACTTTTACCCGAACCTGTTGGTCCTGTAACCAGAACAAGACCACGCGGATATTCTGAAATATCGGCAAATATTCTTGATAAACCTAATTCTTCAAACGTGAGTACTTTTGAAGGAATGGTACGTAATACAGCGCCAGCACCTCTTTGCTGATTAAACGCATTCACACGAAATCGAGCAAGGCCTGGAACTTCAAATGAAAAATCTGTTTCTAAAAACTCTTCAAAATCTCTTCGGTGTTTATCACTCATGATGTCATAAATCAAGGCATGCACTGCTTTGTGATCAAGGGACGGGACATTAACGCGCCGTATATCGCCATCCACACGAATCATTGGAGGCAGACCTGCCGACAGATGTAAATCCGATGCATTATTTTGCACGCTAAAAGTAAGCAATTCAGTGATATCCATAATCACCTCCTTTACGTTATGATATTCTTCTCCCAAGCATAGAAATTATTGGATAGAAGACTCATTATTGTGAGAATTTATGATTGACGTCACTGCTAACCTAAACGCCATCATGCAACGCATCCAGGCCGCTGTTCAAAAATACCAGCGACCAGCTGGTAGTGTCTCCCTTCTTGCTGTGAGTAAGTCGCATGCGCCTACACTCATTTCCACATTAAATGCTGCAGGGCAGCAAGACTTTGGTGAAAACTATCTTCAAGAAGCCCTTCTGAAAATATCGGCACTTTCACAAAAACGGTTAGTTTGGCATTACATAGGGCCCATACAATCAAAAAAAGCTTCAGAAATTGCTCATAATTTCAGCTGGGTTCATACCATCAGTCGTGTCAAAGAGGCCCATTTGTTATCCCAACATCGCCTTCATGAACTGGGTCCATTGCAGATCTGTATACAAGTGAAGTTAGATGATAATCCTCGGAAATCTGGCATTGCGATATCTGATGTACCTTCGCTAATTGAATCTATTAATGAGATTCCCAATCTTCGATTACGTGGTTTAATGACAATCCCTCCTTTTACTGAAGACTTTGAACAACAACGCATATACTTTAGTCTATTGAAAACGTTGTTCCTAAATTTGAACGCCCAAGGCGCTAAACTCGATACATTATCGATGGGTATGACACATGATTTAGAAGCCGCCATCGCTGAAGGTGCAACTATTGTACGCATTGGCACAGGAATTTTCGGTCCTCGTAAGGTTTAAAACATGACTACTTTTGGAAAAATTGTTTTTATTGGTGGTGGCAATATGGGAAGTTGCCTTGTTGGTGGTTTAATTCAACAGGGGATACCAAATGCTTCTATTTGGGTTGTTGATCAAAATCCAAAAACCTGCCAACAACTTAAAGAAACATGGGGTATTTCTACTACTGATCAATTACAAGACATTGTTGGGCTTGCTGATATCTTAGTGTTAGCGGTCAAGCCACAACATATGCGTCAAGTAGTAGAAGACATTGCCAAATATATGGATTTGACAAAAACCTTACTCATTAGCATTGCAGCAGGGATCACAACCACACAAATACAACGTTGGCTCAACGCTACTGATTGTTCTATTGTACGCGCCATGCCTAATACGCCAGCCATACTGGGAGCAGGAATCACGGGGTTATATGCAACAACTCAAGTATCCCATTCAAAGTTAAACCAAGCTGATGCATTGCTGAAGTCGGTTGGTGAAACTGTTTGGGTGAAAGATGAATCATTAATGGATGTTGTTACGGCATTATCAGGATCTGGTCCTGCTTACTTTTTTTATCTTATGGAAGCCATGATAAAGGGTGCAACTGCACTAGGATTATCCTCGGAAATTGCTAGCAAACTTACTTTACAAACGGCACTCGGAAGTGCCAAAATGGCCCTTAACACTTCCGAAAATGAAACTGTTTCGCAGTTAAGAGAAAAAGTGACATCACCCGGGGGCACCACAGAGCAGGGGATCAAAGTGTTAAAAGATGGTAAACTTGAGGACCTTTTAGCAAAAACCTTAAAGATGGCAACAGCCCGCGGCAAAACTCTAAGCGAACAATACGATTGAGGTTCACCCATTTATGGCCCCCTTACAAAATGCGAGCACTTTTCTAGTCCATAGTTTATTTGATATTTACTTGTTTATTTTACTATTAAGATTTGTATTGCAATATCTTCGCGTTGATTATTACAACCCTTTCACTCAATTTATTGTCAAAGCAACAAGTCCAATCGTGGTTCCGTTGCGGCGGATTATCCCAGGATTTTGGGGTATTGATTTCGCGACGCTGATAGCTATTATTGGATTAACCTGCATTAAAATTAGCTTAGTGATGTTTATCAGTCTTCACAAACTCCCCGCTCCGGCAGGATTGTTAATTTGGTCTGTTGGTGAAATATTTGCTCTGACAATTAATTTATTTTTCTATGCCATCATGATGAGCGTTATTTTAAGCTGGGTAGCCCCATTGTCACATTCTCCCTTGGCCCCTATTATCATGCGACTCACCGAACCTTTAATGCGTCCAATGCGAAGAATGATCCCTCCCATTGCAGGATTTGATATCACGCCTATACCCGTTATGATTGGTTTACAATTGATGAAAATCCTTATCGCTGATCCAATAACACAAGTTGGTTTTCAATTTGGATTGCGCTGATTACTAAGGATACCTAATCTGTGTCACACGAAACCACCATTCATCTCAAAGGGCAAAAAATTGCTGCTAAAGTATGGAACCATGAAAACGGAATACCCACTTTAGCGTTACATGGTTGGTTAGATAATGCGGCTTCTTTTGATCGCCTTGCACCCTTACTAGACCAATGCCATATCGTTGCAATCGATCTACCTGGACATGGACTATCCGAACATCAAGCGGCAGGCTCTTTTATCCACATGATTGATGTTGCAGCAATTGCCATACAAGTCGCTAATCATCTGGGATGGGAACGTTTTGCCTTACTTGGACATTCTTTAGGCGCCTGTCTCAGCACGCTGATTGCTGGGAGCATTCCTTCCCGTATACGGTGGGCTGTGTTAATTGATGCATTAGGTCCGATTACTTTTCCTGCGCGCCATGCGCCCATGCAGTTTAGAAAATTTGTTGAAGAATTAGCTGCAAAGCCCAACAAAACACCTCCTCTTTATCCAACATTAGAGGATGCGCTACAAGCGAGATTAAAAGTAAATCCGATGAAGGAATCTTCAGGACGATTATTAGTTGAACGTGGATTAAAGCAACTCAACGATGGTGAATGGACCTGGAGAACAGATCCACGATTGTTAATGCCCACGATCCTTCATTTCACAGAAGAACAAGTTTTGGCATTTTTGCAAGAGATTACTTGTTCCGTTGGCATCATTAGACCTGATAATGGCTATCCTTTTCCTACTGAGCTTATTCAGCACCAATTGAAAGCCATTAAAAATGGGGAGATATTTCATCTGCCAGGTCAACATCATGTGCACCTTGATTCGCCTAAAGAAGTTGCAAGTCTTATTCAGTCTTTTTTTGACAATAACGTTTAGAGTTGTAAAATGAAAATTGTTTTAGCCACAGCCAATCAAGGTAAGCTCAAAGAAATCCAATCCAGTTTAACAAGTCTGGATATCACTCTCATTCCCCAATCAGACTTTGATGTTCCATCAATCGAGGAAACGGGACTAAGCTTTGTCGAAAACGCAATTTTAAAAGCTCGACATGCTGCTCAATATAGTCAATTACCCGCGCTTGCAGATGATTCAGGCCTTGCTGTTGATGCACTAGATGGTGCTCCTGGCATATTTTCTGCACGTTTTGCAGGGATCAATGCAAACGATCAGGATAATATCAAAAAACTCCTTGCTTCCATGCATTCTAAAGAGAACCGTACTGCACGTTTTCATTGTGCCATAGTTTATGTGCGGCATTATCAAGATCCCGTTCCCCTTATAGCCTGCGCACAATGGGACGGGGAGATTTTACAAGAACCCATAGGAAACAATGGTTTTGGTTATGATCCTGTTTTTTATATTCCAGCTTTAGGTTGCAGTGTTGCACAGCTTTCTTCACAACAAAAGAATTCTCTTAGCCATCGTGCCAAAGCACTCGCTGAATTTGTTAAACAATTTAAATTATTATGAATGAAACAATCCCTTTATCACTCTATATTCATTTTCCATGGTGCGTGAAAAAATGTCCTTATTGTGATTTTAATAGTCACGCCTTAGGCACAACACTTCCTGAACAAGAATATATTGATACTTTATTACTCAACCTTGAACAATTATTACCACGCATTTGGGGCCGTCGACTTATCAGTATCTTTATGGGCGGTGGTACGCCAAGTTTATTTTCAGGTGAAGCTTTGAATCGGCTATTTGAAGGGATAAGAGCGCGTTGTACTCTTACATATGACGCTGAAATTACCTTAGAAGCCAATCCAGGAACTGTTGAACAACAACGATTTAAAGATTATCGAGAAATTGGCATCAATCGCTTATCTTTAGGTATTCAAAGTTTTAATGATAAACACCTCAAAATTCTTGGGCGTATACATGGAGCTGAAGAAGCCTTACAAGCGATTGCTTGTGTTAGAAATGCAGGCTTCACAAATTTTAATCTCGATCTGATGTTTGGTTTACCTGAACAAACTCATGCCCAAGGCCTCTGTGATTTGAGCCAAGCCATTGCACAAAACCCTTCACATATTTCGTGGTATGAGCTCACACTAGAACCCAATACACCCTTTTGGCATCAGCCGCCCAAGTTACCACAAGACGATGATATCATAGCACTTCATGAAGCTGGCCAATCGTTGCTGGCAGAAAATGGATATCAACAATATGAAGTGTCTGCTTATTCTAAAAATATTCCGTGCAAGCATAATGTTAATTACTGGGAATTTGGCGACTATGTTGCGATAGGCGCTGGTAGTCATGCTAAAATAACAGAATGTAGCGCTAAAGAAATAACTCGTTTACATCATCATCGACACCCTAAGCAATATATGGATATTAAACAAGGATTTGTGCAGCAAGAACAAGTTATTCCAAAAAGCCAACTTGCCTTTGAATTTATGCTGAATACACTCAGATTAAAACAAGGTGTTTCCAAGCATCTGTTTAGTGAGCGTACAGGTCTCCATGCTGATGTGATAAAGCCAAAATTATTGATAGCCGAGCAAAAAGGTTGGATTGAACGCAACACTGATAAAATCTGCACAACCCCATTAGGATATCGATTTTTAAATAATGTCGTTGAATTATTTTTAGAAAGTGACTAAACCCATGAACATCAAAATTGAATACCAGCCCAATGCAAAAGAATTGACCAGAGCCAGTTCGCTTTTTGCAGAAAAAAAACCATTCTTATTGTATACCGTTGGATTTATTAATGTTTTTGCGGCCATTTTTTTGGCTATTTTCTTTGTTACGCTTATTATGTTTAAAGGCTTATTACCTAATCAGTGGTTAGCCGCTACAATTTGTTTTTTGTGGTTATTTGGAAGACGCCCTTTCAATGAATGGCTTTTATACCAGCGGATGAAGCGCTCACTGGTATTAAGCAAACCTATTACTATCGAAATCTCTCTCAATGGCATTGTATGGTCCGGCAAAGGTTTGCGCCAAGGCCATATGGCGTGGGAGCAAGTGAAATATGTGTTAGAAGCTAAAAATGGCTTTGTGTTCCCAAACACTTTTACGACTTTTCTCTGGTTGCCCTTCAGAGCGTTTAACACCCCTGGGGATATTCAAGACCTGCGAAATATTATTATTGAAAAGAAAATCGTACATCGTGTCTATTCGAGATGGGAGTGTTGATATGAAAAGCTACCACATATTCAGCTTAAAACAATAGATGAATCATAATCATAACGACAAATAAATAAAGAAATGACATTAACCCACCGGCTCTTAAAAAATCACTAATTTTATAGTGACCCGGCATACTGATAAGCGCATTTGCTTGATGAGTTGGCAGAACGAATGAATTGGATGTGGCAACGGCAACCATTAAAGCAAAAGCGCGAGGATCACCACCTGTTGCTTGCGCTAAGTGTACCGCCAATGGCACTAAT
>CAYXVT010000048.1:0-17391 GCA_964468105.1 Uncultured Candidatus Berkiella sp. | reverse complement strand
CAATTCGCACAATGGTCATCAGCACACCTGGAGTCACCCCCATGGCCAGTAATTTATGGCGAAAGCTTAAAGATTGCTGACAAAACCCTTTCATGCGAACTTGCTGGCCTACTGGAACAGCATTCAAAGTTAGCATGTGGACTTTCTCTCAATTGGACAAGTATGGTGTAATATTAATGATAATTATTCGCATTTACAATAGAGGAGTGAGCGGGAGGGGTTAGTCCCCCTCTCCGGGGTTCCCAAATCTTAATTACTTCTTAGCCAAAGGAGCAAAAAGAGCAGCTCCAACAGCGTTATAGCCATCAATAACGGTTGAACAAACAACATAAGTGCCGTATATAGGAATCGCTAGTGCCGTATAAATACCATAATTAAGATAATAAAGGGAATTGACCATGAGAGGCGAAAGCCCAGAATCTACTAAATTATTGTAATGCTTATTAACTGTGTCTTCGATTATAAAAGAATGGAATTCAGTAAACGTCTCTCCACCAGCAATTAGATTCTGTTCATACTTAGATAATTCACGCATGATTAACTCCTCATTAAAGTCAGTAACAATACAAATTCTTGAGGGCAAGGTCAATCATTAATTAAAAAAATGCTGAATTTTTCTGGAAAAATATCATTTCTATAATTTTTTACCACACAAAAAACGCTAATGTGATTTAAAGCAAATGCGGTTTTGCTAAATAAGAAGGCGTCTGCATTTCTGTTAATCTGCTGAAGGTTCTTTGAAATTCAAACATATGACGTTGCCCTTGATAAAGTTCATTTAAGGGAACTTCAGCAGAGAGAATTAAAGTGACATGTCGTTCATAAAATTCATCGACTAACGCAATAAAACGCAAAGCGACATCTTCTTTTGATGTTCCCATCACTTTAACACCGCTGATAAAGACGGTTTTAAAACAATGTGCAATTTCGATGTAATCAATCGTGCTGCGCGCCGTATCACAAAGATCATCAAAACTAAACCAAACCACATTTTCTGCACAATAACGCGTTGGTAAATGTCTGTCTGTGATGGTTAATACTTTATGAGCAATACCATCCATGGGGGCTAAGTGCATAAAATAATCGATAAGACTTTTCTCGGCCCGCTCATCTAAAGGATAATGGTATAATTTAGTATGCGCTAAACCCTTCAGTCGATAATCAACATCACCCCCAATCTCAACAACTTGCGTGTGTTGATTGATCAAATCGATGGTGGGTAAAAATTTATCTCGTTGCAATCCATTTTCATATAGTAATGAAGGCGCCAAATTTGAGGTCGCTACCAAGGTAACGCCTTGGTGAAATAAATGAGAAAACAGTTCCGCTAAAATCATCGCGTCGGCGATATCTGTGACATAAAATTCATCAAAGCATAAAACTTGATGTTGAGAAGCAAATTCACTGGCAATGACTTTTAAAGGATCTTTTTCACCTTGATGTTTTTGCAAAGCTTGATGCACGAAAAACATAAAACGATGAAAGTGAAGTCGTTTTTTTTGTGGAAAAGGCAGAGCATTATAAAACAAATCCATTAAGAAGGTTTTGCCACGACCAACTCCGCCCCATAAATAAAGGCCTTTCACCGGCACTTGCCTTAAACCTAGGCTGCGAAATAAACTACTTTTGACCAGCGACAAATAATCGTTTTGAGAAAGCAAAGCCTGATATAATTTTTCTAAACGCAACACCACGCTTTGCTGAGCTGCTTCTTCTGTGATTTTTCCACTTAGACAATAGCTTTGATAACGTTGAAGTGGGGTCATTCCTAAAGTCCCACCACTGTCTCTTGAACAAGCGTGCGTAATTCAATTAATTTTCCATGAAAAAAATGGGATGCATCGTGTACTTTGTGAAGCGTCATATTGGGTTGACGCAATAAATGTGCATCAAACCATTGATAAACTAACTCTGGTGATATCACTTCATCTTTTTCACTGACCACAACTTCCCAAGGAGCGTTTATTAAAGGCAATTCACTAAAGGGTTGATTGGTTACAGCCGGCGCCACGGTATAAAGTTGTTCGCAACGATGAGTGGCAGCAGCTGATGCGGCAATAAAAGCGCCAAAAGAAAAACCTGCTAACCACAAAGGTGATTCTAATACTGAATTTGTCCAATTGATAACGGCATCAAGATCGGCAATTTCGCCAATGGAATTGCCAAATTGACCTTCACTCTTTCCCACGCCACGATAATTAAAACGAACGGTATGTAACCCCAACTCATGAAAAGCTTTAGCGAGAGTTGTCACCACTTTATTGTGCATAGTACCAAGATGAAGTGGATGAGGGTGGCATATGATAGCCACCCCTTTCGCTTTTTCTTTTGCAGCAAGTGTTAAGAGCTCTAAATGACCTGATGGGCCATCAATGAGGAAGGTTGTTTCGTTTTCTGGAAAAGAGGTTGGAATATTTATAATAAATTCCTCTAAACGACCCTCACCTGCCTACGCTCAGAAGCTTCGGCAGGCAGGCCCTAAAAAGAGATTAAGCAGCAACACGCTTAATGGTTGCGCCCAATTGCGAAAGCTTTTCCTCGATGCACTCATAGCCTCTGTCGATATGATAAATTCTATCGACTGTGGTGGTACCTTTGGCCACAAGACCTGCTAACACTAAACTCGCTGAAGCGCGCAGATCGGTTGCCATTACTGGCGCACCAGTTAAGTGGGGAATGCCTTCAATAATCGCGGTATTGCCATTTAATTGAATATTAGCACCCATTCTTCTAAGTTCATGTGCATGCATAAAGCGATTTTCAAAAACGGTTTCTGTTAATGTGCCTGTACCAATGGCGACGGTGTTTAAAGCCATAAATTGCGCTTGCATGTCGGTTGGGAATCCAGGAAATGGCGCCGTGCAAATATCCACCGCTCTTGGACGATTGCCGTGCATATCAAGACTTATCCAATCTTCGCCTGTAGCAATGTCTGCTCCAGCTTCTTCTAATTTATGTAACACTGCTTCTAATAAATTGCCGCGTGTGGACTTGGTTATGATACGACCACCGGTCATGGCAGCAGCGACTAGGTAAGTGCCTGTTTCAACCCGATCGGGTAGAACAGTATATGTTCCGCCGGTTAAGCTTTGTACGCCTTCAATAATAATTGTTGACGTTCCGTGCCCAGAAATTTTAGCGCCTAAGCAATTGAGAAAATTTGCCAAATCTTGTACTTCAGGTTCGCGCGCTGCATTTTCGATAACGGTAGTCCCTTTTGCAAGCACAGCTGCCATCATCAAATTTTCAGTACCGGTCACAGAAACAATATTAAAGCTTAGATGTGCACCTTTTAAACCACCAGGTGCTTGCGCTTGAATATAACCTGCTTCGACTGTTATATCGGCTCCCATTTGCCGCAAACCTTCGACATGAAAATCGACAGGGCGTGGGCCAATCGCACAACCGCCAGGTAAAGAAACGGATGCTCGACCATGTTTGGCAAGCAATGGACCTAAAACTAAGATAGAAGCACGCATTGTGCGTACTAATTCATAGGGAGCATAAGGCTGATTTACTTGCCCCGCTTCTACCTCAATGGTGAGACCTTCTGAAATTGTTAAATTGGCTCCCATTTGGCCAAGCAATTTCATTGTGGTAGTCACATCATTTAAATGTGGTACGTTTTTGATGGTCACCGGATGATCGGTCAGTAAGCATCCCGCTAAGATGGGAAGGACACTATTTTTAGCGCCTGAAATTCTTACTTCGCCTTGTAGGGGAGCTCCCCCAGTAATTAAGTGCTTATCCATAGATTTTATTGTTTCTCATATCGATTCACTAGGTGTTTTTGCTTTAATGGATAAAGCATGAATATTGCCATTGTGAATGTTGTTACCTAATGCGCTATAAACTAATCGTTGCCTGGCAAGCAAACCCATACCTTCAAAAATCGAGGCTATAACCATTGCCTCAAAATGCCTGCCATCTCCAGTAACACTCACCTGTGAGTCCGGTATGTTACTTTCAATCATTTTTTTGATTTCATCTGGTTGCATGATTCTCTTAGCTCGGTTCACTTTCGTTCAGTCTTTCTGCTGCCAGTATATCATCTTTTTTCTCTAGCTCATTTCCCTTTGCCAAGTTCAGTAAACAAGGATCCTCTAATAATAGAGTCTTATTTATTTTATAAGTTACAAAACTAAACCTGTTTGGAGATGATGCTACTTTATCGAAAGCATTTGGGCATTCGCTTATGACATCAGATAAAATTTGTGATGCTGGTCCATCAATAACAGCTGGGCTGACAGTAAAGGCATAATCAGGCGTTTTTCGTTGGAATTCAATAACCAAATCAGCCTTTTCATATTTTTCTTTGTCTTGTGGATAATCTGGTGTCGTCAGTTGAGTATGTTTATAGAACAAACCATAGATATAACGCGTAGGCACCCAAAGCAATGCCTGTGGATCAGAATAAATCGTTGTATAAATAAAATCGGCGTCTTTACCAAAATAACGTTGCAAACTCAGTCTGCCACCCGAATATAAACTAATGCTGCCTTTTTCTACCAATGCACCTTGAACAAACAAAAGGCCGCCCATCACCACACTGACACTAACGATACCAATAAAACATTGTTTTTGACGCAAAGCCAACCAGTTCCAAAAACGTTGCCACCCTTCCCAATTGGTTATTTTAGCTGGAAGTGCGTAACCACTGGCAGCAATAACAAAGAAGGCGAAGGCAATAAGATGTTGTCCTAAGCGTAAATGATAAGCACCAAATAAAAACCAACACAGCATACTGGGGATCATAAATATAACCACCATGTTGCGTAAGGTTTTATCGGTGCGACAACTAATCCAAGCTAGTAAAAATAATAAAAAGAGAAAGGGTTGACGAATAAAATATTTATTAATCGAAAACCATAACTGTGAAAACATATCTCTATCGGCGATGGATAACCCTAACACACCATAGTTATGGTGAAATTCGCGCCCTTCTCCTAACACCCAAGTAAGGCCACCCACAATTAACAGCGCACTGAGCAAACGATAAGGCATCTTCGAGTGGGTTTTAACAGAAAACCATAACAGAACTGGTAAGGAGAATAAGACCCATAATAGACCAGGCTGTTTAGCATGCGCTGCCGTTATCCCGCAAATCACAGACCAAAAAGCCAACAATAACGGGCTAATATGAAACGCTGGTTTTTGTTGGCTTTGCCAAAACAAAGCGACTGAAACCAATAAGCAGCTACTCATCACCGGATCGGCATAACCATCATCAAAAAATTGTTCCAGGCCAACAAATGAGAGCACATAAAGCAACAACACCAAATAAGTGCCTAAGTGCGCTGCCATGCGTTGTCGGTATGCCATTGCAATCGCCGTTAACATGGCCCATGGAAAAATCACGAGGGTTGCTCTTACAGGAAGCTGTAATTCTAAGTCACCAACAATGTGGTAACAAAAAGCGAGAATTTTTGGAAACAGTTGTGGGTAAGGTGCAGCGGTATGTGAGAAATCGATAGGCTCTAGAAAATAATGCTGAATAGCCCAAAAATTCCAACTATAAATTTCATCGCCGCGTTCAAATGCATGCGTACCTAATTTGATAAAATAAGGAAACAATAATATGCCATGGAAAATATAAATAAAGGCATCTTGGCTTGACCAAGTAAAGGGTGAATTTTCAATCGTTTTTTTAATACGCCAAATAGCGATACCGGCCAATGTTAACGCAATAATGCTAGCGATGGGGGTTGTTAAAAAACCAAAATAGATACAAAAACTAGAAAGTGCGTAAATGACAAAAACACTCAGAATGGGAATAGCAAATGCGGTTCGAGGACTACTAATTAATTGTGGATAGATGGCAAGTGCTGGTAAACCATAAACAAAAACCCAGATCAACAAGCAGTAGATAAGATACATAGGTTAACTTTCTGCTATTGGCAATATATCGATTAAACCGCTAACCTTACCTATCTGAAGCATTTGCATTGGCAAATGGTTAAATTGTAATTGAGTTCCTTTACTTTTACCCTCGCGCATGAGTGCCGTTAAAAAAGCAAGGCTAGCGCTATCACAACGACCAACAGCACTTAGGTTCACTTTGTAATGAGAATCTCTTGCTAACAATTTTATACTTTGTGCCAACGCAGACATCACTGTGTCCTGGGTTAAATCACCAGTAATAAACATCTCATTATTTTTTACGCTGATGCTAATGGTATTCACCGCAGTGGCTTTTCATTATGGTGGTGTAAACGATCAATTAAGGCATCAATCCCTTTTTGTTGGATCTCTTGAGCAAACTGGGATTGAAACCCTTTTAGTAAACTCACGCCTTCAATACTGATGTCATAGACTTGCCACTTCTCACCTTGACTCGTCAACCGATAAGTCACTTTAATAGGTTCTCTACCGGATTCGCGGATAAGACTTGCCACTAAGACACGGTTTTTTCCTTCCGTACCGCCGCGGATAGGTAAGTATTCAATCGTTTGATTATTATAAGCCCTGAGCGTGCTGGCATAGGTTCGAATTAATAAATCTCTAAATTCTTTAGTAAAGCGAGTGCGTTGAGCATCTGATGCACCATCCCAGGCACTTCGTCCCACAACCCATCGTGACATGGCTAACCAGTCAATATGAGGAACTAAAATTTTATCGATGATAGGGTAAATCTTAGAAGGGTTTTCATGAAGCTCTTTATCATCACTGCGCAGAGCAGAAATCATCTCATTTGTAATGCGTTTGAGCATGACATCAGGCTCTTCTACAGCAGCGAATGCTTGCGCACTCAACAACAATGTCATAAACGCAAAGATAAGTGATGAAACAATTGAACGCATAATATAACCCTTAATGCAGCAGTGTTATTTTAAACCGCTTGCTTGGCTTGAGAAAAATTTAGACACTAATTCTTCTAAAACCACGGCCTTGTTAGTATTTTCTAATGGAATTTGGCCGTTTGCTTTGAGGAATTGATTACTGAATCCCGGATTCAAACCAATGTAATTATCACCCAATAATCCTGAGGTTAAAATGCTTGCCGTTGTATCGTCAGGTAAATTATTAACTGACTCATCAATTATCATTTTAACTTCGGCTAAATATTTTTTGTCGTTAAACTCAATTGAAACAACTCGACCAACAGCCACGCCAGCGATACTGACCCGAGCCCTTGGTTTTAATCCTCCCACATTCTCAAATTCTGCGGTCAGAGTATAGCCATCGGCTACATATATTTCACTAAGACCACTAACCTTGACTGCCATCATCATAAAAGCGGCAATTCCCAAGAGAAAGAATAGTCCAACGGCGATTTCGATCGTCCGTTTTTGCATCAGTACACTCCTCCAAACATCATTGCTGTTAGCAAGAAATCAAGCCCCAAAATCGCCAATGAAGAAAATACCACCGTTCGAGTTGTGGCACGGCTAATGCCCTCAGAAGTCGGCGGACAAACATAACCTTGGTAAATAGCTATCCAAGTTACCACCGTACCAAAGACAATGCTTTTTATAATCCCATTGACCACATCTTCATGAAAATTAACTGAAGTCTGCATATTAGCCCAAAAAGCACCATTATCAACCCCTAACCATTGCACTCCAACCATATGGCCACCAAAGATAGCAACACAGCTGAATATTAGCGCAAGTATAGGCAAAGATATTTGTCCTGCCCAAAAACGGGGAGCAATGATGCGCTGTAAAGGATCTACGCCCATCATTTCCATACTCGACAATTGTTCGGTCGCTTTCATTAATCCAATTTCAGCCGTTAAAGCAGAACCTGCTCTACCTGCAAATAACAAAGCGCCCACCACAGGACCAAGCTCTCTAACTAAACTCAATGCTATCAATTGGCCTAAGGCTTGCTCGGCGCCAAATTTCACTAAAATGGTATAACCTTGGAACCCTAACACCATTCCAATAAACAAACCTGATACCACCATGATGATCATCGACATCACACCCACCATAAAAAGCTGGGGAATGAGCAATGAAAAACCTTTCAATGAGGGCCAACCAATAATGGATTGCCCTAAGAAAAAGACAGTTCTTCCGGCTGTTTCCAAAAATTTTAAAATGCCATGTCCCAGGGCTTGCACTCGTTGGATCAAGCTCTATCCTCCAATGAGATCACTAAGATAGTTTTGTGCTGGATAATGGAAAGGTACTGGACCATCAGGTAAACCTTGCATAAATTGCCGCACCCAATTTGAGGGATGCTCTCTAATTTGTTCTGGCGTACCATGTCCTACTACTTTGCCCTCTGCTATCACGTAAATAAAATCCGCAATGCTGGCAGTTTCTATTACATCATGTGACACAACAATGCTGGTTAAGCCCAAAGCATCATTGAGCAATTTAATTAATTTTACCAAAACCCCCATAGAAATAGGATCTTGGCCAGCAAAGGGCTCATCATACATGATTAATGTCGGATCTAATGCAATTGTACGTGCCAAAGCTGCTCGTCGTTGCATACCCCCAGACAATTCGCAGGGCATTAAGTCTCTAGCCCCTCGTAATCCCACGGCTTGCAACTTCATCAAGACAATATCATGAATAAGATCTTCGGATAACTTTGTGTGCTCTCTGAGCGGAAAAGCGACATTTTCAAAAACGGATAAATCTGAAAATAAGGCACCACTTTGAAACAACATGCCCATTTGACGCCGAACTCGATAAAGTTCGCCCCGATTCAAGTCAGGAACATTTAAACCGTTTACTAAAATTTTACCTTCATCAGGTGCTAACTGACCACCAATTAGCCGAAGCAATGTAGTTTTACCACTACCACTAGGGCCCATAATGGCAGTTACCTTTCCCATTGGGACGTCAATATCCACGTTATCAAAGATAACGCGCCTATGACTGTTCGTGCCCCAACCAAAAGTTAAGCCCCGAATTTCAACGCTATTTTTCTGAGTTAGTAACGTCATGATATTTCGTCGAGTCTACCTGGTTTCAATATTAAACATAACAGTGGATTGCCATTTTAACACAGAACCTCTTAATCTTTTCCTATTCTTATAGGTTCATTTTTGGTCAACAAATGCTATATTTCCAATTAGCGAACACAATATGTGTAAGAAAACTAAGAAAACAAATATATAAGATACCGTGATGACGACTGAGCTCGCCTTACATGAAAAATTTATTGCCCAAGGCAAGAAAGTGGTTGAAATTGAGATGCAAGCCATTAGGGCCCTCTCTGAGCGTATTGCAAAAGAATTTAGTTGCGCATGTAACTTGCTGTTAAACTGTGTTCAGAGCAAAGGTCGAATTGTCGTGATTGGTATGGGCAAATCAGGACATATCGGACGCAAAATTGCAGCCACCTTAGCCAGCACCGGTAGCCCTGCCATTTTTGTTCACCCAGGTGAAGCAAGCCATGGCGATATGGGTATGATTACCGAAATTGATACGGTCATCGCCATTTCCAATTCTGGTGAAACAGAAGAAATTTTAACCATTTTGCCACTCATCAAACGCTTAGGGGTTCCCCTTATTACCTTAACCGGGAATCCACGTTCAACTTTAGCAAAATGTGCTTCGGCGAATTTAGACGTGAGTGTTGAAAAGGAAGCTTGTGCGCTGGGTCTTGCTCCCACCTCTAGCACCACAGCAACACTGGTAATGGGTGATGCTTTAGCGATTGCTTTATTAGATGCCAGGGGCTTTAGTTCAGAAGATTTTGCACTCTCACATCCTGGTGGCAAATTAGGTCGGCGCCTCTTATTAAAAATTGACGATATTATGCACACAGGTGAAGATATTCCGTTTGTGATGCACACGGCCTCTCTTAAAGAAGCATTAATGGAGATGACACGTTGTCGTTTAGGAATGACGGCTGTTTTAGACAATAGTCATGCGCTTGTTGGTTTATTTACCGATGGTGATTTAAGAAGAGCATTTGAGAGCAATGTTGATATTCATTCATCGGTGATCACACAAGTGATGACCAAAGGCGGCCGTGTCATAGAAAAAGGCATTCTCGCTGCTGAAGCTCTACGCATCATGGAGACTTATAAAATCAATGGACTCTTTGTTGTTGATAAACATCGAAAATTGCTTGGTGCATTAAACATGCATGATTTACTTCGTCATGGAGTACTCTAGTGCAAGGTTTTTTAATGAAAATATCGCTACGTTCCTATTTAGCACTATTTTTATTGCTTGCTTTAACCATCATATTCATTTCTTCAAAACGCCAGCCCATACTAAGCCTTGCGCCAAAATCTGATCTTATTGTTGAACAATCTATGAATGACATCAAAGCCATGCGCTTTGATAAAGAAGGCCGCTTAATCCAAGAAGTAACAATGAGATCTTGGTGCCATTACCAAGGACAAACAACTAGCCAACTACTAGCTCCAAAATTAACACTTTATCATGCAGATGGTGGGACTTGGGATATTGCCGCTTTAAAAGGTCAAAGTTTCCAAACCCAAATGAATGGTAAACTAGAAAAGTTGCAGTTGTCAGAAAACGTGAATGTTGTTCACATGAACCCTGACAAACATCCTTGGGATCTCAAAACTCAACATATGGTATTTTATCCTCAAACCTCACTCGCACAGACTAGCGATCCGGTAGTAGTGAATGGAAACGGCGTTGAAATACATGCCATTGGCATGAATGCCAATTTAAAAGAACACACCATTGAATTATTAAAAAATGTGAAATCCCACTATGTCACACCAAAAGCCTAATTCAACCTGTACTTCCATAATAAAAAACTCTTTTTTTATTATGTTCTTCCTTTTTTGTAACAAAGTGAATGCGTTGATACCTCGTTTCGATAATAATGCCCCCATTCAAATTCAATCAGATAGTGCTACTTTTGAGCAATTAAGCCGCCAAGCGTCTCATGTTGGTAATGTCATTATGACGCAAGGGCCTCATGTTTTGCATGCTGATAAATTATCAATAAAAAAAGATACAAAAGGTAATCTCACCGTCATCATTGCGACTGGGACACCTGCAACTTTTACCGGAACGATGGAATCCGATCCAGATCCCGTTTTTGCCACAGCCAAAGTTATTTATTATTATCCAGATAAACAACTTATTGTATTGGAAGGCTCGGCGACGTTGGATCATCAAAGAGACAAATTCAAAGGCCCTATGCTAAGCTATCAACTCGACAAACAAGTAGTTTCAGCTACTCGTAAAAGCCAAGAACGACCAACAATTACAATTCAACCACGTGTTAGCAAAATATGAACATACTGACAGTTTCCCACTTAAAAAAATCTTATAAGAAACGCCAAGTCGTGAAAGATGTTTCTTTGCAGGTGAAAGGTGGCGAAGTCGTTGGCCTATTGGGACCTAATGGTGCTGGCAAAACAACCTGTTTCTATATGATAGTTGGCCTAATCCAATGTGACAGTGGTGAAGTGAAACTCAATAATCAAGATCTCACTTTTATGCCCATGCATAGTCGTGCACGTGCGGGGATTGGGTACCTACCCCAAGAAGCCTCCGTTTTTAGAAAGTTAAGCGTCAAAGATAATGTGCTTGCCATATTAGAAACGCGTTCAGATCTTACTAAAACTGAACGTTTACAAAGGGCCGATGAATTACTTAATGAATTCCACTTAACGCAGGTGCAAAATGCTTTAGGGATCAGCTTATCTGGTGGTGAGCGGCGGCGTGTTGAGATTGCTAGAGCCTTAGCTTGCGATCCTAAATTTATTCTGCTGGATGAACCATTTGCGGGCGTCGATCCTATCTCTGTTAATGATATAAAGCTTCAAATATCTCATTTAGCCAAGAAAGGGATTGGTATTCTGATCACTGATCACAACGTCAGAGAAACGTTAGATATTTGTCATCATGCAACAATTGTAAATGAGGGCAAAGTCATTGCCTGTGGCCCTCCACAGGATATCCTAGCCAATCAGCATGTTCGTGAAGTCTATCTTGGGGAAAGTTTTACTCTTTAACTGCGCCCTACTAAATTCTCAAGCATTGGAACTAAAATTGCATTATGATAATTAGAAGAACGGAGCCTAAAGAGTAAGAGCCACGTGCTGTGAAACCATCGCTTCAGTTAAGAATCGGCCATCAATTAACGATGACACCTCAGTTGCAGCAAGCAATTCGCTTACTGCAATTATCCGCAGTAGATCTACAAACTGAGATCCAGGAAGCTTTGGATACTAACTCAATGTTAGAACTCCCAGAGGCACCTGCCCAAGAGAATTCGTTTGATGAACCGCCAAGCGAAGCCCAAATCCAAGATTCACAAACCCAACATTATACTGAACAATCCGACGATGAAGGCGATGGGTTTTCATGGGAATTTCAGTCTCTGTCTAAAAACCAATTTCGTTACCATGAATCCACTGGCAATGAACTTGAAACGCTTAATGGCAACCAAACTTCTTTACAAGATCATTTATTATGGCAAATGCAATTAACTCCTTTTAGTGATAGTGACCGACTCATTGCAACAACAATTATAGATGCCATTAATGAAGATGGGTTTTTAGTATGCCCATTAGAGGAAATCGTAACAACGGTTAAACAAGCTTGTGACGTCGAAGAGACAGAAGTTGAAGCGGTTTTACATCGCATACAACGCTTTGATCCTGTCGGGGTTGGTGCAAGAAGTTTAAGCGAATGTTTAAAAGTGCAACTTGATCAATTACCTTCATTAAAATGGCGCAATAAAGCAAAAGAACTTGTTAGTTTCCACTTAGAATTACTTGGGAAACGCGATTACCCTGCTCTAAGAAGACGTTTAGGATTAACACTAGATGAATTACGTGAAGTCATTCATTGTATCCAATCTTTAAATCCAAGACCCGGTACTAAGGTTGGTGGTCGTGCTCCAGAATATATTGTGCCTGATGTTTATACGTTTAAAAAACATGGCATATGGCAGGTTGAGCTCAATCCAGTTTGTACACCTCATCTACAAATTAATCGTCATTATGCATCTTTAATTAAAAGAAGTGATACCAGTGCAGACAATCAATTTTTAAGAACCCAATTACAAGAAGCACGATGGTTTTTAAAAAGTATTGAAAATCGTAATGATACGTTGCTCAAAGTCGCACGCTGTATTGTGGCTCAACAACAAGGATTTTTAGATTTTGGTGAAGAAGCGATGAAGCCGCTGATTTTGCATGATGTTGCCGAAGTGCTTGAAATGCATGAGTCGACCATTTCCAGAGTAACCACACAAAAATATTTACATACCCCTAGGGGAACATTTGAATTAAAATATTTTTTCTCAAGCCACGTTGGCACTGATGAAGGTGGAGAATGTTCTGCTACGGCGATCCGAGCGTTAATTAAAAAGTTGATTGCAGCTGAAAACCGCAATAAACCTTTGAGCGATAGCAAATTATCCAAAATGTTAGCTGAGCTTGGGATCCAAGTTGCCAGAAGAACAGTGGCCAAATATCGTGAAGGTATGGCAATACCACCATCAAATGAACGTAAACAATTAATTTAACAATTCAAAATATAAGGAAAGACAATGCAAATTAATATTACTGGCCATCATGTTGATATTACTCCAGCTTTGCGTGACTATGTCACAAATAAAATGCAAAAAATCCAACGCGTATTTTCTAACATTACTAACGTCCATGTGGTGTTAAACGTTGATAAAAAATTCCAACAAAAAGCGGAAGCGCGCATCCATGTTGCAAAAGCTGAAATTTTTGCTGAAGCTGAATCTGAAGATATGTATGCAGCCATTGATTTAATGATGGAAAAGCTTGATCGACAAGTCTTAAAACACAAAGAAAAAATGAAACAACATGGTGATGGCGAAGATAGAGTTTAAAAGTGCCCACTCATTCCCTTTTCTACGTCCCGCGGCTTGTGCGCGGGATCCAAAAAAAAAAATGATTGATACGCTTGCTCCCGCGTACAAGTCGCGGGAAGTCGGCATTTAACTTGAGACCTTTTTTGTATGATTCATATTCGTGATATTTTAACTTTAGATCGTACTGTGTCTGCAGCCATTGTTCATAGCAAAAAGAAAGCGCTTGAATTCGTTGCTGATACAATTAGCTTAAGCGTACCAAGCCTAACCGGACATGATATTTTTGACGGCTTAGTTGAACGCGAGCGTCTTGGAAGTACGGCGATAGGTCATGGTTGTGCCATTCCACACTGTCGCCTGAATGAAACAGAACAAGCATTAGGTTGTTTTGTTCTTTTAAAAAAAGGGATTGATTTTGATGCAGAGGATCATATCCAAGTTGATATGCTGTTTTCTCTGATTGTCCCAATGGAGGCTCAAGAGCAACATCTTGAATTATTAGCGACTATTGCAAGAATCTTTCGCCAAGAAACCTTTCGTCGAAATTTATATCAAGCAACAAACCGTGAAGAACTCTATCAAAAACTTATCAACGCATGAAATGTCACATGGTGTCTTTTTAGGACTCTTTAACAAGGGCATATTACTGGTTGGCCCTTCTGGATGTGGTAAAAGCGAATGTGCCTTAGCGCTGCTTGATCGTGGGCATCAACTTATCTGCGATGATGCGCCGATTTTTATTAAAAAAGAATCAATCATCGTCGGACGTAGCCCAGAATCACTACAGAATCTTCTGGAAGTCCGCGGCTTAGGCATCGTGGATGTCCCCTCTCTTTTTGGCCCAAAGTCAGTGCTGCCAGACAAATCTTTAGATCTAATTATTGAGTTCAACGCCTGTGTAAATGAGGATAATGAACACGAAAGAGTTATCCAGCCAAATTTAAAAACTAAATCTATTCTTGGGATTGATATACCCCACTTAACAATCTCTCTTGTTTTCAGCAGGAATATGGCTATTTTGGTAGAAACCGCGGTACGATTAGTGTTTTCACCATTATCACCTAGGGTTGAGCTTTTGCTAAAATGCGATTAGTAATAGTAAGTGGGCGATCTGGCTCCGGAAAGACAATATCACTACATGTGTTAGAAGATTTAGGTTATTACTGCGTCGATAATCTTCCGGTCGATATGTTGCCAGGACTTGTCTCGCGCTTGCAGGAAGACCATCCTCGTCTGGCTGTCAGTATTGATGCCCGCAACCTGCCAACAGATGTCCATGTACTAAAAGATGTGATTTCAGAATTACGTCAACCAGGTTGGCATGGCGAAATTATTTACCTTGATGCCGATCATAAAAGTTTATTGCGTCGTTTTAGCGAGACAAGACGTCGTCATCCTTTAACCAACGATAAAGTTTCTCTTCAAGAAGCCATTGAGCGCGAACATGCTTTATTAGCACCGCTTGCTAGCATGGCTGATATGACCATAGACACTAGCCATCTAACACAACATCAATTATGTGGGTTAATTAGAGATCGCGTCGCAAGAGAAAATACATCTCGTTTACAATTACTTATTCAATCTTTTGGATTTAAAAATGGCATGCCAGCTGATGCCGACTTTATATTTGATGTACGTTGTCTGCCTAACCCCTATTGGCAAACAGACTTAAGAGCATTAACGGGCTGCGACAAGCCAGTTGCTGACTACCTGCAATCATATCCAGAAGTAAAACAAATGGTTGAAGATATCATTAGATTCTTAGACAATTGGATCCCCCGGTTCGAGGCAGATAATCGTAGTTACCTTACCGTAGGGATAGGATGCACAGGCGGCCAACATCGGTCCGTCTATGTAACGGAACAACTAGTCAACAAAGCACACCAACTACAAATGAATGTGCAAGTTCGGCATAGAGATCTAAAATAAGACTATGAGCGTAGGCATATTATTAATTACACACAGTGGCATCGGAGGCGCGTTACTCAATGTAGCGTCTGGAACTTTTGGATGTCTTCCCCTTGAAATTTCTCAACTCTCTGTCAGCCGTGATCCCGATCCTGATCTTCTCATAGCAAAAGCAGGTTATTTAGTAAGAAAGCTTGATGCTGGAAACGGTGTATTAGTATTAACAGATATGTTTGGATCGACTCCAAGCAATGTCGCCCAAGGATTACAACAACAAGGGTTTGCAATACGTGTTGTGACGGGGCTTAATCTTCCCATGCTATTTCGTATCTTAAATTATCCACACCTGGAATTATCACAGCTTGCCAAAAAAGCGGTTAGTGGTGGTAAAGAAGGTATTTTTGAACCGCTTACAGGTCGCGGCATCATCGAAGCTCAGAATTTACAAGCCGGCAAGAAAAAACACCACGATAGAGTAACCAGACAAAGACGAGTTGTAGTCATTGATTAACATTGATGAAATCCAACAAATGACACTCATTTTGAAAAGCGTTGGTCGCACTAGTGCGACAAAAGCCCACTTTGAAAAGGGGGCCGCCTTTAAGGCGGGGGATTTTTAAAAATGATTAGAAAAAAACTTGAGATCATCAACAAACTCGGTGTGCATGCGCGCGCTGCAGCTAAATTGGTGCAAACGGCGGCTAAATTTGCCAGCGAAATTATCATTAGTCGTAATGGGCAAACCGCCAATGGCAAAAGTATTATGGGTGTGATGATGCTTGCCGCCAGCCAACATAGTTGGATCGAAATTCAAATCAATGGCGAAGATGAAGAAAATGCTTTACTGGCCATTGAAACCTTAATTGCTAATCGGTTTGGTGAAGAACGTTAAGTATCGCTAATCGCTATCGCCTCCATGTCCACCAAGCTTAGGTTTTTTTGATATACCAGACTCATTTTGTTTTATTAACTGTTCATGTTTCTCACGTAAAGCACTCACCCTACCACCCTCCTTTATAACTTTATCAGCCGCTATCGTTACACCATGAGAGCGTTTATCTTCTTTAGCTTTCACAGAAGTAGAAGTTAAATCACCTGTGGTCGGTAGAGCCGTTTGTTTTTCCGTTGTCGGAACCAGTGGTTTACTTTCTGACGGCGCAGGCGTTACAACAATAGTCGGCATTGGTATTGGTGCTCGATCTTTTGGTGAGGGAGGTGGTGGCAACGATTTCGATTGTGACACTTTGTCAGATATTGCTGTAACAGGCGTTGTTGTTGATGGTGGCACTGGCATTGATTGTATTTTTTTCATCAATTCAGATCCCGTCGGCACAGATTGAATTGGTGGTGGCAACGATTGCGCAAAAGTTGCCAACTTTGGATTATCAACATTTACCGCAGTATAAAATTTTTGAAGAACGCCTCGAAGCTCCCCCCCTAATTGTGAAGAGATCTTCAATGTCCCATCAGGCGAAAATCCTGGTCGGAAAGCTTCGGCACTTAAAAGCTTATCGAGATCCGCAAGAACATACTTGATCGAACTAAGACCTTCGATTTCATTTTTACAAGCAAGAATATGAGCTCTTCCAGAATCCTTCTCATCCCTAGATAAAATATTTTTTAAATCAGAAACAAGAGCCTTAATAGCGGGTTCATCCATTGAGACCGTTGCTGTCGACGTAGGTTGTGCAGATTCTTTAACCTTAGGTTTCTCAATAACAACTTGTTGATCAT
>CAYXVT010000047.1:9079-17581 GCA_964468105.1 Uncultured Candidatus Berkiella sp. | reverse complement strand
GCCTCCTAAAGGAGGCTCAGTATGCCTAAAAGTTATGGGGATCTATCAGGGTCTGACCCCTTTCTATCCACTGTTGAACATCGATCAAGGGCTGCTGTGTGACTCTGACGATACCACTATTAGGACGATCTAAACCAACGATCAGGGTAAATACCATCGCAAAGGACAAAGCTAGCATGGGGCCAGCTTTTGAACGTTTTGAAGCGGCAATACCCGATTGATAACCAATACCAATCATTCCCAGAAAGGTAATAGAATACAACATTAACCAAATTTCATAAGGGATCCGAGTTTGAATGGCAACAGCCACCCTTACTGCATGAACTTTAAAGAGATCGTTCAATGCTTCTATATAAAGTCCACCGATGTCCGAATTCAAATCTTTATGAGCCTCTGAAACAGCCATAACCCATAGTTTATTTTGAATACTTAGTGCACTTGCCATAGCTGCTTTAATAATGTCACGATCTAATTTATTTGCATTGGCTAAATTTAAACGTTCGTCTAAATATTGCTTGAGTAATTTCTTTGCTTCAACTCTATCAGCCTCTTGAGTTAAGAAATCTGCTCGTAAATAGACTGTCCTAATCGCATTTGCGTCATCACGAACCAGTTCTTTTTTATGATCATAACGGGTTGTAACCATACCAAAGGTAAAAGCTAACATAAAAGCTGTTAAACCAAGCACGGAGCCTGCCATAGCTGAGACGGGAGATTCCTTTTCATCTTCAGAACGGCGACGTGAGTCATGACCAAGTCGGTGACCAATTTCTATTGAAAGCATCACAACAAAAATTGTTGAGAGAAAAATAACCCAAATGGGAATGAGATCAATGATCATAGTGCTCCTTATCTATCGGTGCTAGATTTAGGACAATTATTACATTGAGTATGGTGCAAAATGGTGAGTCATAAAAACCCTTTTAAAATATTTTATCAGCAAACTGGACGTTTATACGGTTATCTAGTTTTGCTAATGTAAGCTACCCCAATCACAGAGCTTAAAACTTTATATTGTGAATGTTGTATAAAGGGACTAGACTCCCCTCAAAGTCAGACTCACGGATAGAACCTGATGTATCCAATAAAAATGATTAAATTAGGTCGTATCTATGAAAAAATCAATAAAAATTCTTATTCCTCTGTTTGCCTCAAGCATTCTATTTACCAATAACGCATTAGCAGAACCTTATATCAGCGGCCAAATTGGCGTTTATGGCTATGGCAACAACGATCCTTTTGACAATCTCATTGATAATGATGATGATCTCGCTGTAACCGGTCGCGTTGGAGTCGGTTTTCTGTGGAATTTGAGTGAAAGTGTCAAAGTGGGATTAGAATCGGGATTTACTGGCTATCATCCTATTAACATAAATGAAGAGTTGGTTTCTGTAGACGCTAAACGTTGGAGCTTAGATCTATTAGCTGTCATTGATCTGTATTTAACTCATAACTTTGATATCTTTGCCAAAGCCGGTGGCGCTTATGTGGATCAAGAATACCCCTTTTTTCTTGATAATGTACGCATTGGATCTATAACCTCAGATGAAATTGTTCCTAAAGCCGTTGTTGGTTTAGGGTACAATATAACCAAAAACACCAACTTGAATCTCTCTGTGAATCATGAATTCCAAAAAGAAGAAGATGTTCTTCCTGGTACAAGTTCACTGATGGCAGGTATTCGTTTCTCATTCTAAAATGTTAATTTTTTGTTCGCCATTGCATTAATGTAATGGCGATCTTAATTGCTTATTTTGGTCTCATTTTAAGCACAGTGTCCTTGGAACCAAGTTCTTCCATGTATTCTTTCAAAAGCTCTTTCTGTTCAGAAGATAACATGACACCTTTTGAGTTTAAGTGTTTAATAATTTTAGCAAACATATTCTCTAGCGTTTTAGCTTCAGGATAAGCCCATTTCAATTCTAAACTCTCATACTGATTCTTAAACATGGTTTTAACATAAGGTCTAATTTCAGCTTTTGATTCTGGCGTGGGCTTGTCTGATTCCTGTAGCGTTCGAAATGGTGTTCTCTCTCGTTTTTTAACTGGCGATTTTTCACGCAAGGAAGATTGCGCGGCCTTGCTACTTTTATTCCATCTGTCAATAACAGGTTTAATAGGTGAAAAGCATACCGCAGACTCAACAACTTGAATCACGCAAGACTTATCACTCGAAAACCTTGCCTCGTCGGTATCTAGTTGTCTTTCAATTAAACTACTTAAATTAAAAGGGATAATATGAAATTGGTTGGAATCAATCGCTGTTTTTCTATCTGCTAGCAATCCATAAAGATGATCTGAGCCTGTAATAAGTAGACCTTCTTTATTTTTAGCTGAAATTTCTTTTGAAATGTATTTATTTCTTTCCTGAACACTCACCTTTTCTTTATCTGGATGAGTGTCAACGGGTACCAATTCCATACCATATTTTTCTCTGGCTTTTATCTCGATTGGCACTTCGGCGAATTCCAACGGCGCTTCGACAAACAGAGTTGAAAAGCCAAGTTCACGAGCAACGCGAATCATCATTTTCTCTACTTGATATATTTTAAAATCGCCATGTATTTCACCCAACATTATCAATACTTTTTTATTGCTTTGTTTAGCGACAGTTAGCTCATTTAATAGCTGTTTTCTAAATATTTCCTCTATGGAATATAAAATCTTTTTTGGCACTTCAATTTGTTTTTTCAAATCTTTAGATAAAGGAGTATGCTTCATTGCTTGTTTTGCAATCTCAACAATATTTTGTTGCGACGAATAATTGGTATCCAACTTGGGTTTAAATGACAGAAGTAGGTTTACCATATCCTGATTTTCTGATCGAACGGCCATTTCTGTAGCTGAATCTCCAGAATAATCTCTAACATTCACATCGGCGCCCCTTTTTAAAAGCGCACCGGCTATCAGGATATCACCATTGAGTACGGCTTGATGAAGTGGTGTCATCCCTTGGGCATCTTGCAAGTTAAGATCCGCACCGCTATTAATCAGTTCGATGGCGGCTTCATTTTCCTGTAACAGCAATGCAAGATGTAATGGCGTTCGTGCTTCTCTATCAACTGCATTTACTAACGATAAATCTTGTTTTAACAGTTTTCGAATTTTCCTTACATCTCCTTCACCAACAGCATCATGTAATTCTGTTCTTCCTAAGTCAATGGGTATGAAATCACTATCACACGGCGTTGCGCCTTTAGATATAAGCCATTTCTCAATTTGAGGATACTGTGCTGCATAGTAAATTGGCGGGTAGCCGGCTGCATCGACTAAATTTAACTTGGCACCAAATGCCACTAAGGTTTTAACAGCCTCACTATGACCACCAATGATTGCTGCTCGCAAAGGTGTTTGTCCTAAAAAATCGAGAGCCTGCAATTGTGACCTCTCTTTTTGTAATATTCTACGGATCTCTGAATCATCACCAGCACCCGCTGCCAGATGCAAATCTGTCAAAGGACCAGGCATATAAGCACCATGCTGCAATAAAAATTGTTTTATTTCATTATTCTCAAAGGCGACTTGCAATGGTAGAAATCCATAATAATTATAAATATTTACTTCTGCTCCTTGTAATACTAATTCCTGCACCGCACCGAAATGACCTTCTTGCACAGCAAGATGTAATGCGGTGTTTCCTGTGTCATCAAATGAATCAAGTGATCTTTTGTCTTCTTTTAAAATACGTTTAATTGTAGCTACATCACCTGCAAGGGCTGCTTCATGCAGTGTTATTTTGGGAGGGCCTCTTCGAGTGGGTCCAGATTTAAACATCTATCCTCCTTCACTATTCGTGTATATACATTAATATTTTATGGCTTTTAGATATAAGACCATCAGGAAACCCTATAAATTCAATTTATGTCAGCTTTAAATATAAGCCGTTGTTTGGTATCATACTGCCTTACTTTTTTTCAGTAGTAGGTCCCCCTTGTCATGTTGCAATCTGCCAAATCCCCCAGTGATCAAACCATTCTCAAAAATGCTAATACCTTAAGACATCATTTTACACCCCGTTTTCCGTTCCATAATGCGTTAGTGATTAATAAAGACGGTGAAATTGAAGTCTTAGATGACCAATTTAGGCATCAATCGCCTTTGCACAACACTTTTACTCAAGAAAAATACATCATGATGTGGCATTTCGGCTGCCTTCAAGATTTCATAAAAAGAAGACTTAAAGAAATAGCTGAGATCCCTCTCACCAATTTAAGTACGCATTATAAAGTCGCAAAAATATATGAAAACTTAACTTTCTTATGTGAAAATTACGTTTCTCACTTATTAAGATTAAAGCAAGTAATTGCTGAAAATGAAAAGCAATCCGTATCGCTTTTACCAGATGTACAAAAACTAATTTTCGACGATCTCGATAAAGAATGGCGCGACACGCTAGTTAATGCGCAAATACTGGTTAATGCTATTAAAAGAGCCCATAAAGAAGCAATGACTAAATCGATGCTATTGGGTTTACACATGTTTGGGGCACAAGTAAGATTAAGTCAACCTTTACCGTATAAGATTGGACATTTTACCTTAGCACAAGAGCAAGTAAACATTATTGCTCACTTTGAACATCAAGCGGATACTTTTCGCTGCAAAGATCTTGTCCATGTCGATATGCAATCTCAAAATCCAGCTTTATCATTGTGCACTTTAGTTTATCCTGCATGGAGCGAGGATAGCCGTTTTGCACCACTAACGTTAAATAAACTGGAAGAGTGCCCTAATGGACCCACTGCATATTTAAAAGATCATATCGCAGGAAAATGGCATGTGATTGGTTTTAAACCAGCTTCTCTAATAGTCACCATGAAAGGCCATCTTGATCATACGTTGCCTTCTTTGAGCTATTTTCAGTTTATGGTTGAGCTTGGCCTACAAATGCCTGGTCGTTTTGAACAAGTTGTTTTTTATGGTCCCAATACCCTTGCACCAATCGCATATGCTGCAGGTTTTCGATCTAATGATCAATTAGAACCTAATTTAGAACAGCAAAAAACGCATGTTGCCCAGGCCTGTCGTCGTGCGCAAGCTGTTGAACAATTGACCGCCGAACGCACCTTATTTGATGTAAATATGGCAGAATTATACCGGCCGTTTTATTTTGATCTCTCAAAAGTCGGCGAACGAAATGTTGTAATACCAAACAATCCTGAGGGAAAACAAAAAACGTCCTATGCTAATTTAATTAAAGCCCAAAGGATGTTACAAGAAGGACAATCCGTACTGCCAGACTTTTATGGGATACCAAGTAAACCTTTTTGCCATACATTTAACGCACTGCGCACAAGAGAAATATCAGGGAAATTACCTATGGATGAACTTATCCATAGCATTGAAAGTATTGATCTGAATGCGCTAGGGAGCAATAAGGATTTAGAAACTGTGTTCCCGATTGAATCATCGGAAACAGTGGCTAGATTGATAAAGAAAAATACATAATAACCGCCATGCGTAATGGATCGTTCCATTACGCATGATGCTGATCATTCACATATTTTTATTAGTAAACCGCATTCCCTCTCCAGAGGGTTCCCACCTGTGGCGATATTCGCCAATTCTCTTACCATCATCTTTTAATGTTTTAAATCCATTCTGATTTAAAAATTTAATGGTGTCTTCTAGGCTTTGTCTAATTTCTGGATTTTTTATAAGGTTCAGTTTAAGACACATTCTCTTTGCTAAGAATTCAAACCTATTACCGAATCCACTTTCGGCTAACACTTTTAGCATACATCCAAAAGAATAAATATCTGATTTGACAGAATATCCTTTTTCCGCCACTTCAGGTGCTATATAACCTTCAGTACCTCGTTTTTTTGGAGTTTTTATAGAAGTTTCGGTAGGTTGTAAAACAAAAGTAGGATCAAACCCAATGAGTTTTACACTGATGTTTTCCCCCTCAATTTTAACAACAAAATTGCTTAGGTTAATATCGCCATGGATCTTTCTTTGTTGATGCGCTTCATGAATAGCTTGTGCACATTTCATCACCAGCATATTTTTTTGTGTGTATGTAAGAACTTCTTCGTATGCATTCTGTAAAACAACATCTTCGAGAGTTTCTTTTTTCTCTTCTGGTACTGGTTTAGATAATATCACTACTTTCGGGGAATCAATTAGAGTAGTTTTCTGAGCTTTTAAACTTAAGAGGCTTGTTAAGGTCGCCAAAGCGTCCGCTTGATCAAATCCACTAGATTCAGGAACACCTTTGTCACTAAATCTTCTTGCTACTCCAAGTTTCATAATTTTACTGCCCATATCTTTGAAAAGTTCGCGATACTAACATCTTTTTATGACAGCATCAAGTTAATGACCTGATTAAGGCTATTTGTACGGAACACCTGGTCTTAAACTTAATATGGCAGGAATCGTCACCTTAGGGGGCTTTATTTCATTTGCACTTGTTTCTGATAATGTTTGATTCTGGGCCACTTTTCTGGCTTTTAGATATGTTTCTTCATCAAACCCTTTGAGTGGGTCGCATTTGACATAGTGATTAGGAAAATCTCTTTTCATATTTTGTTCATATTGATCATCTAAAATGAGAAACTTTCGAATCTTCGGGTTTTTTGCTATCCAACCCCTTACACAATTAGTTCTACAATGCGTAAAATTTTTATCAGCTGTTTTACCAATATAATAGCTACCTAGCCCCCATAAATCTAAAAGATTTTTAAGTTGTTTAACAGATCTTTCATTTCTCCAACTAGAACTTACAACAATGCGCGCGTTAAATTCATTACACAGCAAGCGGATCCGTTGCATATGAAATGAATCCCAACAAGCGGCTTTTAAAAATTCATGTACACCTTGGTCATCAACTCTAAAATCATATTGAGTTGTCAATAGTGATGAATGCTCCTTAATAAGAGCATCAATTTTGGGATCACTTTTTAGTCTAATCAATTTTTCGTGTGTCTTATTCATTGGATCGACCCAACAAACACCATCAAAATCAAGGAAAAGGATTAATTGGTTATCATCTAGCGGCGGAGTTTCTTTTGGTGTTACAACAGCATGAGTCGCAGTTGTTACAGCAGAGCCTGCCGTTTCAGTCTTAAATTTTGCAGCGACCGCAGTTAATAAGAGCTGGAAATCTTCAACAGTTTCTTCTGTGCCTCTAAAGCGTGGATTTGCAGAATGATAAAGGTAAAGTTGGTGAATAGCTTTTTCTAAATTTCCGACAGCGTTAGCAAGATCTTCACCAATCATTTCCAAATCCCCAAAAGGGGCGGATATTACCATTTCTATGTCATAAAATTCAATCTATTGCCTACGTAATGGATTTCACAACACCACCATCCACACGGATTGCGGCACCTGTGGTGGCAGAAGAAAGTGGACTTGATAAATAACATACCATTGAGGCAACCTCTTCCGTGGTTGCAAAGCGTTTAATTAAAGAAGTGGGTCGCATGTTAATAAAAAAGTCTTTTTCTAGCGCCTCTGGGGTCACTCTTTTTTCAGAAGCGGCATGTTGAATAAACTCATTAACACCTTCACTGCGAGTAGGACCAGGCAACACACAGTTAACCGTAACGCCTGTGCCAGCCGCTAATTCTGCAAGTCCTCTGCTAATCGCTAATTGCGCTGTTTTTGTCATACCATAATGAATCATTTCTGAGGGGATCTGAACGCCAGACTCACTTGAAATAAAAATAATGCGTCCCCAATTTTTCTTTAACATGCCTGAAAAATAATGACGACTTAAACGGATCCCACTCATCACATTCACATTAAAAATATGTAACCAATCATCATCTGAAATATCCACAAAAGGCTTCACTTCATAAATGCCAACATTGTTAACGAGGATATCAACCTCTGGCACTTTCTTGATAAGTGCTGCAACCCCATCCGGCGTGCTGAGATCTTGAGCCACTCCAATTAACTTCGCTTTTGGGAAGGCCTTGGTTATCTCTTGCATCGTGCTATCAACTCGCTCTTGCGTGCGCCCATTGATAACAACCGTTGCCTGCTCTTGTGCTAATTGCTTTGCTATCGCTAAACCAATGCCAGCCGTTGAGCCTGAAACTAATGCTAATTTATTGTTTAATTGAAGATCCATAACCTACTCCACCTGGCCAAACAACTTATTATAAGTATGGTCTGAAACGAACCAGGACAGACTGGATAGAATCCCGCTTAGTTAGGTCATTGGCTGCTTAAATGTTGATTATGCACCTATCAGCTAATTTTATCCCATTATAGTCACACCTTATCCATAAAAATTGATCTAAACTTAGTTTGTATGGTAGTTTTAAATCTATTGTGACATTAGGTATTTGCTTACATGCAAACGTATTTTATAAATAACGCCCAATCAAACAGTGCTTTCAAAAGCCAAAGCTGCACATTTGTTGTCCGCTCACCCGTTATTGTGCCCAGCCGGGCCTAACATCATCACTAAATAACACCATTTAATAAAAGTTTTGAGAAAATAGGAAAGAAGCTATGAATCGCTACTTTATTACCCTTATTTACGGGTTTGCGATA
>CAYXVT010000047.1:6212-9069 GCA_964468105.1 Uncultured Candidatus Berkiella sp. | reverse complement strand
TTTCGGCTCCGGCAATTTAATATTCCCTCTGCAACTCGGACAAAATTCCGGTGATCAGTGGATCTTTGGTTTTCTTGGTTTGCTTTGCACTGGGATCTTGTTACCTTTTCTAGGCTTATTCGTAATTAAGCTACATCGTGGAAGTTATGAAGACTTCTTCGGTCAAGCAGGTAAAATCGCACGAGTTGCTTTGCCTTTATTCACATTATCTTTATTAGGTGCCTTTGGCGTTGTCCCACGGTGCATTACCGTTGCCCATGGTGGTGTAACCACTTTATTACCTGATCTTTCTCTAATGTGGTTCAGTCTTGCTTTTTGTGCTGTGTGTTACGTTATTTGTCTTCGAGACCGTTGGATCATTTCATTTCTGGGTAAATGGATTGGGCCGTTATTGATCGGCTGTTTGATTGTGCTCATTGGCTTAGGGATCTACCATGCCCCAGCCTTAACAGCAAGCCAGCTACAACCTACACAAGCCTTCTCTGAAGGATTCTTCCGTGGCTATCAAACCATGGATTTGTTTGCGGCTTTCTTCTTTTCTTCTTTAATGTTTAAGCAAATTCAAGAAAGAATGGGAGAAAATGTTGATAATCGTACCTTAGTGTTGGCCGCCCTCAAGCCAAGCATTATTGGAGCAAGTTTGTTAGGGATAATCTATTTTGGATTTGCGTATCTTGGGGCACATTATCAAGCCATCAGTGGTTCTGTTTCACCGGAATTGATCTTGCCAACCATTGCGAATCATCTGATGGGAGATAAAGCTTCATTTATCATTGGCGTTATTATGATATTTTCGTGCTTAACAACCGCCGTTGCTTTGAATAACATTTATGCCAGATATTTGTGCTCACTTTTTAAAATGCCAAGTAATATCTTTCCCATAATGTTATTACTAACAACCGGCATTTCCTTTGCCGTATCGCTGTTTGATTTTCGTGGTATCGCTGCCTTCTTAGGGCCGGTGTTAGAAATATCTTATCCAAGTTTAATCGTTTTAACGTTCTTAAGCATTTTCACCAAAGGCTTTAAGAAGTTAAAAATCGCGAGTTTCTATGGATTGTTATTTGCGATGTTAGGGTTTGGTTACTTATAGTGATCTTCAGCAGCCCCACGCCTGTCCTCCGAAGCTTCTTAGCGTAGGAGGATGGAGCGCAGATCAGAAGCAGTGCATGAAAATCATCAGTAGCCCTGCCAATTAGATAGTTTATTAAACTAGCAAACATACTTGGTACCTTGGTTGACATTTCTAACTAATTTACATAATGTGCCTGTCATAAAATATTATAATAATCATCTTTTTAAGGATTTTTTTATGCTGACATGGATAGTTCAAAATGGAATGCCAGATGGTGTGTTCCGTTATGCGCAAAGAAATATAATGGAATTTAAAGATATTATAAAAGGCATTATTGATGTAGCCGAAAATGCCCCAAAAAATCATGAAATGATGCGTGCTTTATTTTCCTTAATAGATACTAGCGATCAACTTTCAAAATCTGAATATAAGCAATATATCAAAGCCATTAAATCAGTTACTCGAAGCGGAGATCAAACCTTTGCTAGAATGATGCTGGATCTACCTGGATTCGTTTTTGAAGCAGACGATATTGCTTCTATTGCTCATATTGCTGCAACGAACCTACAGTATGGACTGGTTAATTACTTTTTTGATGAACACATCGAAGCCCTACAATCTAAAATGGGCGCCATTATAACGGCGATTTTAGATACTAATATACACTCTGCCCTAGACGCTAATCCCGCCTATCGGGCAGAAACGATAGGCAGGATATTAGCTTTTCTATTAACAGATCAAATCGCTCATGATGAGCTTGATAATGAATTATTAAAAGATGCTTTTGTACAAGCCGCAAGTTTAGGGATGCAATATTTTGTAACATGCTGTTTAAAAGTTGAGGCAGTAAAAAATAACGAAGCAACTACTAGAATGGCACTTCAGAGTGCTGCCATGAGAAGCCATGTCGGTATCGTTGCCGCTATATTTGCCGAAACAAAGCCTTCTGCAGTAATTAAAGAAATGACTTTTAAAAGCGCATCTAATGATTTTTTACGAAGAATGAGTAATACTCTTTTTGAAGAATTTCAGATGACCAAACTCAATATTCGAAGCCAATATGCCTCAAGGGAAACAGAAAAAGTAAAAGACAGCGTTACATCTGAAAATGCGACGCTTATTTTCGAGGGTTTCCTCCACGAATTTGATGAGAAAGTTTTGCGTAAAACGACAGATCAAGAGTTAGTAGATGGCGCAACTGAACTTTTAGAAAGTTTAAGTTTATTATTTGAGGAGCCAGATACAGCGCTCTTGCAAAGACAATTAGGTACCGTAACCCAATTTGCTCAAGGTGCTCCCTTAACAACACAATATAAAAATTATGGCGCGAGTCCTAAGAATGATCCTAATGAAGGAACAGTTTCACCAACATCAAGTTTGAGATCGAGCGCACAAAAAATATATTAAAATAAATCGCTTCTATTGCATTGAAAAATACAATAAGCCCCCAAAAAGGGTTCGTTACCATTAGGTTTTCGAACCTTTAACCATTTGAATGGCAAAGTCGGGTATTTTTTCTTTAAACGCTTTGCCACTGTGGGGCCTACTTCTACGATAAGGGTCCCATTCGCATTTAAATGCTGTTTAGCCTGAACAATTATTTTGTTTATGATGTCTAATCCATCTTCCCCTGCCACTAAAGCTATTTTAGGTTCTCTTTTAAACTCCGCTTCGCTTTCATTATATTCACTTATAGAAACGTAAGGGGGATTGCTAATAATTAAATCATATTTGTTTTTTACATTGGTGAATAAATCGCTTTGAATACATTTCACTCTTTCG
>CAYXVT010000047.1:5036-6202 GCA_964468105.1 Uncultured Candidatus Berkiella sp. | reverse complement strand
TTGTGCCACTTCCAGCGCTTTTGATGAGATATCTGCCAGGTCAACCTGCAATGTGAGTTTCATTAAAGCAAGCGCAATTCCTATGCAACCTGATCCCGTGCACAAATCTAAAACGCGGATGTTTTCCCAGTGTGTTTGATTGAGAAAATCATGGAATCTGGTGGTCATAATTGAACGAGGAACTAGCACATGCTCATTGACATAAAATGTATGACCACAAAAGAGTGTTTCATGCGTAATATAGGCTACAGGCAAACGCTCCGCTATTCTTTTTTCGAATAAGCAAATGATTTCTAATGCTTCATCATCCGTTATTTTATCATCCCATTTTTTTAAGGGTTTCTTTAAGCAATGATAGGCTAAATGTTCTGCGGTGCTTAACAACCCCTCTCCACCAAAAAAATGATGAAAAACTTTCTCTTTTTGCATCAACTTGTAACCAAGCTGAATGATATCGTTAACTGTTGCCTTATTTTGACGACAAGAATCTATAAAAGCATTGTAAGCATCATTTCTTTTCTCATCAGCAGATAAATTAGGCATCTACTTTACACATGCCTTTTTCATCCCATAATTCACTACCTACACAGTGATGGCAGTAGAACAATCCTGTTGGATCAACCTTTTGCTTAATGGCATAAAGTTTAGTGTAATTATCACCCCAAAAGGAATTTTGCCAGTCTTTCTCAAAATAGTCAGCTTCATTGGCATAGGCTCCGGTATTGGGCGTGATTTGTTTGATAAGGTTAAAGGCTTCTCCATAATTCTTAACAATTTTAGCTATCTCAGCCTCATTTGGTTCTTTGCCTTTAACACCTGAGAAAACAGTATTGTTACCAGCTGCAATAATCACTAAAGAAGGCGAATCATAGACAACGGGATTGATGGCACTACGCTTAGATCGCACCACGGCATCATTGGCAGCCCCTGCCATGCCTTTGTTAGCATGCAAAGTAATTGGCGCTAATCTTGAAGCTTTGAATAGAGCATCTGCTAAATGTTGAGCATTCTCTTCTTCAAACAAACTACTAGACAACCATCTGGATAAATAGGTGTACCAATATTTCGAGGCTTCTCCATTATTAGGCGCCCACCAAAACTGATCTTTTGGTGCATTTTCTCTCGTGTCTAGTACAACCAGATCCGGACGAGATTGTTTCCAAAAT
>CAYXVT010000047.1:2776-5026 GCA_964468105.1 Uncultured Candidatus Berkiella sp. | reverse complement strand
TTCTATTTGCAGGTACAGTTATGATCTCATTTTCAAAGGTATAGTTAGGCGATTTATTTAACCATTTTTGCAATGGCTGCCAAACTTGAACCGTTTGTTCTTTAGATAAGCCCTGAAACAACATCATGATACTGATAGTATTGTCTTTATTGAAAGCAAATTGTTCGCCCCAATGCTCATTGTTCAAGCTATCTCTATAGAAGCTAATAAATTGCTTGATAAGCTTTTTATAATCTTCGTCGGACTTAGCGGTTATCTTGCCCTTATAAATACCAAAGTTTTTAGGTAAATTAAAAGTTTGTAAGGTCATTTGAGTGACCACACCAAAAGTTGAGCCACCGCCGCCGCGAACAGCCCAGAACAGCTCCTCATTCTGACATTCATTAGCAATGAGAGTTTTACCATCTGCGGTTACAATTTCAACCTGCAACATGTTACCAGCGCCAGTGCCATATTTTTTAGAAAAAGATCCAAACCCACCGCCTTGGGTAAAGCCTCCAGCTGCGCCAACAGATGCACAACCGCCTCCTTGAACATAGCGGTTATTTTTAGTGGTGACTTCAGTGTAGGCATCAATCCAGCGTGTGCCCGCTTCGACGGTAACGGCCTGAACACTTTTTTGAGTATTAGGACAGCCAACAGGTTTAAACTTTTCATGCATGGTTATCTTGCGCATGGGGTGTGTCCAAATCAATAACGAATTAGGACCGGAATTGCGCCCTAAGTAATCATGACCCGCACCTTTAATAACCACTTTAATATTGTGCTTACGTGCAAAATTAACCGCAGCTACGACATCCTTTGTTGATTGCGCTTCAACGGCATATTCGCTTAATTGACTATCCCAGGCTTTAAACCACCCTTGGCTCATCGTCTCGCCTGGAAGGGATTGAACATAAAAAGGGTTTTGCAGATTTTTTAAGGCTGATTGGCAGGCTTCACTTTTCTCGTTTTCTTTACAGGCTGCTAATTCAGATTTTGGCTTCACTAAGGGTTTTGTTAACTGCTTTGATAATGCCCCCCACTCACTCTCTTTAGGCCAACACGCTTCACTGGGCAAACAGCGACATTGTGCGAAACTCACATTCACAAACAATAATGAAAGCAAAAGAGTGGTTAATAGGCGCATTTTTTTATCCATAAAAAAATCATATCTATTTTTATAACACTACCAATATGAGAACACAAATCATTTCAAGCCATAAGGATGACTAAGGGTGTAAATCCCTTAGTCATTTCAGTTGTGAACTATAGTTTATTACCTCTTGCAACCACATACTCTCTCTTGCTGACATTATCATTTTGCTGTGCGATTTCCTCAACATCTTCCAATGTAAAATTGGGGTTTTTAAGGTACCTCAATTCAACAGCGTAACCATTAGGATCTTCTACGAAAGTGTAGATTTCCTCATGCTTGGTATTTTCATTAGCAAGCATGGGGGTTAACAAACAGCCCTTTCCCTCTTCAAACCCTGCAATGATTTGGGTTATGCGTTCTTTAGAGAGATCGGAAATGCCAAAATGTTCCGCAACAAGCAGTTGAGTTTCTTTTGCTTGTTGCACCAACTTGTCTGTTAAAGCAAAGCCTTCACCTACTTTTCTTCTTCGTGAAAACAGCAACTCATGCTCAAAGAAATTGACACTCAGTGCATCTTCTTTCTCTTGAACTTGGCAATCAAAATGTGATTGATAAAAAGCTTTAGTTTTCTCTAAATCAATCGCCCCTAATTCCACTCTCATCCCCATCGAATTTGTTGGAGAATTCGCTTGTTGACGCTCAAAAGTCAAAACATTGCCCGCAGGATCAATTAAGGATATATTTCCCTTTTCATCTGTTTTGCAGGAAACCTTAGCTATTTCACAATTTTTCTGAATTCTCGCGATCATGTCATCTGGCGTTGCTACAAATGATAGGGATTGAGGCGCAACGAAATCTCGTGGTTCAAATGCCAAAAGCGTATTACCACATTTAGCAAAGGCATGATCATCGTGGTTTAGCCCAGCATCACCGCCCAAGATATCTTTATAAAAATCTCTCATTTTAATTGAAATATTGTCACTTTTTGGAATATGGATCGCTAAATGGAACAAATTAGACATAAATCACCTCATTTATTAAGTAAATTAACAGAACAGAGGTAGATTAAACCATTACGTTTTAAGTGATAATATGTTATTTTTGAAACCATTGTTACGTTTTGAGCGATAATCTATATGGGTACTTACACTAAAATGAAGTCCTTTGTGACT
>CAYXVT010000047.1:0-2766 GCA_964468105.1 Uncultured Candidatus Berkiella sp. | reverse complement strand
AAAACAGTTTTAATCAAGCAGCAAAGAAACTAGCCACCTCTGCTGCGGAAATAAGTCGTCGTATTTCTGCTCTAGAAGAAGAACTAAAAGTTAAATTAATTAATAGGACAACCAGAAAGCTTACCTTGACTCAACTAGGTGAAGTTTATTATGAAGATTGCAAAAAGATATTAAGTGATGTAGATAGTGCAAATCAAAAAATGTTATCACAACAACAAGAACCTGCTGGCATATTGTCCATCATCGTTAGTGATAATATTTTTCCTTTATTAGATGAATTTTCAAAGCGATATCCTAAAATCATCTTAAAGATCAACAAAATTGAAAGTTTGCCTGATTTTAATCAACAAGAAACGGATATTCTTATTGGCATATCAGAAAGTAGACTTATTCCTGAGGATTGTGTTCGTAAATTGATTGGTAAAACGCAATATATTCTTTGTTGTTCACCCGAATATTTAGCCCAAACTACTAGTATTAAAAAACCGCTTGATCTTAACCATCACCGCTATATTGCACATTCAAATCGGCCATCTGCTGATATCATTTTATTTAAAAACGAATTGTCTATCCATGTCACCCCCTCAATGTATTTAAATGATTCCCAGGAAATGGTAAAAGCCGCTCTCAACCATCTGGGATTGATTTGGGTACACGATTATAGAGTAAAAGACTATTTAAAAAATAAACAGCTTGTCGAAGTGTTATCCGAATATGCTCTACCTGAAGTTAACCGTTATCTGGTTTATAAATACAATCGCTATTTAGAATCAAAGATCCGAGCTTTTGTGGATTTTTATACCAATGCAAAAAACGCCTTACATCACTCTGTTATGTAACCAATTCTTAAATTTATTCTTTACTCCAGCAGCTGGAACTAGAGCCGGAGCCAGAACTAAAGCCGGGGCTGGCACGGGACCTGTTGATTGCCTGGCTTGATCGAACTGAAATGTTAATGGTTTGTTGAACGGAGGTTGTATTCGTTTCATATCTTCTTCAGAGATAACATCACCTCTTGCACAGCGCGTTCAAAAGCTTGTCGAACAATAATCCCATACTGACAGATATAACTATTAATTAATGTTAAAACAATTCGCGTTAAACCTTTCCCGGCCGCTTTTATGAAAGCATTTTGTGCTGCTTCATATCTTGATCTATCTGGATCGAGTAGCAAATCCAGAATTTTTGTCTGATTATGATCAATTGCAATATGAATCGCTTTCGCAACCGCTCTACCTTGATGGTCATCCAGAGCTATTTTATCTAAAATACAGCCTACTATTTTAATATTTCCGATTTCCACCGCTCTATGAAATAGGCCTATCAAGTAAGAAAAATTAAGAACATCGCTTTTGCTTTCAATGATTTTACAAATTAAATCTTCGTGATTATGACTATCATTTAACAAACGACTTAAGATCACACATAACAATGCAGAGTTAGGTTGACTATCCTTAAAGTACAAATCAGCAATAGTTCTTAATACCGCAATGGCTTTCTCGGCTTTCGTATTCTTACTAATGTTTAATTTTATTATAAACGCTAAATCTTCGGCAGATAAGTTAAAACTATCTTGTTCACAAGGTTCAGTGGGTAGTTTTGAAACAGTCGCTAATAATTTTCCTAATAGCTTAAAAGAGGACTTCAACCCAAATGCAGATTTTAAACCCTTTAACATACCGTCTCTGGTTGCTGGTTTTTCATTTCGAACCATGCACATAGCATCTTCGAGTGCAGCTAGGCCTTGTTTAACATCATCGTCAAGGCTTACATTACTCAGTTTTTCTGTTAGACAATCTAAAGATCGATCTTTAGGTCCTGGTTTCATAAAACACCCTTGAAATCAGTTTTAGTTAGCCGGCAATTTTACGCGATATTGATCCTTGAGCAAAGTAAATATTTAGGGGACATCCATCTCAGCGTTGTTTCGAAAAGTTCATAAAAATGAGTATTTTTAATAATTGGCTTAACAATTGCAGGATATTTCACATTTGACATCATTGTTCTATTTTCATATCTTGAGAATAGGCCCCTCGTTCTCAATCCCCTAGGAGAGCAACTTATGTCATACCAAACGCAACACCTCCAACACACTGTAGATTACATCATTAACCAATTAACCTATGCCAATGTGAGAGAAGATTTAAAGCATCTAAGTAAGTCTGATAAAAAATGGATTGCCGCAGCATTGATGCAAGCCCTTGATCCTATTCAAAGTCATAATCCAAAAGTAATCGTTATCAATAAAGATAATATTAAATTTCATGCATTTTTTGCCTTACTTGATGAGTCGAACATCATATATCCTAGGGATGTAACTTACCTACTTAAACGTAAAGGAACGAGTTATGAGAAATATCATGATGAGAAAAAGGAAATTTATAACCGAGCGAAAAAGAAAGTGAAATATGCATCAAGAAGAGTTACTGAACTTGCTGAACAATTAGAAGAGATGTTACTTGATGATTACGATGATGATGATGATGAGCATCGAAGTGCTTACAGCAGTGAAGATGCAGATGAATATGGCATAAATGAACCGGCGGGTACTTTTACACCTACACTTGCAGCAATGAAAGATAATGCTCTAAGAAGAACTTGTAGTTCACAGCACTTACTTCAGACAATTTCTGAACCAAGGAGTTTTTTGCTTAAGAGTCATTAATTAACTGCAGTAAATTAATTATTGTATGTAGGGTGGGCAAAGCGTAGCGTGCCCACTATCCTACCTTAAATGGTGGGCACGCTACGCTTTGCCCGCCCTAC
>CAYXVT010000046.1:6534-17623 GCA_964468105.1 Uncultured Candidatus Berkiella sp. | reverse complement strand
AGCGTATCCAGAGGCTCTAAAAGCAAACCTTGAGAATCAAACCAAAGATGGCTTTGGAGTGTTGCAACAGGCCTTAGCTTCCGGCAATGCAGCCTCTGTTGAAAGGGTTATTGTACTGTTAGAAGCGTATCCAGAGGCCTTGAAAGCGAATCTTGGGAATCAAAACAAAGATGGCTTTAGGGTGATGCAACAGGCCTTAGCTTCCTGCAATGCAGAGACGGTTGAAAAAGTTATTGCGCTATTACAAGCGTATCCAGAGGCCCTGAAAGCGAATCTTGCGAACAAAACGAGGGATGGTTTTATGGTGCTCCAAATTGCCTTAAAATCCGGCAATGCGGAGAAGGTTGAGAAGGTTATCGCGCTGTTAAAAGAGAATAAAGATGCCCACAAAGCGAATCTTGCGAACAAAACGAAAGATGGCTTTATGGTGTTGCAAGATGCCATAAAATCTGGCAATGCATCCTCTGTTGATAGTGTTATCGCGCTGTTGCAAGGGTATCCAGAGGCACTGAAAGCGAATCTTAAACAAACCAACTGCTTTGGGTACAACTGTCTTCATCAAGCTGCTAATTGTGGTAACTATTCTTTGGTGCAAAAAGTTGTTAGGTTGATTGAGCAAGCTTTTGGAGATAAAGCTGCAGAAGTTATAAGTGATTTGAAAAAAGATCGTGAAAAATTTAGAAAGAAAGCTTGGTCAAATCCAGAGATTAAAGAATTTCTAAATAAGTCTACGTCGGGTCTCAAGGAAAATCGCGAGTTTCAAGGTTATTTCCCAAGTGGGTTGGCAAAGCATGGAAGTTCATTGTCAAATCGTTCCAGCAGGGATTCAGATAGATTTGAATTCAAACGAACTTCAAAAGATTTATATGTTCGCAGAGCAAGAAAAACGTTTTGAAATGTAGGGGTAATCCGGTAGGGATGTCTAAGTGCGATCTTGTGTTGCATTCTTTTCTCATAAAGAAAGATGTGCCCTAGATCGAAGTTAGGCACTCAATGAATGAGCATATTGTAAATGAGTTAATTAATTTTGTATTACTTGGAGCCAAAATTTTACTTCATATGATTAAACAAGTTAATTAAAACGTTAATAGAAGGAATTCGCCCAAAAGTTTAATGGTGAATGTAGCGAATCGGGCCCGAATTGCTTTTGCCCTGGTTTATTCTATTTTTAAAAAAATTTACTTTTTTGAGAAAATCACTTTATATGGCTGCTAGTGACGGAACAATTCTAGAGTGTGGATAAGCTGATTAAAGCTACAAGAAATCTATAGATACTTAGTATTGGTAAGCCTTACAGTTACCAGGCTCGCCAATAGGAATAAAAATCAGAGCTTACGTTTATTTTTTTGCAAATACACCGCGCATAAATTCATAGCCTCCAATGGTAGTCTGCGCTTGGGATTTTGCTGCAGGTTTAGCTGCAGGTTTAGCTGCGGTAGCTTGCTGCATGGGCACAAAGGTAGGAGGTGCTGATATGTGAGCCATATCAATTAGTTTTGTTTTAAGTTTTGAGCAATAATCATCCATTTGAGCTTGAGTATCAGCAATCACCTCATCTAAATGAACAGTAAATTTAGCTCGAATGCTTGATACTATCGGGGCAACATGAGCCGAAAGCGTTGAACGATGGGGGAAAACAAATAAACAATCGCTTAATATGTTCTTGCTACTTAATTGTTCAATTAATCCAGTAAGGTTATCATAATGAATAAAAACAACAGTTCCCTCATTTGGATTACTATGCTTAAGAATATTAGAGTATATATTCTGATTTAATTGGGGTAATGATTCTTTTGCTACACTGTCGAGTGTTGATGCAGGTTCTTGTATGCTTACTTTATCCATTGGTGTATCATTATTATCCGTACCTTGAATTTTTCCCCCAAGACTTGCCCACTCCGTCACATTTTTAAGCATCAGTTGATGGCTAGGTAGCATTTTGATCTGCTCGGCCAGTAATTGATAGGTAGTAGGGTGATGTTCCTTTAGAAGTTCTGCTAAATTCTGTGTCGCTAAAATTTCAGCAGGTGTTTTTTGTAACTCTATTGCCAATCCCATCAAAATCATATTGTTATTATAAATAATACTTTTAAGTGCTTGAATAATCTCATCTTGTGACCGGTTTGCATTAGCTGGACAAGCTAATTTTTTGTAACCTATTGAATAGAGATAATTCAGCATTTGGCCTAGCATTATAGGTGTCTGCTTATCAGGTGAATAATCAACAAAAAAGAGGATTGGTAATGACATAAAAAAACTCCACAGAAATACTACGTTGAAAATTAGGATGAATTATACATTCTAATGAGTTCTCCTAAAAGAATAAGCTAAATATTTATTCCATGAAAAGGTTTAAAAACTTTGATATTTTTATAAAAATACTGACTAGGTTGGCCAACTAAGAGGATGAAGTGTTGATGGTAAACGGGTTAAATTCGTCGGCTTATTTATTGCCGATATAAAACATCTCCAAATTGTCTTTACACCAAAATGGATAAATTGAATTATGTTAAACTCCTCAATACCATTTTAACCAACTAATGAAACCATTATTCCTTTTTATGATACGTTAAAATCGAAAATGCTTGAAAATCCTTCTTCTTACCTCATTCCCGTCGGACTTTTACTTGGTACAGTATCATTATACGCTTATGAATTAAAAGTAAGACATGATGAGTCGGCTTATAGAAATATGTTTATTCCTAAAGCAGCAATAACAAATCGATGCCCCCTTAATAGTACTTATAGACTGGTATAGATGCATGAAATTTCTCGATATCGTTATCTATCTGAAATTAATGAACTCTCATATTGTCTAGGATGTGGGGGGGGGAGTTGAAAAAGCTAAAAGCAATTACTATTCAGAACTTTCATCTATTGGATGAAGATAATATTTATTCCATGAATGAAAATAATGAATTAGATTTAGAATTTTTGGATTAGGTGGTAACTTTTTGGTTGGACAAAAAATGCTCAATAAGCCCATTGCTGGGAGTACAGGCAAGGTTTGGGCAACCCTTCATCAATTTGGTGCTTTGTATCAAAAGCTTGATGAAAAAACGAAACCATCCGTCTTTGTTTCCCATGTTAGCCCAGGAAAAGAACCATTGCTCACATGCTTAATAATACACTTTATGCCTAAATTTTAGATTAGCAGTCATATGGGGCCCCTTACACATGTATATGGAATCAATTTACTATTCGAGAGATGGAGGAATCGATAGCATGGTTTGATTCACAAATAAATAAATTAGATAGGTTGTGGTAATCGATCTTACTTTCATTTTCAAGAAATAGAGCCGCTTATATCAACGCTAATTATATTTTCACTTGCATGCTTTCTGCTGCTATAAAAGAAATAGATTTTATGTTGAAAGTAGTAAGGCAAAAGTAAATCTTCTATCTATCTTTACGATTCTTACTAGTCTTTAGTAAATGTAAATGCCTTTTAAAAAATACTTAACAATGTTTTCATTCCATCAAATCCACTTGGCACCTCGTCTATAATTTGTTTGATAAATATGCAAAATTTGGTACTTTTGATATTAACTATTTAACAAATTAATTAAATGGAGAAATTAATGATAGGTGCACCTACAGACACAAAGGTTGATCCAAATGAGCAGCAACTTCTTCAAAACAAAAACTTTTTAGATCTTATAAGCAGGGGTACCTATGTTGCCAAATTGGAACAAAGACCAAATAATCACTATTTAGAGTTTAAAACAAATGATGAAAAACAGAAATTTCTTAGTTTCCTTAAGGAGCAAAATCCGGGTATACAGCTAAGCAGTGCCTCAACAGTTAATAATGAGACACAGAGGCTATCATGTCGTGATTCTGGATACCCAGATAAGTTTTTAGTTGAAATAAGTCCAAAATTAGTAGAAGTGCTAAACAAAATTACAATTCCTCAAGATGTTATTACAGATTATGAAATTTTATTTAAATATAACGATAATAGGTTAGGGAGAGATCCAGATACTGCTAGAGAGCTTGCGAAATTCTTAATGGGTGAAGCTGTGTTATGGCAAAGTGATTCCAACAAATTATGTGTAACTCATTTTGTTCGAGATTCAAATAATCAAGATTGTCTAAATCATTTTTATTTCACATGGGATGGTAATAATAAAGTGTTCTTTGATGAAAAGGGGAATAAAGGTAAGGAAATATATTCAATTTTAGCTCAAGATGATTATCAAGATTTAAATTTCACTAAAGATTCGCAAGACCAGGTGCGTTTAATGAATGCACGTAATGAACTTCAACGTAGTCAAGCCTTGTTAATGAGTGGTGGTCCATCAAGTTTGCGGAGGAGTTCTGAGCAATCACTAATTCAAGAAAGAGAAGAAAAATCTGAATCCCTAATGATCAAATTAAAATAATTCTTCTGCTTGTGTAAATTCCTAAATTTGTGAAATGTTTTGGGGAATGTAAGTGCGTTTGATCTAATGTCATTATCATGTGTTTACCATGAGTCCGATCTGTAGACCTGTATGCGCCCAATATCATCTTGCAGTTTTTTGAGGGGCGAATACGGGATTCGCCCCTACAAAGAGACAGATTGTGGTTTAAGACAGAGGGTTCTCATAAAGAAGGACAGATTTATATGGCTTCCAATACCCTAGATAAAGTTACAGCTTCACCGTGCAACATTGGAGAATTCAAATAAAAATGTATTATATCATTACGATCTTAGCAATAAATATTTTATGCAATTTCTTGTTACAAAAATGATGTACTCATGTGCTATCTTTGATAGACGTGAATGTTCGCTTGATGAAGCTGCAAAGCTTTGTGAATTTAAAGACATAGGACTTAATTATGTAAGAACACTTGCAGAGTGGAGGCATAATTTTAAGGTTAATGTTAGTTCTTTATTTGAAAAGGGATTCTCTAAAGGTTTTGTTGGATGTGGGAATATTATTTTGCTTATTGCTAAGCGGGATTTAAAAAAAACATATTAGTGATATCCAGGCTTTATGGAAAAAGTATTAAATAAAAGCTTTTATAACTATTGCTTTCATTTTGTCGCATATAACATTGCCTGGAGTAGTAGTGTGTATAGTGCTGCTAAGGGCTATCCATGGCTTGGTCTTATCGTTACAACTTTCATTACCATACTTCAAATTTCATGGCTGAAACTCAACCAATATAATACTAAGCACCTCTTTACCTTTATTTTTTATCTTAGCATAATAGGATGCATTGGTGATTCCCTCTTAGTTTACTACAACTTCATTATATTTGTATCTAACCCATTTCCCTTCCCATTGACTGCGCCATTCATGATCGGGATATGGATTAATTTTAGTGTGCTATTCTATGCAACACTTCAATCGCTCATAGTTCGTCCATTTATACTTGGAATATTGTCATTTTTTGGCTTTATGATGGCTTATTTCTTTGGTGCCTCAATGGAAGCTGTAATGCTCGTTCAAGGTACAAAAACTTTACTTTATTTAAGTTTGACCTGGGGCGTTGTTTTACCATTGAGCATAAGCCTCTTTAATCGATTGCTACCATTAGAAAGAAACAAATGATGTTATTTGCGTTAATAGTAGCCAGCTGCTCAATTTTATAATTTGTCACTATCATTTGGCTATGGTATCTGCGCTCAAATAATACCAGCATTATTGACGGTTGTTGGCAATTGGAATATTTCTAGCAGGTTCTGTTTATGTGCTTATTCAGATACCAAAAGGTTTGATTAAGTTGAATTAACGACCTGAGATGAACGGTAGTTAATTCTTCAATCCCAGTTCACACATACAATCCCCTTGGACCTTTTACTGCCATCTATCGTTAAATATAAACCAATCACCCTTTAATGTAGTAAAAAGGTTGACAGGAAAGTCCCTGCTCATTAATGTGCTAGCTAGATAAGTGATGGGTCTTCTCGTTCAAACGAATCGAGAACTGGTCTGTTAATCCTGCCTAGTTTAATCATTAAACGGGTCTGTCACGAGGTAAGCTTTATGCGGCTCGTGATGATATCTGCCACCCTGATAGCTTCCTCAAATATTTGATTAATTATTTATTTTGAGAAGGTGTCCAATGAAACGTGGTCCAACTAATGAAATTTCCAATCCTTCTGATCCTAAAGCTCCGAAAAAAGTTATGATCCCATTAAATCAACAGCTAATAATTGCTATTCGACGAGGCGACACAAAAATCGCCCAACTTCTTATTAAGAGAGGTGCAAATGTCAATCAAACCGATATTTATGGTCGTAACCTATTGTGTTGGGCAGGCAAGACTGAAACCGCCAAGCTTCTTATAGAAAGTGGCGTGAATATCAATCAAGCCGATACTTATGGTGATACCCCCTTGCATACGGCCGCTAAAAAAGGCGACAGTGAAACCGCCAAGCTTCTTATTGAAAGCGGTGCGGATGTCAATCTAGCCAATAAATATGGTTATACGCCATTGCATGATGCCGCTAAAAATGGCGCCACTGAAACCGCCAAGCTTCTTATTGAAAGCGGCGCGAATGTCAATCAAGCCGATAATGAAGGCCGTGCCCCATTGCATGAGGCCGCTTTTGAAAGTAAGACTGAAACAGTCAACCTTCTTGTTAAAAAAGGCGCGAATGTCAATCAAGGCGATAATGCTGGTCGTGCCCCTTTACATGTGGCAACTGGAGATGAATACTGGGACTATAACACCGTCAAGCTTCTTATTAAAAGCGGTGCGAATGTCAATCAAGCCGATAATGTAGGCCGTGCACCATTGCATGGGGTCGCTCGTTTCGGCAACTATCATAGTGCCAAGCTTCTTATTAAAAGTGGCGCAAATGTCAATCAACGCGATAATGAAGGACGTGTCCCGTTGCATCGGGCCGCTAAACATAACCACACTGAAATCGCCAAGCTTCTTATTGAAAAAGACGCATCTGTTCATGTAGCCGATTATGATGGAGAAACCCCACTCATTCTGGCGATGAGAATGGGTCATACAGATGTTAAACGCGCACTGGAAGATTCTTTTGCTCTGAAAGGTCTTATACGTCAAGTGGTTACGGTGTATTATCAAAGCTTACCCTTTTGGAAGCAAGTGGCAGCAAATGAATATGGAGAAGTGTTATTAAAGAGAAATCTGTTTAGAATAATGTATCCAAGAAAAGACGCTGTTTTATCGTGTTACCATACTGATCGTACTCGAATACATTTTGTTGAAAAACTTGCAGAATTTATGATCAATAATGACAAGCCAACACCTGACTGTTTTGATAGCTTTTTTATTCAAAACAATATGTTGCTGAACACTGGTCGCGCGCTCCCTATTTTACCTAAAGATGTGGCAAAGATGATTGCCGGCTATATACCTGGAGATGATAGAGCCAACCGATTATTTCTGTCCGGTTATACCATTCAGAAAGCCAGAAACAAAAACGAAACTCTCAACGCTCGTTCTAGGGAAGAAGAAAACGATATTGAAAGCGATAGACCATTGCAGCAGAGAAGAACCCTTAGTTAGATAAAGTGGCTACGTTATAGGGGCAAATATTTGTTTCTGACAGGTCTTTTCGTTCAAATCGAATCGAAAATTGGCTTACCTTTTAATTTGAGGTAGATTTATGTTGCATTATTTCAAACTATTAGCTGATCACGCTACCTCAGCCATTGAAGAGAATATTCGTCTCATCAATTCTTACCCTGTCGTTGTGGGTTTGACAATAGGTGGTACACTTGCTGTTGCTTTTGGTGTCCCCATATTATTACCTCGGGATACGGCCCGTCCTCGTAAACCTCAATTTTATCCCATTGTTAAGTCTCCGATTGTTTATAGAGAATTTAATAAATTTAAAGGAAAATACCTAGTTATCGGTTGCGGCGAACAGTCAGTTATTGATGTGAAAGGCGATGAAGTTGTTTGGGGAGTTGAAGAAGAATGTCTTATGCACCCATCTTCTGATTTTTACAGCATTGATATTAGGGATATGGTTAAGCCTGATTTGATAGCTGATGTTAGAGAGTGGATCCCTGAAGAAATTTTGCCTTATAACCATTTCTCACTTATTTTCTTCGAACATATAGATAACGATGTAATATTCGAAAATGGTCATGCGCTAGAAAATGCTGCATTAAGATTAGAGGACAATGGCATAATGTTTATGACTGCCGATGTAGCGTCTAATGCATCATTCATCAATCAAGCCTTTATTCAAAAGCTTATCGACCGTGGCGTAACTCATGGCGCTATAATTGGAAATGATATTCTAATTTTTTCAAAAAACCTTCCAAAAGTTAAATGCAACAAACAGCCTGAAATATTTTTAGCTACACTCAAAACATATCAAGTAAATAATAATCATGATGATGAAATTGCATTGACAGAATTAAAATCTGTAATTAATGACTCTAATCCTCTTGCTGCTGAAATTGTTTCTGTTTTGCAAATCAAAGCATATAGCGTGAAGTGTGGTAAATAAAAATTTCCGTAAGAATGCATCATACTCGACCAATGTTTTTGTCCTGATACCAACCAGCATGAATATAAATAGTGTCATCCATTCTTTTATGAAGTGTTGAGAGTCCTCCCCATGTTTGGTGCAGCTAATGCGCAAAATATGTCTAGCAAGTGGGGGTGGAAGTTGATTCAATATCAATAACTTTGTGCCATAAACTTTTGCATATTTACTATATTTGGATTTCTTGCTAAATTGTTTAAGCTTTTGTTGAGGCTGCAGAAGAATACGCTCAATGGCTAAATCAATTAAGATTCTACGTAACAAGATGTCTACCAAGGCTCAAAAATTTGCTGCTGTAAAAACCAAGGCAATGATCAGAAAATTGAAAAGGGACACCCATGAAGGTTGAAAAATGCTATTCCGACAGAAAAGAGCAAAAGGGAATTTATGAAGTTAAAGAGATGATGGAAGTCATTTATGAAATGAATTTAAATGCTTCACACTAAATTTTATCCTTTGGGTAAGCTGTACAAAGGAAAACGAAAAAATATTTTAATAAAGTATAGTAATAATAAATTACTTCCTGTACGATTTTCAAATGTGTTAGATTTTCTTTGTTAATGTCAACATATTGAGAGTTTTGTATAAGAGAAGTGATTTATGAAGTTGGTATGGTTAACAGATATCCACCTTAATTTTTTGGATGAATGCAGGCGAGAGCAGTTCTATCAGAGTATAACAAGCGAATGTGATGGAATTGTCATTAGTGGCGACATCGCTGAAGCAACTACAGTTGTTAAAATTCTTGAAGAGATGGCCGCTCACATCAAAAAGCCTATATATTTTGTATTAGGTAACCATGACTATTATCGTGGTCAGATTGATGTCGTTCGCGATTCAATAAGAATGGTTACAAACAACCACCCCTATTTATTCTGGTTAGAAGCTTGCGAACCTATTCACTTGGATAAAGATATTCTATTAGTGGGGGCGGATGGCTGGGCCGATGGTCGTTATGGCGATTATAGTAATAGCCATGTAAATCTTAATGATAGTCGGTTGATTGCTGATTTATACCAACAAAGAATATTGAGTAGATTTCAATTGCTTGAAAAAATGCAGCAATTAGCAGATGAAGATGCCAAAAACCTATACACCAAGTTAAAATTAGCTGCCTCGCATAATCCAAGCAAACTTATTGTGATAACCCATGTTCCACCATTTAGAGAAACTGCCATGCACGAAGGCAAAATAAGTGATGATGATTTTTTACCTTTCTTAAGCTCAAAGGCAACTGGAGATGTGCTATTAAATTTTGCTAAAGAACAACCATCAATGGAAGTTTTAGTTCTATGTGGACATAGCCATGATGAGTGTAAATATAGCCCTTTGGATAATTTAACGGTTTATGTTGGTAAGGCAGAATATAATCAACCTAGCATACAAGGAGTAATTGATACTCAAAAATCTGAAATTTGTTGGAATGAGAAGAAAATCAGTCAAGCAACAAATGAAGAAGCGATGAAAGCGTTTGATAAGATATTTGCGATGCATAAGAAAACAATGGATGCATTAAAGTGATTGAGTGAAAAAGAAAATGAATACATCCAAATTTGTATTGGTTTTAGATAATGTTGATGAAAACACACCCAATCTTGAAGATAATTTATTTGAAGCTGGTTGTGATGATGCACTTATTAACTTTAGAAATGGAAAGGTTTATTTAGATTTTGATCGCGAAGCTCTTTCATTTGATGAAGCTGTAGAGCGCGCAATCAAAGATCTTCAATTGTGGGGATTTAGTATTTCTCTTGTTGTTTGTGAATCAATCTCAAAATATTTTAATGGTGATGAAACAAAAATAGCATTATGGTTCAAAATGGAAAATCCAGCTTTAGGCGGAATTTCTCCTCTGGATATGATTCGCCATGGACGAGTTAAAAAGTTAATGGGGTTTATTCAAAATCAAATAGAAGGCGATATTCCATAAATGGGGAAACACTACTCCCTCTGGCGTGTATTTTAATGATTATCCTTTTAAATCAAGGTGTTATCTGTAATCTTAAGAAGTAATAAGTAAGTTTCATCTGTTACAATTTGCTAAAAACCAGACATATTGTTACCATATATTAATAAATGATAACAATATGTCTGGTAACTACAGATGAAAAAAACAGCAATAGAGATATTCAGAAAGCATGGTGGTCAACTTCATATGAGTGAAGCTATGTCAAATGGTATAACACGATATATGCTCTACTCACTTCGAGATAAAGGCATTGTTGAGCAGGTAACCAGAGGAGTTTATAGACTAGTCGATCTGCCCTCAATAAGTAATCCTGATCTAGTTACAGTTAGCCTACGATATCCAAATGTTGTGATATGTCTCATTTCAGCACTATTCTTTCATAACATCACTACTCAAATTCCGCATAAAATACATGTTGCTATTCCTCGAGAGTCAAGGATCCCTTCACTTAAATATCCCCCATTGAAAGCTTATAAATTTTCAAAGCCATCTTTTGATGCGGGGATTGAAGAGCATGTTATTGATAATGTAACAGTGAGAGTTTATTGTGCAGAGAAAACACTGGCTGACTGTTTTAAATATCGAAATAAAATTGGTATGGATGTAGTGCTAGAAGCACTGAAATATTATAAAGAAAGAAGGAAAAT
>CAYXVT010000046.1:3393-6503 GCA_964468105.1 Uncultured Candidatus Berkiella sp. | reverse complement strand
GCCCTCTACAACTATGCTGAAATTTGCCGTGTAGAAAAAATTATGACACCTTATCTGGAAATGATCCTATGACTGTTAAAAATCCTACAAATATATCTGCATCTGTTAGGCAACGTTTATATAATCGATCTGAAAAAGATCAACGGCCATTTACAGAATTGCTTCAATACTATGCGATGGAAAGATTCCTTTATCGCTTATCTGTATCTTCTCATGCTAATCGATTTGTTCTTAAAGGTGCTTTAATGCTAAAGATATGGGAAACCCCTTTGCATAGGCCAACAATGGATATAGATATGCTGGGTATAACCAGCAATAAAGAAGAAGAAATTATTGCTCAAATTCGAGATATTCTTTCTGTTAGTGTTATTTCTGATGGAATTATCTATGAAGAATCAACTATTAAAACTACTAGAATTTTAGAAGATGCAGATTATGAAGGTATTAAGGTGATGTTCCAGGGAAAACTAGACACTGCTAAGATCCATATTCAAATAGACATTGGTTTTGGTGATATAGTTTTTCCCAAACCTGAAAAAGCTAATCTCCCAACCTTGTTAGATTTTCCTGCCCCAAGACTGTTGTGTTACAGCAGGGAAAGCGCTATCGCTGAAAAATTTGATGCTATGGTAGCACGAGGCATGCAAAATAGTAGAATGAAAGATTTTTATGATATCTGGATGTTGTCTAGACAATTTAATTTTGAAGGTCATAAATTAGCTGAAGCTATACGTTTGACCTTTGAGCAAAGACGAACTGAAATGCCAAGAGAAATTGAAGCCTTTTCAGAAAAATTTATAAATTCAAAACCAGCACAATGGTCAGCATTTAGAAATCGATTATAATTAGCTCATATTCCAGAATCTTTCAACGAAGTTGTTGCGGCAGTAAGTTCATTTTTAACTCCAATTTCAGAATCATTAATTTTTTCAACACCAGTACCAGAAATGTGGAATGCACCTGGGCCATGGGCATAGAAGACAAATAAAATGCGAGCATTGTTAATCAGTGATACTCACGGCAATCTAGATATCATTAATCAGCTAATTGACGAAACTAATGCTGATATAGTGATACATGCCGGTGATTTTGGTTTTTATGATGAATCGAGCTATCGGCAGTTAAGTTCACGCGAACTTTTTTTGTTAATTACACATTCTCCATATTGGAAAGAATATTCAATAAATAAGCAAACTGACAAGGAAGCATTGATAGAGATTGTTAAAAAACATAATCTGTTGGGTGACTTCGACGAATACCTCAACAATAAGAAGAAATTTAATAAACCCGTGTATGCCGTTTATGGAAATCATGAAGATGTGGGGGTGATCAAAAAGCTAAAAGCAAATACTATTCAGAATTTTCATCTCTTGGATGAAGACAATATTTATTCAATCAATGAAAACAATGAATTAGCTTTTCGAATTTTTGGCTTGGGTGGAAACTTTCTTGTTAATCAAAAAATACTCAAGCAACCCATTGCTGGTACAGCCGGAAAAGTTTGGGCTACTTTACATCAATTTGGTGCGCTATATCAAAAGCTTGAGGATAAAACTAGACAATCCATTTTTGTTTCTCATGTTAGTCCTGGTAAAGAACCATTGCTCACACGTTTAATGATTCATTTTATGCCAAACTTTTGGGTTAGTGGCCACATGGGGGCGCCTTACACATGTATATGGAATCAATTTACTATTCGAGAGATGGAGGAATCGATAGCATGGTTTGATTCACAAATAAATAAATTAGATACATTACAAATGGATAATGCGACTCCAGAAGCTAAATTGGCGTTTGATTTAATTAAGCGTGAAATTCAGCGTGATGAATATTGGTTTAGAAGATTATGGAATATAAATGTTCCAGATGCGAAAGATGGGTATGCGGTTTTAAATTATGAAAATGGAAAATTTTTTCTAGATAGCCATTCTTCAATGGATTTAGGCGATTAACAATTGGATCAAATAAAGGTCCTTTCCCCTCAAATTCAATGTTAGCGCTGAACCGCATTATCAAGTAAGTACCTGGGATTCCCCAGCAGCTACTTGGTGGTGATTCAATTTCTTCAGTTTAACAGCAAATTAACAAAATACTTGTATCTGCACACTTTAAGCCTTTCCACTTATCGTTATTTATAAACCGCACGTTTGAAAAATAAGGATTAAATTGACATAATAATCATCATTCTTTACAATGTCAGCTAAATAAGTGATAGGTCTTCTCGTTCAAAAGAATCGAGAACTGGTCTGTTAATCCTACCTAGTTTAATCATTAAACGGGTCTGTCACGAGGTAAGCTTTATGCGGCTCGTGATGATATCTGCCAATCTTTTAGCTTCCTCACACATCTGAATTTTACAATTCTAATTGCGGGGGCAATTTATATGTTAGAGCTTGGTCCATCATCTGATATTTTTGAACTTGTTAAAGATAATGAAGCTCATTTAGACCTAGTATTACGAATGTCTGAAGAAGCTCGCGAAGCGATGAAAAAAATGCCTGTTGGTGCTTTTAAGATGTTTGTTTGTGGATTAGTAAACGCTAAGAAGGATAGGCATTTTTTTCTGGAAGCAAGCCCCGATATACAAGTAGACGGTATACATTACTATATGCAAAGGGTACGAAATAGTTTTGTTGAAACTTGCGGAAAGGGTGATTTAGAAAAAGTTAATAATGCAATTGCGACCTTAATCGTAGTTGAGGTTCCACAAGCTGCGCTATACTTGGCAGCCCAAAATGGTCATCTTGCTTTGGTTAGGCGATTGCTCAAAGTAGATAACGTGCGAGAAAAAGCAATCGACGGTTTTAATTTGAATATCGGTGTAGATGAAACCGTGAGCGAAAAAAACAATATCTTGATTAAATTTCTTGCAGACAACAATCCGAAACTAAAAGAAAAAATGGATAGATATAATGAAGCCCGAGCGCTTTGTTTTTCTTATAGATCTCTTAAAATGAAACATGTGCAAGGTGAAAATGTTCGATCGCATCTATTGGGAATGCCAAAAGAGTTAGTAAATATCGTTGCAAACATGATACGGACTAGCTCACCGCCAGCTGCATAATGTTGTGAAGTTTGTAGAACCCTTAATAAAATATTTTTATTAAGGG
>CAYXVT010000046.1:0-3383 GCA_964468105.1 Uncultured Candidatus Berkiella sp. | reverse complement strand
AAACTCTGAAATCCGCCTGCAATTGCAAGAACGAATTCCAAGACAAGGAACATGGCAAGGGGGTTCGCATCTGCACCCCTGTTCGTAAGAAAAATCTCCTCTCTGAACAACAGGGCCGATGCACTGTGTACCTTCGTGTTCATGATGTGAAGGTGGATAAGTAAATAAATTTATGCCCTCTCTGTTAATTCAGGGAGGGCATTTGTTTGTTTATTACATATAAAATATTTTTATTAAGGGTTTTCCATAATAAAGGTAGAAGCTATATCTATTATTATGGATCCCGAAATCCTTCAAAATTCTAGCAATTGCCGTATCTAAACGCCTCAATACCATGCGTTTAACGGTGATTTTAAATATTCGTAACAACACCTCAGCCGAAAAGCGCTTGATCTTGTTATATCCATTTCAACTCATCGTTGCCAGGAATTTCCTGGCATTTTTTCTTACATTAATTTGGTAAACTTGCCTAAATTAACTGTGATAGACAGACGTTTATAAAACGGGTCTGTCACGAGGTAAGCTTTGTGCGGCTCGTGATAATCTCTACCATCCTGCTAGCTTCCTCAAAAAGATCACTATTTTGCAATTTTTATTGAGAGATCACATTATGATTCTTGGAGCCAAACGAAAAAATTCCTCAGAGTCCTCAAGCAGCCGCTCTCCCAAGGGAGGAGTTCAACAAAGCTTTATAAAACTATGTGCTGATGGAGACTTAGGTGCTATCAAACAATATTTTGTAGAAAACCCAGATGCTATCCAACAAATGGAGAAAACCTATTCTCCAAATAATGCGCAAACGCACGAAATTCTCGAAGGATTTCGTGAAGCAGTTGTCCAAAATCACCTTGAAGTGGTTGAATACCTTCTTTCAATACCAGAGATTCAATCTAAAATTGATCATGTCGGTAACTGGCCATTAAGACTAGCCTTTCTTCATAATCGACTGAGAATTGCTGACAGACTTTTAAGAGATAAAGGTGTAGAAGACTCTTGCACAGATCGGTTTATATTGACCAATCTGGGTTGGGCTGCAGATAATGGTCGCATTGGTGTTTTCTTAAGATTGTTAGAGTTACCAGTTGCTAAACAAGCACTTGTCACTAAAGGTTTTTATCTTTTTGGGAAATCTAAACTGGATGTAATGTACGATTTTATCAGTATGTATGCAGGACAGCATTCCACTCGTGGCATAAAACTTAAAGAGGCACTTGATGTATTAACGGATGAGTTCATAGTTAAACAACTTTTACTCTCTCTCTATGTAGGAATGGGCGCAGAAGCAGATGATTTATTAATTGCCTTAGAAAAATTGGACTTTAACAAGGATGATGCATTACCTCCACTTGATTTCAGCGATGCGATGGAAGAAGAATTATCAGAAGAACAAGATAGGATAAGAGAAGAGAAGGAAGATAGTTCTGCAAAGCGTGATCGTTCAGATGATTTATCAGAATCCGCTTCGCAAGAAGAAGCCCTAGTTAGTGTTTCCAAGCGACCCGTTAAACAAAGCTTTCAAATTCTTTGTGATGATGGAGATTTGGAAGGCATCAAGCAATACTTTGAAGAAAACCCAAATGCTATCCCTGAGATGGTTTCTTCTCAAAGCTCACATGAAGTATTAATCGGATTTTATTGTGCGATCGTCAAAAATCATCTTGAAGTGGTTGAATATCTTCTTACAAAACCAGAGATCGTGTCTAAGTCAATTCATGCCGGTAACCGATCATTATTTTTAGCATTCGTTCATAATCGCCTTAGGATTGCAGACAGACTTTTAAAAGTTGAATCTATAGAAGAATCCTTCACAACACGGCATATAAAGTCTCAATTACTTTGGGCAACAGATGATGGGAATATTGGTGTTTTTCAAAGGTTATTGGAATTACCAGGTGCTAAAGAAGCGGTATTAGAAGAAGGATGTGATCCCGTTGGTAAATCAAAACTAGATATAATCCAGTATTATATAAATAAGTTTCTTTATGAAAGAGCCTTTCGTGGAATTAATCTTAGACAAGCACTTAATGATTTAAAAGACCCAAAGATCATGGAGCAACTTCGTCTCCCACTTTTTGTTGAGGAGAAACAGCTTGAACAAATGTTTGCACAATTGGATATGGCATATCTATATCCAGATGATTTATTAGAAGCGTTTGAAAAAATGAGCCTTAAAGGAGATGCCGAAAAGCCTGCTGAAGAAGCGCCGCAACCACCTGTAACGCCTCTCTTTGCGGCACTTGATAGAGCTTACAATGAAGCAAAAAAAGAAAAATCCTCTGAAGAATCCTCTGAGAAACTCAAGTTAACTGCAAAGATGAATTAGTTCATCAGTATACGGGGCTGTATGAGCCGTTATTTGCGAAATAACGGCGTTACAAAAGCTAGATTAAATCAAATAATCAGTAATTGGCCATGGGTCCTTCTTGGTGAAAATCTATGCGGGCCACAGAAGCGCAAAATCGCGCTAGCGACTGGGTTTCTAAAGTGGCCTTGTTGTTTATGCCATAATTAAAAACCCTGACAATTCCAGTACTTCATTAATGCATGGCATAAAGTCTGTTAACAGGCACTTTATATGATCAAGTATGCTAATTATTCTTCATAAACAACATCTGGCAAGTGTTTTTTAACTGCTTCTCTTAAATATTTACGAACGGTATCCTCAGTTATATCGAACCCCAATTTTTCAATATCGGCTTTAATGCTGCCTTTTTTACTGCCAGTTGCTAAATTGCGGCGTTCTTCAGGATTAAATTTATAAGCCGCCATAGCCATGCCAAGGATCATTTAGCATGGTGGAATTTTCAGCTTCTGAAACAGAAGTAATATTGCTTGATGAGTTTATTAAAGCTTCTGAGCTAATCAAATTGTCACTTGTTATAGACTTTTAATGACTTTGGCGCTAAAGCTTTCCAGAGCATTTACAGCTTCACCATAGGCTGTAATAGCGTCGTCATAGACCATCGTCTCAATAAATTCCTCATAGCGTGCTTTCCATATCGAGCTGCTTTTTAGCAATGCTATTGATTGTTTGATCTCAGAACTTGGATCATTAGCATATTCAGGGTGTTGGTTTTTGAATTGTTTGCCGTCACTGGTAATAACAGACATTGCAAGTTCAGAAAAGTTTGAATTTATCATATTAGCTTGTTTAATTGCATTTAAGTCATAAATGTGACGGATCAGAGTTTTATCATCAACTTCATGACCGCGTTCAATTGCTATAATTCGACGAGTCAGGGCAACCCATTTTTCAATAGCTGTTTCATAAACTGATATACATTTGACGGATGGTGAGATAAATATGTTTAAATTATTTAATGTTTCTTCAATGATGGTTTTAACTTTTAATTCGTTCGTAGGAAGAAGAATATCAGCATACG
>CAYXVT010000045.1:17134-18056 GCA_964468105.1 Uncultured Candidatus Berkiella sp. | reverse complement strand
GCGCTCATAGTCAAATAAGGCTTTTGCCAATTGAATCGCAGATAACGATGGAGCTTTTCGGGTTGAGCTGATAGTTGCATGCAATGCATCATCCAGCGCGAACTGTCCATCATGGATTGGCGCATAGCCTGTTGCTGCCAAGTTGCCCATTCCATATATTCTTGCCAAAACTTTTGCTGACATTCAAACCAATGTTGAGTTAAACGTTGCGACATTAACCAGGGCGCATTTTTTATTCCATAGTTAAACATGGCAGAGTAAGGTTCAAAATGAGGATGCCCATCACTAGATGCCATGTTCTCATAGAAAGGATTCGATTTGAAAAATGGGTGTACTTGCGCCATGATAATTCTCTTACACGTTAATCTTATTTGAAGTGTAAGCCATTATCTTGGCGTGCAACAAATTAACTGAAAAAATCACTATTTTATGCTGGCTGAGTGTTCAGTCCCGCCATCAACGCCTTCAAACATTCTTGACGATGTTCAGTTTGCGAACCAGCCAAGGCATAGCCTTGTAATGTTCCTTTATTGTCATAATACAGAGCTTTTATTCCGTCGCTTTGTTTATCAAATTGCCATTCCCCATTTAATGAAGTTGGGGGATAAACAATAATGGGATAAGTGCTGACTTTCAATGAAATAGGCATTAAAGGGAAAGAGACAGCGGTTGGTTTGCCACATAAAGTTTGTGCAAGGGCGCGCGCACTTTGCAAAATAGGAGCAACGTATTGACGGCAAACTCCTTCAATTTCAGCACAATCACCCAAGGCATAGAGATGAGATTGGTTGGTCTGATGAAAGCTATCGACAATAATCCCTTGATGAGTATGGATACCTGCCATTTTTGCAAGAGAGATATTCGGATGCAATCCAATCGCAGTCACAATGGCATTGGTGGGGTTTGGAATTTGTGTAAGCTG
>CAYXVT010000045.1:6406-17124 GCA_964468105.1 Uncultured Candidatus Berkiella sp. | reverse complement strand
AAGCGCAATATTAGGGTGTAAACCAATGGCTGTCAAAATAGCATTAGGTGTGATGGTCTTGTCAGAAGATAACAGTAATGAAAGAGGGTTTTGGGAATCATCAACTTGTGTAAGCTGTGATTTAAGATGCCAAATTATGCCACATTTTTCTAAGGCTTCTTGTAAAGATTCACCAACAGTTGCTGGTACGAGATTATACAGTGGATGTGGATCCGGTGTAATAACATTAATTTGCTTAAACTTTTTTGAAAGATCATGCGCAAACTCACATCCCACTAAACCACTACCTATAATCGTTAATTTGTCATAGGCATCAATATGCTGAATGAATCTATCATAATCTTGAAGACTATTAATGCGATAATGATGTTTGGTTCCGTCTAATAGGGGGAAAGGTTTGGGTCTTGCGCCCACAGCAAAGACTAAATCTTTGTAGACTAATTCAGTTTGACCTTGCTCATTTTCAATGGTTATTTTTTGTGATGACACATCAATGGCGCTAACCGTTGAATAAGTGAAAATCTCAGCTTGCAATTGGGTCTGCATGGCCATTGCATCAGTGATAATCAACTGTTTAGGTGTTTTAGCATTAGAAAGAGCCGTGGATAATTGTGGTTTAGAATAAAAATGGCCATCATCTTGAGTGATAAGCACTAAAGGGGTCGTGCTATCTAGTCTACGGAATTCTTTGGCAAGATTATAGCCAGCCAGGCCAGTACCTATAATAATCAGGGGGTTATTGATGGCGCTACTCATACGATATAATGGCCCTTAATGAGATCTAGCATGTAAGTTGAATAGGTTTCTAAATTTTGAGCCCCCAATCATATCATAAATAGGATCGTCACTGAATGTTTGTGGCCCTGAATCGACTTCATCAATATGCTTTATTAATGCGTTTACACCGCCCTATTGGGACCTTGCTGTTATTGTGGCCGACATTAATGGCGCTTTGGCTTGCAAGTGATGGTAAGCCCTCATGGCAGAATATGATGATATTTATTTTCGGCACATTGCTGATGCGCTCGGCGGGTTGTGTGATTAATGATTTCGCAGATAGAAAAGTTGATGGCAAAGTACATAGAACAAAGGATCGTCCGCTGGTAACGGGCAATGTGTCTTCACTTGAGGCATTAGGTCTATTTACCGTTTTACTTTTGATCTCTTTCAGTCTTGTTTGCACAACGAATTTAAATACGATTATTTTATCATTTATGGGTGCTTTCCTTGCTATTTTATACCCATTCACTAAACGTTTTATTCATTTTCCTCAAGTGATATTAGGGGCTGCTTTCGGATGGGCGATCCCCTTGGCTTATAGTGCTAGTGAAAAAAGCTTGAACTGGGAATGCTGGCTATTGTTTGGTGCGACATTACTATGGGCTGTTGCTTATGATACGCAATATGCCATGGTAGATTTAAAAGATGATCAAAAAGTAGGCATTAAATCTACAGCAATTTTATTTGGACACTATGACAAACTCTGGATTGGACTATGTCATTTGTTGATGCTGGGACTATTAACTATCATCGGTTATTTAAATCAGCTTGGGATTTTCTACTATATTGGGATATTAATGGCAGCGATTTTTGCCCTATATCAACAATGGCTTATTCGTGATAGAGCACCCATTGCTTGCTTTGCGGCTTTTTTAAATAATCAATGGTTAGGGGCGGTGCTTTTTGTGGGATTATTTTTAGATAGCTTTTTGAGGGTTTAATGATTAAAAATCAATTCGCTCTGTTAACAAAGCGTCGTTTCTTACCCCTGTTTGTTACTCAGTTTCTGGGGGCATTTAATGATAACCTGTTTAAAAATGCATTGGTTATCCTCATTACCTATTTTTTAGCAGAAACACTTCCTATTCAACCACAAATTTTAGTGACACTAACGGGCTGTTTGCTGATATTGCCGATGTTTTTATTTTCGGCGCAAGCAGGGAGCATTGCTGATAAATATGAAAAGGCAAAACTAATCAGAGTTGTCAAAATTGCTGAAATCATTTTAATGACCATAGCCGCGATAGGTTTTATATTGCAGAGTGTGTCGTTGTTAATGACTATTCTCTTTTTTGTTGGTGTGCAAGCCACTTTTTTTGGGCCGGTAAAATACAGTATTTTGCCAACTCATTTGCAAGATGATGAACTAGTTGCGGGTAATGCACTCATTGAGATGGGTACTTTTTTAGCTATTCTTTTAGGCAATATATTAGGCGTTGTCTTTATTACTCAACCCAATGGTTTAGTTCTTATTTCTGCGATGATTGTTTTGATGGCGACATTGGGTTATTTAAGTAGTTGTTTTATTCCTCAAGCATTGCCGAGCGCACCTCATTTAAGGTTATCACTGAATTTATTTAAAGAAACTTGGGATATCGTTAGTTTTTCTAGAAAAACACCGACTATCTTTCTTTGCATTTTAGGCATCTCTTGGTTTTGGTTAATTGGTTTTACCTTCTTGGCTGAGTTTCCGAATTATGCTAAAGATTTTATAGGAGCCAATGAAGACGTTTTTGTATTGTTTTTAGCTGTCTTTTCAATCGGGATTGGTCTTGGGTCAAGTTTTTGTAATCGATTGCTCAAAGGAAGAATTGAAGCGTCTTATGTGCCATTGGCGGCTCTGGGGATGTCACTCTTTACTTTTGATTTGTATTTTGCAACTCAACTTGAGTCCGCTGTTCATCATGGCGCCACATTATTAACGGTAAAAGAGTTTTTACAATCACCCAATCATTGGCGAATATTGGTTGATATGTTATTGATTGCGGTAAGTGGGGGCATTTATATTGTGCCGCTGTATGCCATTTTACAGCATCGGGCAGCAGATACCCATAAAGCGCGTGTCATCGCCAGCAACAATATTATGAATGCGCTCTTTATGACAGTGGCGGCACTTGCCACCATGTTTATGTTAAAACTCAAATTTACGGTTCCTCAGATTTTTCTTACCATTGGCGTCGTGAATTTAGCGGTAGTTGTACAAAGCTGTCGGCTATTACCAGGAGAGTTAATAAAATCAATTCTTCGTATAGTATTGCAACTTTTGTATCGCGTTGAAGTGAAAGGGTTAGAAAACTTTGATAAAGCCGGCCCTCGAGTTGTGATTGCGCCCAATCATACTTCATTTCTCGATGCGCTGTTGTTAGCCGCCTTTTTACCTGGCAAGTTGTCTTTTGCTATGTATAGTTTGCTTGCCAATAAATGGTGGAGTAAGCCTATAAAATTATTAGTGGATATATTTGGTTTAGATCCCACTAACCCTTATGTCATGAAAGCCATTGTAAAGTATGTTAAAGAAGATAAAAAATTAGTGATATTTCCAGAGGGAAGAATCACGGTAACAGGCGCTTTAATGAAAATATATGAAGGCCCTGGAATGATAGCGGATAAAGCAGATGCAACGATTTTGCCCATTTTGATTGAAGGCGCTCAATATACTCCCTTTTCGCGTTTACGTGGCAGAGTCCATTTAAGATGGTTTCCTAAAATTACGCTGACCATTCATGAACCGCAAAAAATCATTATCGAAGATCAGGTTTCTGGTCGACGCCGACGTCAATTAATGGGCGAGAAATTATATGAAATCATGAGCAATATTCTGTTTTTAGGAACAGATCTTGATAAAACGCTCTTTCAATCATTATTAGAAGCCAAAAAAATTCATGGTGGCAATCATAAAATTGTAGAAGATATCAAACGTGAACCCTTAACCTATCAACGTTTGATTTTAGCCAGCATTATCATGGGGCGAAAAATGGCGAAACTTACCCAAAAGGGTGAGGCGGTTGGTCTGCTAATGCCTAATGTTTTAGGCACGATAGTAACATTTTTTGGGTTACAAGCTTATGGTCGTGTAGTGGCCTTATTAAATTTCTCAACCGGCATACAAAATGTTGTCAATTCTAGCATAACTTCGCAACTGAAAATTGTTTGCACAGCCAGAGCTTTTATAGAAACAGCCAAGTTGCAAGGTATGATAAAAGCTCTCCAAGATAATAATATTAAGATTGTGTATCTTGAAGATATTAAGAATGAAATTACTTTTTCCAACAAGCTTTTTGCCATTTTTGCTTCCCGTATGCCATGGTTTTTTGGTTTAACGCAAAAGCCAGAGCAAGCTTTAATGCCTGCAGTCATTTTATTTACTTCAGGGTCAGAAGGCACGCCAAAAGCGGTTGTGCTCAGTCACCGTAATCTGAATGCCAATAAAGGACAATTATCAAGTCGAGTTGATTTTAGTCCGGCAGATATTCTGTTAAATGCACTTCCTATTTTTCATTCTTTTGGTTTAACCGCCGGTACCATTTTGCCCATACTCTATGGGATGAAGGTTTTCTTTTATCCTTCTCCCTTACATTATCGTGTTATTCCAGAACTGTCTTATGATATCAATGCAACCATTTTATTTGGCACCAATACCTTTTTAGCAGGTTATGCGCGTTATGCTCACCCTTACGATTTTTACAGCATTCGTTATGTGTATGCCGGCGCTGAAAAGCTCAAAGAAGAAAATAGACGGTTATGGGCTGACAAATTTGGTGTTCGTATTTTTGAAGGTTATGGCGCAACTGAAACTTCACCCGTGATTTCAGCTAATACCCCTATGCATAATAAGCCAGGAACAGTTGGCAAATTGATGCCAGGGATTGAACATCATGTGTCTCCTGTTGCAGATATTACCAATGGTGGACGTCTGAGCGTGAAAGGGCCTAATATCATGTTGGGTTATATGTTTTTTGATAAACCAGGTGTACTCGTACCACCTATTGATGGTTGGTATGATACCGGTGATATTGTTGCTTTTGATAACGATGGATATATCTCTATTCAAGGTAGAGCTAAACGTTTCGCTAAAATTGGCGGTGAAATGGTGTCATTGACCTTTGTTGAGCACTATATGGATAAGCTATGGCCCAATGATATGCATGCGGTTGTGACAATGCCGGATGAGAAAAAAGGAGAACAGCTTGTTTTAATCACAACGCATGAAGATGCAGAAAAAAGTGAAATTATTCAATATGCGCGAGCAAATGGTATCAGTGAATTAGCAGTACCAAAGACAATTCATCTGGTTGCTAAAATCCCCTTATTGGGTAGTGGTAAAGTGGATTATGCCGGCATAAATGAACTTTTATCCAGTAAATAAAAAAAAATAACGCAAAAACCCTAATTAAAAGTCAAACTTTTGACGATCAACTATTGTCAGACTTTGCTTTTTATTATTAGAAATGTATGGGGGAAGAGTTATGAGAGCGTTATTATTTCCAGTATTGATGGCTATAGCTTGCGTTTCTTACGCTGCCAATGGCCCACAAGCTGCCGATAAAGCACCAGGGCAAGATCCTGCTGCTGCATCAGCTGAACCTAGCCATCATCACCGTCATCATCATCGCCATCATCACCATCGTCATCATCATCACCATGCTCATCATCACGTGATGTTGGAACCAGGTTATGATTATGAGCACAGAGGCGATCCACGTTATAACGCAACCAGTTATGCGCCACCTGTGGATCATGACGGTTGGAAGCATCGTTTTGATGCTTATTACGGAGATGGTTTTGGTAACTATTGGGATTTAAATTGTCATCAACGTCATAAAGCTGGTCATTTTTTCACCAGACATCATGGTCATTACTATCCTGACTATCAATACCCAAGATTTGGGCACTACGGTCACCACTATGTTCCTTTTTATACAAGACATTCCGGTAATCCTAAAGGATTTTATCGTTGCTTGAACCGTGAAGGTTTATCCGTTGAATGCTATAAGCAGCATGGAAGAAGAGGATAGTCTGTCATACCAGACTAAAGAAAGCGGGGTTTACCCCGCTTTTTTATTTCTTATGAGAAGAATATTGGCTCTGAACTTTGTGATGATTTTTAACGTGTTTTGTTTTTTGTTGTTCGGCTCTTTGTTGTGCACGCATTGCTCTTTTGGCAAGCTCAAATTGTCTTAATAAAGCGTCTCGCGCAGCGTTAGGTTCTGGTCTTTGTTGTTGTTCTTCATCATTAGGAATATGAAAAGGTCCGCCGTGTGCCATAGTATACTACCTATTTTTATTATTTTAGTGGCGCGTAATGTAGCTTAATGCGCTATTGTTGTAAACAGCTTTGCAAGGTGTCTCCAATAGCCAGCATTATTTTTTCATAGATCCCAGGACCTTTTGGCAGACGGGCGCCTAAGGGATCCAGTTCGGCTACTGTAACGCCAACATCGCTTAAATATTGCTGGGTCATAGTATCGTTAAATTCCGTTTCTCTAAAAACGCACTTAACATGATGGGTTTGAATAAGTTGTTTGATCATATTCAATCCATTAGCACTTAAGGGTAAATGAGGGTTTAACATCATAGTCCCCACGGCGTGAAGTTGAAATTCATCTTCAAAATACTGATAACCATCATGATAAACTAAAAAGGGTTTATTCTTCACATTGGCTAATTGGGTTGTTAGGGTGTTTTTAACTTTGGCAATATTCATTTTTAATTTTTTGGCATTGTTTTGGTAAACAAGGGCATTAGGCGTATCGATGATAGACAAATAATCACTTAGATAATCTACCATCACCAGCGCATTATCTGTTGATAACCAAAAATGAGGATCGATGCTGCTATGCTCATGATGGTGTTCGTGTTCATTGTCATGATCATGATGGTGTTCCCATGCACGTCCTGCGCGTTGGCTTAGCAGCTTTAGCTTAGGAATTTTAAGTAATGTAATCACACCATATTGTGGTTGGAGTTGGTCTAGAGGTTTTTCCATAAATAATTCAAGGGAGGATCCAACCCATATGATAAGTTCAGCTTGTTGTAATTGTTTGAGCGTTGAGGGTTTTAATTGAAAAGTATGGGGGGAGGCGCTATCTGGCAGAATCAATGTAGGCTCCTCTACCCCTTCCATAATACTGGCTACCAATGCGTGTATTGGCTTAATCGTAACAACGACCTTTGGTGCCCCAAAACAGGGGAAACACATCAATAATAAGGTAACGATAAGCAATGAGTGGCGGTTTTGCATGGGATCCCATAGGTGATCAAGTCAGGTAATGCTAGAATCTATCATATCTGAGACAAGCATAAAAGTTATGAGCCCAACCATTAGAACACCCTTAGTTCAAGTAGAAGATTTATCCTTCACGGATTCGATGCGCCCCATTTTAGAGCATGTAAACCTAAAGCTCTTTCCCGGGGAGATAGTCTCTGTGATTGGGCCCAATGGTGCTGGAAAAACGACCTTGGTCAAGTTGATTGTGGGCTTACTCAAACCTACCGCAGGCTTAGTGACACATTCTATTGGTTTGCAGATTGGTTATATGCCACAGCGCTTGCATATTGATCCTATATTTCCCCTTAGCGTTGAGCGTTTTTTGCAACTGGGGCAATCCTGGTCGCATGAGAAAATGATAAGTATGTTACAAGAAGTGGGCGTTTCGCATGTGCTTAAGAGCCCGTTACAAGCTATTTCTGGTGGGGAGTTGCAGCGCGTATTATTAGCACGAGCCCTTTTAAGAGAACCACAATTATTGGTGTTAGATGAGCCTGCTCAAGGGGTCGATTTAGTAGGGCAAGGTGAGCTTTATGACTTGATTGCGGAGATCCGTGACAAACATCATTGCTCAATTTTACTGGTTTCCCACGATTTAAATATTGTCATGGCACGAACAGATAATGTTGTGTGCTTGAACCAACACGTTTGTTGCTCCGGTCACCCAGAAATGGTCAGTCGAGATCCGGCATTCGCTGCCATGTTTGGAAAAGCTGCAGAAGGTTTGGCTTTTTATACCCATCATCACGACCATCACCATGGCGTCCATGGGCATGTGGTTAAGCCAAAGAAAGGGGGTCAAGATGACTGAGTTTTGGCAAGCCTTTGATATACGATATTTACTCATCCCTTTATTAGGGGGGGTAGGCGTTGCCGCTATTGCTGGGCCTTTAGGTTCGATTATGGTTTGGCGTCGATTGGCTTATTTTGGAGACACCTTATCTCATTCTGGTTTGCTTGGGATCACCTTAGCCCTAGCACTGCATATTAATATCACCTTTGGTGTTTGTTTCATTGCACTGATTGTGGCGCTGTTGATGCTGAAACTGCAATCACATATCAACGTCAGCAATGACACTTTGCTTGGCATTCTATCCCATACCACGCTTGCTTTAGGGTTATTAGTGTTAGCCTTGATGGAAGATATCCGGGTTGACGTCTTAGGTTTTTTGTATGGTGATATTTTAGCCATGACTTGGCGGGATGTTATTTTAGTGTATGTGGGCGGTGCTTGTGCCTTTGCTTTATTAGCACGGCTTTGGCAATCCTTGCTAAGGATCACCGTTGATACGGATTTAGCAAAGGTGGAAGGAGTCCCTGTTGAGCGTATACAAACGGTGTATATGTTGTTACTGGCAATAGTCATTGCGATTGCGATTAAAATTGTTGGAGTGTTACTCATAACCGCTCTATTGGTGATCCCAGCAGCAGCTGCCAGGCCATGTGCGAAAAGCCCGGAAAGCATGGCATTGATATCTAGTGTGATTGGCACCATTTCTGTTATCTGTGGTATTGGTATCTCCCATATTTGGGATGTACCAACAGGCCCCGCTATTGTGGTGTTTGCAGCTGCTATTTTGCTGCTGAATACGATGATATCCAAGTATAAGCCAGCTAACTAATTATTTCCGGGATCTTTTCAGAGGATTAACTAATTTTTTTGCATTGTGAAAATGACCATGATACTGTTAATTTTCAGTCTGAATTTTTCTTACTGACTTGTTAAGCGTATTTTAGTGAAAATAAATACGCAGTTGTTTAAATGTTGTTGGAGGTAGTATGCCAAGTTTGAAATTTGATTTAGGGGATGTTTGGCAAGACAGTAAAGACATTCTTAAAGATGCGTGGATGCTATGGAAAGATCCAAGTGAAGCGCCACCTGCTATTCGTAATTTGCCCTTAGCATTTATGACTCTCAAAGATAATCAAAATAATGTTGTTGGTGTTTTCGTACCTGAACTTTATGAAATTGCGCTCATTAATGGTTTAAAAGCACAACAAGAAGAAAAAGCTTGGCTGCTTGCCCATCCTGGTGCTGCAATTGATTTGCAAAATCCGCCACCATTTTACTATGAACTGCATCGTGCCGACGATACCCCTAAAACGCCATTTGAATTAAGTGTGCTACCTGTTAATTATGATGATAATGTTCAAAGTTCCAAAGACGCAATCATTAAGCGAGCTGAAGAAGAGTTTGCATATCGCATTCAAAAAGGTCAGCCTTTACCGCCGGTTGCTGACAAATACCAGATCAAATCAGATTACTTAAAAAATCTGCATTTAATCAATTTGAACGCTGGTGTACCACGTCATGTGCAGTTAAACATTCTTAATCCTGCTGCAAAAACAACGATGAAAGACAGGGTGTTTCACTATACAGCGCAAAGAGCGGCACTTATACTAACCGCAATAGCAGCTTTAACCGTTACCGCTAGCACACCATTATGGTTTGGCGTCGCTGCCATTGGTGTTATTTTGGCAGAATGGTGTGGAAAAGAGTTTAGCACTTATAGTGCTGCTGAAGCGACGATGCGTAACCTAAGTAGCATTTTCGCCAAAGATTTTCTCTGGGGCGATAAAATAAGCGCCAAGAAAACCTTGAAGACAGTTGCACTGCTTGGTGCTCTTGGGGTTGCCACTTATGCTGTTGCCGGGTTTGCTTGGGCTGGTGTCGCAGGTTTATCGATCTGGAATGCAGCCGCGGGTAACGCGATGGCAGGAACCGCATTATTGGGAGCGAAATATTTGCTCGCAGGTTTTGTAAGTGGTTTGGCTGCGGTGTCGACTTTTGCCGGCGGACTTGAAGGACAACGCTTTTTCTGGGGCTTAGGCATTTGGGATAAGCAGATTGATTTCTCCATAGAGAAAACAATTGCTCCTCTAAACAAGAAGGCAGTATTAGAACAGTCCTTGACTAATTGCCAACGCGAATTGGAACAAGCACTTGATCAAAGTTATCAGCCAGTGGTTAGACGTGAATTTACACAGTTGAGAGATCGTTTAAAGACTTCAACAGTAGCGCAACAACCTGCTGCTAATGATGGAATCAGACCTCAAGTTGCAGAAGATGCTCAAAAAGGTCGACGTCGTTCTCCTAGGGTTTCAACCTAATCAACGATATTGATGCTTTATAGCACTTGAAAACGGCGCCTCAAAAGCGCCGTTTTTTTTTAACTTTCATTCCCCATTTATCGTCTGTTTGCCACCTTTTGTCTGGCCAGTTTGCTTATCCTGACCCAGGCTTTACAATGAATGGACTATACTTTTTTGAAGAATAGGGCATTAAAAGGATTATATGATGTGGGCACAATCGAGCTTTTGGTTTTTATACCAAATGGCGCGTATCAAAGGATGGTTTCAGAATAATGCGTTTAGTCATTTTAAACAACAACTCAAAATAAAGCGTTTAATACGCTATGTGACATCGCATGTGAAATATTATAAAGGCAAAAATATTTCAACCTATTATCAATTGCCTGTTGTTGATAAAAGCATTTTCCAAGAAAATTTTGAAAGTTTTAATGTAAAACAACCTGACGCAAAGAAGCTGTATATCAACCAATCTACAGGGACATCAGGAGTCGCTTCTAGTTATTTATTTTCTAAAAAAGAAATGCTCGGATCTTTGACTAGTACTTTAAGTAAGTTACTGCCTCCGACCTGGATAAAA
>CAYXVT010000045.1:3222-6396 GCA_964468105.1 Uncultured Candidatus Berkiella sp. | reverse complement strand
CACTTATCAAAAGATCCCTATTTTCCTAATGATCTCACCTCTTCTTTTATTCAATGGCGCTTTTTTGATTTAAATGGAGATTTCGAAGAACAACTGCTACAGCTGCAATCCTTTGCGCCAAATGTCATCGTCGCACCAGTGCAGACATTATGTAAATTGGCCATCTTACAACAGATGAAAAAAATTGCTCTGTATCCACAGAGAGTCGTCACAACACAAGAAGTATTAACTCCCTTTGATGAAAAGCTTATTGCTAGTAGTTTCGAGCAAAATGTTTATCAATTATATCAATGTGCTGAAGGTTGGTTAGGGGTTACTTGCGAATTTGGAACCCTTCATTTGGATGAAGATCAATACTACATTGAACAAGAATGGATTGATGAAACAAAGCATCGATTTATACCAGTTATCACTTCATTAAATCGTTTCGTACAGCCATTAATGCGTTATCGTATGGAAGATATTTTAACAATAAAATCTAACCCTTGTCCTTGTGGCAATACGCATTTAGCAGTTGAAAAGATTGTGGGTCGCTGTGAAGATATGCTTTATTTCTCCAATATTGGCAATAGCCATAATTTGAAGCCAATTTATTCTGATAATATTTTATCTGCTATGGGGCTAGCCGGTGGCAGCATAGAAAAATACCAACTAATGCAATATTCACCGGGCCATCTGCTGATTAAGGTGAACGCAAAAAATATTACACTGGCCAAACAATGCATTAAGCAACAATTCGAAAAATTATCTCAAATCCACCAAGTGAAATGCCCTCTCTTAGAATTTGCCCCTCTAGACAAACTTCCTTTAAACCACATGTTTAGACAAACTCAGCGCCTGGTCAAAATATCATAATCAAATCTCATTATATTTAACTACTCTTTACTATTAGGTCAGCCCTATATGTGCACTGTGTTTTTATGGGCTGCATAAACTTTTAGTGGAGTAGCGCCATGGGTAAAGATAAAAAAATTGAAGCACTCAAAAAAGAATTAGAAGAAACCAAAAAAATCATGGTTAAGAACTTTGACTTATTGATTGCACGTGGAAAAAAACTGGAAGCGCTAAAAGATAAATCGCGTGATTTGAAGCAAGGCTCTCAAGTGTTTCAAAAAAGCGCAAGAGATCTGAAAAGAGAGCTACAATTGCGTAATATTATGCTTACCTTATTGATAATTGGCATAAGTCTTGGCGGTATTATTGGCTTTGTTTCTGGCTATCCATTGCCAGTGATCTTAGGCATGAGCACCTTAGGAGGTGCAATAGCAGGCGGCCTATCTTGGTTAGGCTCAGGTTTCCAACATAAATTTAATCGATATAAACCAGTAAATTCGGCTGTTTCACCCACAAACAAAATTGAAGTATTATCCAAAGAAACAACACCTAAAAAGGTTAAGCACAAGGAGAGGGCAATCATGGGTAAGACGATAGCTAAAGTAACACCACCATCAAACGATGATGATCCAGACAGAGAAAAAGAGATGGCGGAAATTGCCGCAGAGTTAGAAAAAATTAAGAAATTAGAAGCCGACAAAGCGCAATTATTAATCGAACGTGGTCAAAAGTTAGATAAATTGACCTCAGGCACGACAGAACTCAAGCAAAATTCTGAAGCCTTTCAGGGAGTAGCGCATCAAGTAGAAAGAGTAGAAGAAGCAAAAAATCATCATCTGACTTCTGTTCTGATTGGCATAGGGGGGGGCGCGTTAGGAGCATTGTACGCTTTTTTAGCAGGTTACTCGTGGCCTTTAATGCTGGTCTTTGGCGCACTAGGAGGAACACTCACCTATGGCGTTAGCTCTATTCTAACTGGGACTTGGGATAAAATAGTTGGGATTGGAGATACCATTCGTACTTTTTCATGGTTTCAATCAACAGTTACTCAATACAAAGGGCGTGAGGTTAATGCACCTTCCAATCAACAAGGAAAAGCGCCGGCTATCTCAGTACAAAAAGTATTTTTGCCTGGGTTTGAAACACCGCATGCACAGAGGGCAGAAATTTCAGAGAAAAATATTGTTGCGAATCCAAGAAGAGCGAGGATGGTTGTTTAAGAATTGATCCGGGCCGGCACGGTGACCGGCCCCTACTTGAGATCTCAGTCGCCCGCTTGTTAAACTGCGTTCACATAATGATGAACAATTTCTTTAAAGTCTCTGACAATCGCATTTGGTTTGTCGCTGCTTGTAAAAATAGCCATCAATTTCCCTTCAGGGTTGATAAGCAAAATGGCGCCACCATGTTCAATATGTTCTTGTGAAATTTGCACATTTTTATCTTCGGCAACATGGATCCCAACATTTTTTGCAAGAGCTGTGACTTTGTCTTTGTTGCCGGTTAATCCAATAAACGGTGTCGTGTTGAATTTGTCTTGCTGTAAATATTCTTTTAAATGTGCTGCGGTATCATGTTCAGGATCAATCGAAACAAAAATAAATTGAACATTAGCGCCGCTACCTAGACGTTGCGCTATTTGGCTCATGGCGCCTAAAGTAGTAGGGCAAACATCAGGGCAGTGGCTGTATCCAAAAAAGAGAAAGCTCCAATGTTCTTTTAGAGAAGCATTGGTAAAAGGTTTGCCATTAAAATCGGTTAATGAAAATTCTTCTAAAGGGTGAGGAACAGGGAATGCTGTGCCCACACTAAGCGGTAAAGTGGTAAAAACATTTGCAGCTTGTGTGGTATTTGTTGAAAGGTCTTGATTATCTCGCCAAATGCCGATTGCCAACGCGATGCCAATAATAAGAATAATAAAAAGTGTATGCTTTTTCATGTAATACCTAAGGTTAATTCAGTAGAAAATGTAAATAATGATCAATCAGAAGACCAATAAATAAACCCATCAAATAAATAATCGAGTAGGTAAAGGTGCTCATCGCAACTTTGGGATCATCTGACAAATATAATTTGAATCCATAATATAAGAACCCAAAACCAAGGCCGAGGGCGCATGTAAGATAAGTTATCCCACACATACCAGTTATAAATGGCAAAACCGTGCAAGCTATTAACAGCACGGTATAAAGTAAAATGCACAGCTTTGTAAATTTGATCCCATGTGTAACAGGGAGCATCGGCAGCTTTGCTTTTGCATAATCTTCGCAGCGGTAAATGGCAAGTGCCCAAAAGTGCGGAGGCGTCCAGGCAAAAATAATCAAAAACATCACCAGCGAC
>CAYXVT010000045.1:1020-3212 GCA_964468105.1 Uncultured Candidatus Berkiella sp. | reverse complement strand
TCAAAACAAGCAACAGACCATATGGATCAATTTGACCTGTAATAGAAGTCCAGCCTAGTAATGGAGGAGCCGCACCTGCAGCCCCGCCAATAACGATATTTTGTGGTGTGGCACGTTTCAAATAAAGCGTATAAAACAAGGCATAACCAACTAAACTAATGAGTGTTAGCCACGCCGTTAATTGATTCACTAATAAACTTAATAGAGCAAGACCAATACTGCCAAGCAATAGGGAGAACACCATCGCTTGTAGTGCCCCTACGCGCCCTGTTGCAACAGGCCTGTCTTGGGTACGTCTCATATGAACATCAATGTGGCGATCGACGATATGATTAATAGCAGCTGCAGAGCCTGCACAAAAACCAATACCAACGGTTGCAAACAGCATTGTTTGCCAAGGAAAGACTTCAGGGGCACTGGCGAGTAACATGCCAACCCATGCTGTCAGTAGCATTAACATCACGACTCTGGGTTTAGTGAGTTCCCAGTAATCTCGCCATAAAGTGGGGGTTACACGTGCTATGTTAGTCATGGTTTGCTCCGTGACTTAAATAGCACATAATTGATAGTAATAAGAGTGAGCAGGAGTAAAGCAGCAATACCATTATGGGCAACAGCAATGCCTAATGGTAAATGCATGACAACATTGGAAATGCCTAAACAAAATTGTATGAAAAGTAAAAAGGTGAGTCCATGGCTGCATCCTCTCATTAAACGTTTTAATCTAGCATTTTGACTTTTACTTTGTTTCCATAGTTGAAAGCTCAACATCAGACCAAGCGCTAATGTGATAATGGCTCCTAAGCGATGAGTCACATGAATGGTTGTTTTTTCTATAGCATCCATAAAGGCAAGAGGTTCATCAATGCCAAAAGCACCCAAGACATTAAAGGCACGCAAAGTAAAATCAGGCCACCATTGTCCTTGGCATTGTGGAAAATCAGGACAAATTAACGCTGCATAATTAGCACTAGTCCAACCGCCAAGCAGAATTTGAAAGCTAAGCATCACAAGCGTAATGATGCCAAGGCGAGACAATGTTTTTGAAAAAGTCATAGTAGGAAGGGTGGGCAGTCTCAGAAATAACCAACACAACCATAATAAAGAGAGTGTACAAAAGCCACCCACTAAATGGCTAAGAACAACTAAAGGGACTAATTTTAAGGTCACTGTCCACATGCCTAATATGCCCTGGCTAATCACCAAAGCCACAAGTGTTCCAGGCAACCATATTGGTAATGAAAGTGTCCGTCTTTTCCAATAGGCAATAATGGCAAAAATAACAATTAAGCTGCCTAAGGTTTCTGCAAAATACCGATGGGTCATTTCAGTTTGAGCTTTGCTGATATCAACCGGTGTTGAAGGAAAAGCATTATTAGCTGTTGTGATTTCATGATCAGTGTTTGGAGCCGTGAGTTGACCATAGCATCCTGGCCAATCAGGACAGCCAAGGCCTGCATCCGATAATCTGGTATAAGCACCAAGCAAAATAACGCACAAAGCAAGCGCAATGCTGGCCAGTGATAAACGATTTAACCAGAGGTTATGATTCACTTTGACTCCACTAACCAATTTTCGATAGTTTCAATAATCGTTTCAAATCACTCAAAATCGCTTTAGCTTCCATATCGGCAGAATAATGCATCATAATGTTTCCATGGGGATCAACGATATAAACCTCGCCAACCATATCACGTGACGGTGCATGGCTGATATTGCTAAATAAAAGGTCGTAATCTTTTTGAGCAATTTTAGCGCGTTGCATATCAGGATAATTTTCACTGAGGTAAGTTTGGCAAACACTCGTTGGACACTCAGGATGAGCAAGAAATAATCGCTCAAGCCGAGGCGTATCTTTACCTAATGCAGTACGAATTTGGCGCATATTATATAAAGTATCATGACAGGTTTGTTGGCATTTAGCAGGACTGGTGTAGACAAGCCACCATTTTCCCATTAATTTTTCACCAGTATAATTTGAGTTTTCATTCAGGTCATAAAAAGAGATCTGAGCGATATTTCTAGGTGGCGTAATTAAATCACCGTGATTGCTCATGCGAAATTCATGGTGCTCACTTTTTTTCACAAGTACATAAGCAAACAAAAATGGGCCAGCTAGAACTAAAAAAAACAAAAATAAAACGAGCTTTGGATTTTTAGAAGGTGTATTAGGCTGTGTCATACTTTTCCTT
>CAYXVT010000045.1:0-1010 GCA_964468105.1 Uncultured Candidatus Berkiella sp. | reverse complement strand
AACCCTAAAAGTGTTGCCGCTAAGGCAAACCATTGGAATGCGTATCCCCTATGACGTGATGGCGGCATAGCCGTTCCTGGTGCGCTGGGGGCCACAAAGGCATAGGGTGAATTATTGTCTAATGTAACTAACATTGTGTGAATATTTTTACCTATTAAGCTGTGCAGCAGTTCTAAATCAAGCTGTTGCATACGCAGAGGCCATTCAATTTTATTGGTTTCAAGAGCATTCTTGATAAACGGGTTACGATACGCAAAATCTAAATAACCTTCAATGGTAACTTCACCCATAATCGGTTTTACTTCTGGCAGATTTAAACGTGAGCGTCCTAAAGGGATCCAGCCTCTATTCACTAAAATGACCGTTTGGTTATTTAATGAGAAGGGAACGTAAACATGGTAACCTGGTTTTCCATTATTTGTTTTGTTATCTAACAAAATTGTTTGGCTGTTGAGAAAATGTCCCTTTAGTTGAACCTGTTGATAGCGAAAAGAAGATAGTTCAATAGGTTGTAATAATTCCTTGGCGGATAGGGGCTGTTCTGATTGCCCTAGCTGTAGTAGGCGTAGGATCTCTTCTTTTTGGTTAGCGCGGGATAGTTGCCAAAACCCTAAGCTACACAGTAAAGTGACTCCAATTATGACTAAAATTGTTACTAAAATAGAAAATTGAAAAGGCTGTCGTAGATTCATTATGGAAAATCACTGGATTATTAATTTAATTATTTACGCTTTTATGGTGTCAATTGTCATTTCTCTGGGGACGGGGTTGTATTATATTTTGAACCCGAACAAGAAGTCTGATGAAGCCGTCAAAGCTTTGACGGTGCGCATTGGGTTGTCTTTAACGTTATTTATAATCTTATTTTTCTCATTTGCTATGGGGTGGTTGAAACCCCATAGCTTATTTCCTATAGCCAATAAACAAACACAAACAGAAATAGCCACACCACATCCACAAAATGCCAATACCAAGCAGAAGCTTGAAAACCAAAATGTTGTTGTGGTGTA
>CAYXVT010000044.1:11463-18173 GCA_964468105.1 Uncultured Candidatus Berkiella sp. | reverse complement strand
AAGTAACAACTCTCGATGAGTCAAAACAGAATAGTGAATTTACAAGGCTAATGAAAAACTTCACAAATGATAATATAACGCGCCCTGCCGTCGGAGCAGCTGCACCAATAAAATTCCAAGATGTATTGGCAACGCTTAATCAATTAGCCCCTTTATGTAAAGAAAAACTGATTAGCACTCTTTTGGATGCCATTTCTGAAGATGGTGTGGTTAATTTATCAGAGGCGGAATTAGTCAGGGCCATAGCGGCTAATCTCGATTGTCCTATTCCGCCCATTGTCGCCACCGAGTAATACTCTTCCCAATTTACCTTCATGCTTTGTTGTCATCGGTTTCGCTTAACAGTCATGTACTAAGATGTACACTCCTGTCGCTCGAAACCTTGACGCCTCGCCTGTAGGCAAATTGGTTTGAGTATTTCATGTGTATATATAAATAGCTCAATCAACATTATTAAAGAAAAACCCAATAAGTTCCGAAATTTATAGGTATTAGGGGCAATGGCTTATTACTAGAAGAATACCCAGGACTGCAATTTAATGATCACACAAGACCACGACAGCATTACCTTGATGCAGCAACAGGCGAATCAATCGTTAGTCGATGATTTATATCGTCGTGGTTTTATTAACCAACAAGCAAGAGACAGCGTATTAGAACTCCTTTACCCACATCGGCAATGGGGATATTGGACAGCGCGTCTATTAACCATCTTAGGATGCATCTTTGTTTTGGCGGGCATGGTCTACTATTTTGCCTTTAATTGGGAAAGCATGTCTGATAGTTATAAATTGATTACCATTCAAACTGGAATTTTTTGTTCTATCGCGGGTGCTTGGGCCTATTCTCTTGATCGTTTACCAGGACAGCTCTTCTTAACCAGTGCCTGTATATTGGTTGGCATTTTCATGGCAGTTTTTGGTCAGATTTATCAAACAGGCGCCGATGCTTATGAATTATTTTGTACTTGGGTCTTACTTATTCTACCTTGGGTTTTGATAAGTAAATTTTCGCCTTTATGGTTTATATGGATAATCATTGTAAATACCGCCATCAGTTTGTTTTGGTCTCAAGCCATAACACTTGGTCCTGAACATGAATATTTTATATTTTTTATTCTTATTGTTGTTAATGTTTGTTTTTTAGCTCTTAGAGAACATTTTAGTAATGAGCATGTTTCTTGGTTACAAGATAAATGGCATAGAGTTCTGCTTGGAATTGGCATTCTTTTATTATCAATGGCTCCCATTGAAACTATCATCATCAAGGCCCAATGGGAGAATATATCATTGATACTTGGTTCAGTACTTGGCGCTTTTGTTCTTATCATGTTCCTAATTTACTATCGTTTGAAACAAGTAGATATGTGGCTCTATGCTTTAACCATTATGAGTATTTGCATTATTTTGTGCACCGGTGGGTTCAAATTGATAGATAGTATGAATTTAAATGATGAAATAGAATGGTTGTTAATGGCGGTGGTAACTTTGATTATTTTCACCTTAGGCGCATATCTACTAAGAAAATCTTCTATTCCTATTATATTTGATAAAGAAAAATTATTATGAAGTCTTATAGCGTACAAAGCATTTTAGATTGGCTTGAAACAAAAGACTTGCTAAAAAATAGAAAGCAAGCCGAAGCTTATGTTCTTAGTCATTCCAACATAGATAGACTACCAATCTATATTCATCTATTAATGGGCATCGGCGCAATTATCGGATGCTGGTGCGTTATTGGATTATTAATAGCCACCCATATTATCGACTATAAAAATGAAATATCATTGCTATCATCTGGTGCAATATCAATTATTATTGCACTAGTCTTTTACTATACTATGCGCTACAAAACCGCCTTGATTCAAAGTTTTGGATTACAGTGTGCGCTCATTCTCATGGTGGCAGGAAAGGTTCTTTTTGTGCTGGGCTTCTCCGAGCTCACTAAGTATCAATATCTGCCTTTGAGTGAAGACTGGATGTGGACGCTTGGGATTTTTATTGTCACAGTTCCCATGTACTTTTGCTTTCCAATACAACTAGATAGATTCGTTTCCTGTCTTGCATTGCTTGGATCAATTTTGTTTAATACATTAGCGCTTTATCAATTCAACCTTAATTTTTTCCTCTACTTCTTAGTTCTGATCTTAAGCACTGGCTTATTATTTTCCTGGCGCAATAAAACATTATCTTGGAGCCCACTAGGTTATGCTGTAGTCATTGTGCTTTATGCTTGCACATTGCATCTTTCAACCATACTAAATGCAGATTTAATTTTGCAACATCAAAAACTAATGATACCAGTGATGTATTTTAAAATATCCTTAGGGGTTGCACTAGTTTTACTTTGCCTCATCCTGAATAGGGAGAGAAGCCGTTCGATTCAACTTTCTACTTTAGCTGCATGTGGCGGATTGCTTTTACTTTCTTTTGTAGCCACACCAGGCATTTTAGTTTCTCTTGGTTTAATTATATTAGGATATGCTAAACATGAGAAGGCTCTAACCATACTCGGCGGGGTCTTTTTATTCCTATTTCTTATCTATTACTATTATAGTTTACCCTACCCACTTGACTATAAAGCAGGCGTTTTAGTAGCAACCGGGGCCGTTCTATTTGCCGCCAGATTTATTATCAAGTCAATGAATTGGGATTTGGAAAACCCATGAGAAATGCAATCTTATTTATTAGCACTATTTTTATATTAGCATTATTAAATTTTGCCATTTTCCAAAAACAAGAAATTCTGCAAGAAGGTGGTAGTATTCTCTTGAAATTAGCGCCTGTTGATCCGCGCTCAATGATGCAAGGGGATTACATGGCCTTTCGATATGAAATTGAAAATGAGATGAAAGACGTTGATACGGCATCATTGCTAAAGCATAGATTCATTGTCATCAAACCAGACATCGATAATGTTGCTCATTTTGTTAGAGTGTATAATCAAGAAACTCTTGCAAAAGATGAAAAGCTTTTTAAATTTAGATATCAACAAACTCCTTACCCAAAAATAACTTTCAAACCTAGTTCATTCTTCTTTCAAGAAGGATTACAACCTTTATATCAAAAAGCTGCCTACGCCATTATTCATTATCGCGGAATCAAGGATTATCTATTAATTGGTGTGGCAGATAGTAAGCGAGCTCAGATTAACCCGCCCAAAAATGATGAAACTGTTAATGATCAATACTTATTTTTTGATATTTTAAATATTCAGTCCCCATCAAACCCCATTTGGGCGTCTTTTGGCAATTTCCGATTGAATATTTCACCAATGGATTTTCTAATTTTTTATCACCAAATGTTAACGTTCCGTCTAGCTCTGAAACAAATCCACTTTCAGCTTGATTAAAAATATCGTATGTCATTACTGAATTTTGCTGATTAGACTTTTCATCATAAGGAAAACATATAGGCATTTTAATAAATCCAGTATAGCCACTATCTACTAACAAATGATATTCTGACAATCCATCTTTTCGATTTACTTTTATGTTGACTACAGGTAAATAATATTGGCTATTTAATTTAACCCTGTGACCTTTCACATTGTCCTCAAGATGTTGACTTAATATAAACTTTTGTTGCGGTAAATCCAACGTCAAAATAATGTCGTGAAATAAATTGGAACCCAATATCCCAATGACATCGAGGTATTTAAGTAATTGAAAATCATCTGTTGCCGTATTTGTTGCAACAAAAGGGGCATCTTTTATAATGGCATCCCCAATTTTAATTTTTTCGATAAGATATAAAACTGTATCGATCTCTGCTTTTTGATGTGCAGTTTGAAATACTCTCTTTTTGGTTTCTTTAGGTTGCAAATTTAATAATTTAACCAATTCATACGAAATGATACTTGAGTCCGCACCTGTATCTAATAAAAATTTATAGGGACCCTTATCATTGGCAAAAATCTCAACAATGGGAAACCCCATTTGATCTTTCATCTTAATGTCGCAACTTCCAGTTTTGCCCAAATCAATTTCCCAGGGTACATGGCGGTTAAACGGCGAGACCACTCTCACAGATTTAACGACAATATCATTTTGGTTATCCGCTCTTAAAATGGCTGAATAAATCAAAACAACCACTATCAAGCAAAAAACCCTAAACTTGGCCATGTTTTTTTATCTTTCAGTGTGCGATTATTAAATTATAGCATTCTGATTTTTTTTAACTTGAAGAGAGCTTAGTAAATAAGTCTTTTAACTTAATTGACGAAATTGGATGAATAGCTTCTAATTGACTATGCTAACAATGATCAAACGGATAGGATTTTTGTTATGTCTTTAGACTTAAGTAATTGTTATCTATTAAATAAATCATGCCCAACGGCAAGAAAATCCCATTCTATACTGTTTATATATGCATTACTTTTAAGTCTACTTATATGTTTTGTATCAACAACCTTGTTTGCCGAATCTGCACATTTTCAAGACAATGCGAAAGTAGTTAGTGCGGATATGGCATCAAAGTTGGAAATCGAATTAGGAGAGATAGAATCCAAGGATGGATACCATTTAGAAGTTGTTATCATACCTAATTTTTACCAAAGACAACCAGATGCCGTGATCACTGCATTCACTCAGCAGCTTGCTAAAAACGCACCTTCTGCAAATAAAAGAGCGCTGTTGCTAATCGTCTTAGAAAATAATCTTGCCTTGATACGCCCAACCACAAATATTGCAGCTGCGTATAATACTGAAAACTCAAAAGATATTATTGACAATATCAAACTGCAAATAAATCAAAAAAATTATGATGAAATGGCAAGAATTGGTGTCGCCGGAATGTTTCATTACTACCAAACAAAATTTGGTACCGAAACAAAATCAGCAAGTTCGACTAAAACGCTTATCAATGTTGCTTTATTTATTATCATCCTGATCGGCGTTGTCTTTATGATTACCAGAATGCAAAAGAAATCTTAGAGCCTAATTTCTTTTATTTATCATCAAAAGCACTGGCGGCTTATTTAATTGCTTCATAATTTTAAAACCAGCCTTTTGATAAGCATGAATCGCCTGTAAATTATCAATGTCGACATCAACAAAACAATTCTCAAAATATGGCCACACATATTGCGTTAAAAACTGCTTAATGGCTGTTGAACCAATACCTTTATTTAAGTATTGAGGCGCCCCGATAAACAGGTCGATAGCCGCCATCGACACCGGCATGTTTTCGAGTGTATAACCCTCTCTTGGAAAATCAAAAACATTATAGTACTGAATGTAGCCTATCGGTTGAAGCGAACAATAAATGATATATCCCTTAATTTGCTTTCTCTTACCTTCAACTATTTTATAACCATCGACATAATTCTGATATTTTGCATCTATTTCTTCAAAGGTCCAATATCTATTTTCACCCCATCGATTGTTGACATGGGGCGTGTTTATCCATTCTTGTAAAAGAATAAAGTGTTCAGGCGCAAGCGGCTTAAATTCAACTTCACCTCTAAGAAACTGGTTAAAGGCTTGTGGTTTATCATTTTTTTGAACGAATTCTAATATGTTTGCTGCACATGTCTCTATGGGTGTGTATGTCGTATCAATTTCTAAATCATAATCAGGAGGCGCAATATAAACTTGTTCATACAAAGCTCTTGCAAGGCCAACATATCTGTCATCACGCACTTTTTCGCGACGCTCAGCCACCATGAGTTCACAGATGATTTTAACTAAATAGACTTGCTTGGAATGGGCTAAAGCATGTGCATAGCGTTGAAATATTTCTCTGTTCCATAAAACTTCATCAATGATGATGTCGTACCCTTTTTTTATGAGAACGAGAAGCGCTTCAATCATATCCCAATGTAATTGATTTGCGTTTGGGCCCTCAATTGCATGAGGTTTGTTCTCATTGGCATCTAAAATGTGTTGTTGGAAAAACCAAGACTTGGGTTCATCTTCAAAAGCGATGAATTTTTCATCGATCCAAAAGTTGACCAGGTGATCGATGGAATAATAGAAAAAGGGTCTCTCAGATTGCTGCATAATTGCACGCGCAATCACCGATTTACCCGCAGATGAAGTCCCGTTAAGAAACAGTATCATAACTATTATCAGGTAATCTAACTGACCTGAACAAGCCATTTTTAAGTTACAGTTAAAACAAACGTATCATAATTAGGGGTTTTAACAAATATACCTGTCCTAGGATTTCTGGCGTTGGTGACTACTTTAAGATATGTTAAATAAATGCCTATAGAACTATTAACCGTAGGATAACAAATGGTTTACGTTCTCATCGTCATTATCTTCTTTGCTTTAAGTATTGGACTCATCTACTTCAGCGAAGGATTAAAATAAATCCATGAATATCATATACATTATCTCAGGTGTGACGGGTCTATTTCTAATCGCTTACCTAATAGTTGCTTTACTTAAACCGGAGATATTTCAGTGAGTAACTTTTTTCTATCTGGTAATGGGTTTTTACAAATCTGCTTCTTCTTTGCAACGGTCCTTCTACTGGTGAAACCTCTTGGTAGCTATATGGCTCGCGTTTACAGTGGACAGTATATATTTCTTGAAACATTCTTAGGCCCAATTGAAGACATCTGTTACCGCATTGCAAGAATAGATCCAACAAAAGAGATGACATGGCAACAATATGCCATTGCTGTCATTACAACCAGTCTAGGTGGCTTTTTACTTTTATTTGCGATATTAAGGTTTCAAGCTCATTTTCCACTTAATCCCC
>CAYXVT010000044.1:0-11447 GCA_964468105.1 Uncultured Candidatus Berkiella sp. | reverse complement strand
TTAACACCTAAACTTTCTGATGATTTAGCTTTTAATACAGCTGTGAGTTTTATTACAAACACAAACTGGCAAGCTTATGGCGGTGAAAGCACATTAAGTTATTTCAGCCAAATGCTAGGACTCACCGTACAAAATTTCTTATCCGCAAGTATGGGTATTGCTGTCGTGATCGCCCTGTGTAGAGGAATAACACGTAGAAACAGCAAATTCATTGGTAATTTCTGGTTCGATTTAATGCGGGGTAATCTTTATATTTTACTCCCTCTCTCTCTTATTCTTGCTTTTTTACTGGGCAGCCAAGGCGTTATACAGAATTTTAATCCTTATTTAACAGCAACCACTATTGAAACAAGTCATGATGCTAATGGTAAAGAGATTTCCACACAATCTATACCTGGGGGTCCGGTCGCTTCACAAGTCGCTATAAAACAACTGGGAACTAACGGCGGCGGATTTTTTAACACTAATTCAGCGCATCCTTTTGAAAACCCTACCCCGTTTTCAAACTATTTAGAAATGATCGCCATTGTTTTAATTGCAGCGTCTCTTTGTTACACCTTTGGCGTGATGGTTAATGACAAACGGCAAGGCTGGGCGCTTTTAGTAGCAATGACGTTGATTTTCATTCCATTATTATTTTTTTGTGTGCAACAAGAGCAAGAGGGAAACCCTCTGTTAAAAGGACTAAACATAGATCAACAGATGAGTGAATATCAATCTGGTGGAAATATGGAAGGCAAGGAAGTCAGGTTTGGTATTGTCAATTCTGCCATTTGGGCAAGCGCAACCACGGCAACTTCTAACGGCTCAGTCAATTCTATGCATGATTCCTATACGCCATTAGGTGGTGCTGTACCGCTGCTTTTTCTATTACTAAGTGAAGTGATTTTTGGCGGTGTGGGATCAGGTTTATATGGAATGTTAATGTTTGTTTTTATAACAGTCTTTATCGCAGGATTGATGGTTGGTCGCACACCAGAATATCTTGGGAAAAAGATCCAAGCCTTTGAAATAAAAATGGTCTCAATAGCTCTTTTCGTCCCTATATTGACTCTCTTGTTTGGCGTTGCTGCAGCAGTTATGACCAAAGATGGTGCTGCTGGCATTTCTAACCCAGGGGCACAAGGCTTTACTGAAATTTTGTATGCTTTTGCATCCGCATCAGGAAATAATGGTAGTGCTTTTGCGGGCTTAAATGCGAACACTCCCTTTTATAACACCTTATTAGGTATTGTTATGTTATTTAGTCGATATTGGGTGGTCATACCGGTACTTGCCATCGCCGGTTCTCTTGCCCAAAAAAATGTTACTCCCTCAACGACTGGGACCATGTCAACTCACACACCACTATTTATTGTCTTTATCATTGGAATCGTTCTCTTGGTCGGCTTATTGACCTATGTTCCTGTTTTAACCTTGGCGCCCATAATGGAATATTTTCAATTGGTAAAATAAACTATGCTAAAAAATAATTCAGCGGCTCATACTCATCATAAAAACGTTCCAACAAAAGATCCTATTTTGCCAGCTCTTTTGAATGCCATAACGCACCTCACGCCAAAATATCTTATTAGAAATCCAGTGATGTTTGTAACTTATATAGGTTGCATCACTTATTTATTCCTGGGAAAGAACCCCTTTCATTTATACTTCAAATCACATTGTGGCTATGGTTTACGGTTATCTTTGCCAATTTCTCTGAATCCATGGCAGAAAGAAGAGGTAAAGCGCAAGCTGAAACATTAAAAAAAGCACGGCGTGAGGTTCAGGCAAAAAAGATAGCTGAAATAAACGATCGAAATTTTACCCTCATACCAGCAACCCAGCTCCGATATGATGATATCGTTTTCGTCAGTGCAGGCGACATTATTCCTGGTGATGGACAAGTTATTGCAGGGGTCGCCTCTGTTGATGAAAGCGCTATTACTGGCGAAAGTGCCCCCGTTATCCGAGAAGGGGGAGCAGATAGAGACTCCGTCACTGGTGGCACGGTCATATTGTCTGATTGGCTGGTCATTCGTATTACGTCCAATCCCGGTGAGACATTTCTTGATAGAATGATATCACTCGTTGAAGGCGCTAAAAGACAAAAAACGCCAAATGAAATTGCTTTGGGTATTTTACTCGCAGGCATGACATTGATATTTTTAATCGTCGTTATGACCTTATTGCCTTATTCATTATTTAGCGTAGAGAAAAGTGGGCAAGGCTCGGTCATCAGCATTACGGTTTTAGTTGCTTTATTAATTTGTTTAATTCCAACCACCATTGGCGGCCTTCTTTCAGCCATTGGAATAGCCGGAATGGACAGACTCATTCGCAACAATGTGATAGCCACTTCTGGACGAGCGGTTGAAGCCGCAGGTGATGTCAGCATACTTTTGCTAGATAAAACCGGGACAATAACAATCGGAAATCGTCAAGCCATACGTTTTTACCCAGCTCACGGTGTCACTATTGATGAATTAGCTAAAGCCGCTGCCATGTCTTCTTTAGCGGATGAAACACCAGAAGGCAAAAGTATTGTTCTACTAGCTCAGCAACAATATCAAATTCAACCTTCTGAAATCTCAATCAGCGGTGCCACGTTCATTCCCTTTTCAGCAGAGACGCGAATCAGTGGTGTAGAAATTGATGGTAATAAAATTCTCAAAGGTGCAGTGGACAAAATTATTCTTCATGTAAAAAATAATCAAGGCAAAGTTGATGAGCTGTGCATCAAAAAAGTGGAAGAAATTGCACGATCAGGCAGTACACCACTGGTTGTAGCAAGCGGAACTAAAATGTTAGGTGCCATTGAACTCAAAGATGTCATCAAACCTGGTATTAAAGAGCGATTAGCTGAACTTCGCGTCATGGGTATCAAAAGTATTATGATAACCGGTGATAATCCATTGACAGCGGCAACTATTGGCAACGAAGCAGGAGTCGATGATTTCTTTGCGGAGGCAACACCTGAGATTAAATTAAAATTAATTCGTAAATATCAAGAAAATGGTCAATTAGTGGCCATGGTGGGAGATGGTACTAATGATGCTCCAGCCTTAGCACAAACAGACGTCGCCGTTGCCATGAATAGCGGAACACAAGCTGCTAAAGAAGCTGCTAATATGGTTGATTTAGATTCCGACCCAACTAAATTAATTGAAATTGTCAAAATTGGTAAGCAATTACTAATTACCCGTGGCGCTCTTACAACCTTTAGCATTTCCAATGACGTCGCTAAATACTTTGCAATCTTACCCGCTGCGTTTAGTAGTACAGCACCCGGATTAAACATTTTGAATATTATGCATTTAACAAGTCCACATAGCGCTGTTCTTTCTGCTGTTATTTTTAATGCGCTTATTATTATTTTTTTAATTCCACTTGCTTTAAAGGGCGTAAAGTATCGTGCTATTAGCGCTGACAATATGCTCTTAAGAAATGTACTCATCTATGGTTTAGGCGGACTTATCATTCCATTTGTTGGAATTAAGATAATCGATATTCTCTTAAATACCTTTAAGCTGGTATAGGAATTTTATGGAAAACGGATCATTTATTAAACAACTATGGCCAACTTTCTCCATCTTGATTCTTTCAACTTTTCTTTTAGGTTTTATATACCCATCGATAGTCACAGTTGTTAATCAAGTAACGTTTCACCATCAAGCTAATGGATCCTTATTAAGACACAAAAAAATAATCGCCTCAGAACTCATTGGACAAGAATTTACTTCATCAAAATATTTCTGGTGTAGGCCATCATCAACAACGCCAATCTATAACGCTGCGTCTTCAACAGGCTCGAACCTTTCATTATCAAATCCAACATTAATCACTAACATTAATCAACGAATAGATGCACTGACAAAAGCTTACCCTTCAAATAACCAGCCCATTCCTATTGATCTGGTCACCTCTTCGGGTAGTGGGCTTGATCCTCATATTTCCGTTGCCGCAGCGCTATATCAAGTAAATAGAGTAGCAACCGCTCGACATGTTGATGATAGTGTCATCAGACAATTTGTATTTGTTGCAATGGAACCAAGACAATTTGGATTTTTAGGTGAACCGCGCGTTAATGTTGTGAAGCTTAATTTACTTTTAGATAGGGCAAATAGTCTAACTTATGGAACCTGAAAGACCTGATCCAGAACAACTTCTACGTCAAGTTAAAGAAGAGACAAAAAATCCTCACCGCGGAAAATTAAAAATCTTTTTCGGTGCTTGCGCTGGCTCTGGGAAAACATATGCCATGCTTTCAGCGGCTCAGGAAAAATTTAAAGAAAATGTTAATCTTCTTGCAGGTATCATTGAAACTCATGGTAGAACAGAAACAACAAAATTACTCGAAGGATTACCTCGGATTCCTTTGCGTCAAATTCAATATCAGGGAATAACGATAAAGGAACTTGATCTTGATGCCGCAATTGAAAAAAAGCCAACGATTCTATTAGTAGATGAGCTTGCGCATTCCAATGCCATTGGTTCAAGACACCCCAAACGCTGGCAAGATGTACAAGAATTACTTGAGAGTGGTATTGATGTTTATACAACCTTAAATGTACAACATCTAGAAAGCCTAAACGATGTGGTTGCAAATTTAACTGGGATCCGTGTCAAGGAAACCATTCCTGATTCAATTTTTGATCATGCAGATGAGATTGTTCTAGTTGATATTCCTTCAGAAGTGATACTTGAAAGATTAAATTAAGGTAAAGTTTATCTTGGCGAATTAGCCAAACAACGAGCAGCACAACACTTTTTTAAAATAGAGAATCTCATTGCATTACGTGAAATTGCTCTTCGCAGAACAGCAGAACGAGTAGATGCTCTGCGCGATATTTATAAAAAATATCAATCCGGAAAGCAAGCGATATCTGATAAGATTCTTGTTTGCGTTGGTCCCGGTGCTTTATCTACAAAACTTGTTCGTAATGCAAAACAACTTGCAACTAAACTAAAATGCCCATGGACAGCTCTTAATATTGAAAATGACAAACACTACAAACTCGCTAAAGACGAACAGAATTTTATTAAACGTACATTAAGTTTAGCAGATCAGTTAGGCGGAAAAACTGAAACCCTTGAAGAAACGCAAACATCTGACGCAATCGTTAATTATGCTAAGAATAACAATTTCACTAAAATCATAGTTGGTAAATCAAAATCATCAAATTGGAAACATTTGTTTTTTCGGTCTCTTGTATATGAAATTATTGAAAAAAGTGGGAATATCGATGTCTATGTCGTAAACGAGGATGCTCCCCCTCCCAAGCTTAAAATGCAAAGTGCAACTTATGCATCTTGGTTATCCATTATTAGTGCCATGATGATTATTGCTATATGTACCATCATCGGGCTTCCGGCGAGAGAGTGGCTAGAACCAGAAACGGTGTTAATGATTTACCTAGCTGGGGTCGTGATCATAGCCACAAGTAGCGAGCCGGGTATTTCTATATTCTCGGCACTTATTTCTGTTATTTGTTATAACTTTTTTTTCATATACCCTTATTACAGTATGGGAACCTATCATTTGCGAGATCTAGTTACTTTAGGTGTTTTGTTGTTAACAGGATTAGTGATCAGCACACAGACTTCAAGGCTTCGGCAACAACACTTGTTTACCAGACAACGTGAAAAATATACTGCTGAACTATATGATTTAAGTAGAAAATTGATTGTCACCCCCGGCAAGTCACGCATTGCTAAAGTTGTCTCTCATCATATTGGCGAAATTTTCGAGAGCGCGGCAACAGTCTGGGTTCCCGATGATAATGGAGATCTTGAGCTTGTCTCCCATCCTGGACTCAAAGCTGAACTAAAAGAAGAAAGTGTCGCGACCTGGGCATTTAATCATAATCAAATTGCAGGCCTTGGTACCAATACGATGCCAAGTGCAAGAGGATATTATATTCCTCTTTCAAATAATGAAACCGTTTTTGGTGTTCTAGGTATTATTCCCAAAGATCCTGAGAAAACATTTAGCATTGAAGAAGTTACGTTACTTGAGTCACTAGCAATTCAAACGGCTTGGGCATTTGAAAGAGTGATAATTGCAGATAAAATGCATAAGGATAAAGAAAAATCCCCAGGAAACTTGTAAATTAAATTTGTTTGTTTCTTAAGTATGACACTATAAATTGTAATTGCTCATCAATAGATGAGTCACCATTAATAATTAAATGGCTCCCCTCTTTCTCTCGCGTGGCGGCATAGACAAAAACCTTTCTAGAAGAATTGAGATAAAATTGGAGATCTTCCAAGAGTTCCTCTTTGCCTTTTTCACTACTTGTGTAGTCTCTTATCATTCTTCGAGATAGCGCTATATCAAGTGGAATATCAATATGGATTAGAGTATCAATATAGTTACCGGTTGCAGTATGTTTATAGCCCAATGGGGCATCAAAAATAACATATTCAGTCGGTATTAATTCTTTTTGGGTGGCAGGACATGTAGTCTTTTTTTCGCTTTTTAGCTTGTTTAGTACTTCTACTAAACTATCATAATGCCAAGCACTATAATCACGACTTGTTTCATACCACTTTACATAATCAACTGGCCCAGTAGAGTGTTCATCATAATCATCCCAAAAGACAGTGGTTGCCTTCAGTGCAATACCCAAGGCTTTGGTCAGCGTTGTTTTCCCAGAGCCTGAAATGCCACTTATCCCAATAATTTTTGTCATTCACCCCGTTCCCTAGGCTACAGCTTTTTCACTTGCTAGTTCAGTTTTTTGATGCACAGCCAATGTTACACAAGCATCAGACCAAATATTTATAGCACTTTCTAACATGTCCAGCAGTGCATAGAATGGCAGAATTATCCCCATTAAAGTTAAGGGTAAATTCATTGTCGTTAATAATGCACTTGCTATAAAAAAGCATCCCATGGGTACACCTGCGTTACCAATAGCAGCAACGGTTGCAATTAATATCCAAGTCACTTTTTCTGTTAGCGTAAAGCTCATACCTTGGCTCTGGGCAATAAACATGACGGTGATTAAAATAAAAGCAGCGCATGCGTTCATGTTAATGCTGGTGCATAAAGGAAAACTAAACCGTGCTACTTTAGGAGAGACATTTAATCCTTGTTCAGCACAATCAATAGCAGTAGTCATAGCTGCACTTGAAGATTTTGAAAAGAAGGCAAAAGAAAGAGCAGGCAACATTTTCACAAATGCCTTTTTGGGTGAAATGCCATGCCACCATAAAAATAAAGGCAATATGATGATGGCTTGAATTAAATTCGCCGATAAAATGGTAGCTAAATACAAAGCCAACTTAGAGAATGACTCACTTTGAGAAAATTCAACAATAAAAGAGGTCATAAATCCCCAAATGGCAATTGGCATTAAACCAACAATCCAACGGGTAACTTGCATCATCATTTGAAAAAGGCTTTGCAATAATTGATGGATGGGTAACCTTTGTTCAGTGGGTAATTTAGCAATACCAACCCCAATCAACAAAGACAGCAACATAATACTAACAACATTCCCTTCTAAAAATGGCTGCAGCAAATTGCTGGGGATAACTTTTAAGAGTTCATCAAAATAAGAAGGACTTGCTGTCACTGGTGTTAAGTTCTCTGCTACAACAACAACAACAGGATGTATGGCTTCATAGAGCAATAAGGCTATCGATGCTGCAATAGCTGTCGTTAGGATGGTATAGGTAACAATTCTCTTTCCAAGCTGCGATAAAGAATTCTCACCCACTGAGGAAATTGTTGCTAACAATGAAAGACTTATCATGGGTAAGCTGATTAATTTTAGAAGACGTACAAATATTTCAGAGACAAGTTCAGATATCTTGATAATGATCGGCTCATTCCACCAGCCCGCTATCACAGCAAATACGATGGCCAACAAAATCATCCAATAGCCGCGTCGATTAAGCATAGGTTGTCTCAAATTTAAGGGTTAAAAAAGTCTTTATATAAAGCTAATGATATGACGTAGGTGTGTCAACCGAGGGTCGACAACAGGTAGGAGGAAACAGACGATATAGTAACATGGAGATATGCACCTTTAGTTTCAGTTAAAAAGTAAATCATAGTTAAGAGGCTCAAGTCAAGCCTAGTTTGAGCAGAGGTAAAATAGTATTAAAATCGTCTGTCCATAAAATCGGCGTTACTGACTTACCTGTATCCACCTGAAGATGATGCTCAAGGAGCCAAGTTCCTAAAGCCGGATCGCAAGAAATGAGGGACCAAGTCGCATCTGACAATCCTTTAGGACCACTGTTTTTGCTTGCTATCCAATATTGTGAACAGCCTTGGTTTTGAGCTAAAGCAGTGGTGACAGGTAAAAAATTTAAGTAAGTGTTGGATGTATGGATTGCGATGATGCCATCGTTACTTAAATGCTTCTTATACAGAGCCATGGCTTCAACAGTGAGCAGATGGGAAGGTATGGCATCCCCATTAAAAGCATCCACAACTAACATATCAAAATGATGTGAACCATTTTTGAGAAGTTCGCGCTGTAATTGAAGCCTTGCATCTCCTAATTGAACTTGTATGTTGGCTTTAGAGCCTTTTAAAAAAGTAAAATAGTCAGATGCCACAGTCTGACTATCTTTATCAATTTCATAAAAAGTAAAGCGATCGCCCTTTTTGCTGTAGGCCGATAAGGTTCCGCAGCCCAACCCAATAATTCCTATTTCCAGCGATTTATTTTTTTCTCTCAGAAATTCAAACGCAACGCCAACACCCGATGAGTGTCCAAAGTATGTGGTAGGCCAAAATTGTTTCGATAACTCGTTAAATTGTAAGCCATGTATAACCATGCCATGCATATAGGCTCTATAGTCAAACCCGGGCTTTGAAAAATGAAAATCATATACTCTTATAAAACCATAGGGGTTACGAAATTGAGCAATGAGTTTTTCCTTGGGCATATAAATATTTAAAAATACGACAATTCCAAGCGTGATAACACCAAAGATGCTGAACAATTGTAAAGAAAGATCCCACAACTTTCGAGACTTTACATATTGACGAGAAAATAAAGTAATAATGATAACATTAATACTGATAAGTGGCAGATAGAAATCCCACCAATTTTTAAAGATGAGCAAGGCGATAATGTTAGAGAATAATCCTCCAAGAACACCACCTAGGGCAATAAATAAATAAAAGAGCGTTAAATCTTCCGTTTCGGGCTTTTGTTTAATAAGTTCCCCATGACAGATCATGCAGGCAGAAAATAATAAAGCAAGAATAACTATAACAACGTTAATTCCACCTAATTGCATGTGGTTAACCAACCACAGAATGGCTGTTAACCAGATCAAAAAGGATACTGACCAAAATTCTCTATCATAATATTTTGGCTTTGAAAAAGTGATGATATAAGAGATTAAATATAGAGCTAACGGCAACACCCACAACAAGGGCATATTCAAGACATTTTGTACTAAAAATTGCGTTGTGGATAATAGCAAGGCACTACTTAAAAATGTTAGGAATAACCATTGGCATTTTTGCCGTGCCGTCGATCTAATATCTGAGCTTAAGTTTGTTGTCTTTTTGAGCGTAAACAACTTACCTAAACATAATAAACACAATAAGGCATAAATACCGTAAAAAATTGACCATCCCAATTGTTGATTTTTCAACCCAATAATAGGTTCTAATAAAAAAGGATAACCCAATAAGCCAAGCAATGATCCGGCATTTGATACTGAATAATAAATATAGGGAAAGGTAGTATGACGAAGTCGACAATACCAATGTTGAAGCAGCGGACTAGAAGCTGATATCACGATACAAGGTAATAAAACACTTACCGCAAGTAAGGACAAAACAGCAAGCGGTGACCAGAGGGTTTGTAATGTGGGATCATAATGTAGATGAAGTGGAATAAAGTAAAAAGATAGTGCCAGTAATATCAAATGGATGATAGCTTGAGACCTATCTGAAAAAAACTTTGTTAATGCATAGGCATATCCATAGCCAAGCAGCAAAACGATCTGAAAAAATAAAATCGTTGCTATCCAAACAAATCCTGAACCACCAAAATATGGTAACATTGCTTTGGCTATTAATGGCTGTATAAAGAACAACAAAAAGGCACTAAGACCGATGGTTATTCCATAGAGTACTTGTATCATCCGTGAATCTCTTGTTCTTTATAATCTGTCGTAGGGTGGCCTAATTTGCCGTTACAAATAATTTGAGTAGCTAACCCTTTGGAAGTCTTGTGAAAGCTTTCCATGCATCCACCGGCAATATCAAAAGACATTAGCACGTCCCTTAGGTATCGAGTAACTACAAGTGTCTAATTATACTACAGTAAAAGCGATTATTAACACGATTATAGGCATGCATGATAGTTGACATGCCTCATAATTATAGTCTATCTTCAAAATATGAATAAAATTATCAGCACCCGCTCAACAATCACAACGACTAGTACCGGCACAGGCCGGTAATCTGCTTTTCTCTGCTTATTTTCTAATTTTTATTCATATTCTTAGGTGCTAACATGTTTCATAAAATGCCAATTATATTGATTGCTATTATTCTAGCTATATGTCTTTTTGGTAGTTATATCCCCTTTGAAATAAAAGCCTTTTTGTTCACTGTCAGTTTGACCATTAAATCCATAATCATTGCTATTTTACCCTTTATTATTTTCGGATTGCTCTTTAAAGTCATGACGCAATTAGCACATAGCGCCACCAAAATTATTTTATTGATTTTAGCAGCCGTATGTTGCTCGAATTTTGTTTCCACTTTTCTGAGTCACTATGTGGGCATGTGGGTTTACCACTTTGATTTATCTGTTATTGCACCCAAAAGTATCAATGAATTATCTCCATTGTGGAGTTTTGATATCCCTAAGCTGATTCCCAATGATATTGCTATGGCTGCAGGTGTCATCTTAGGAATCCTCATTTCTTATCTCAAGCCAAAAGTAGCTGAAAAAATAGCAGGTTTTCTCGACGAGATTATCAAAAAAGTTCTTCAAATATTTACTTATATCATTCCCTTTTTTGTAGCCGGCTTTGTTATAAAATTAGATTACGATGGTTCTGTATTAACTTTAATGAATGACTACGCTAAAATATTTATCGTTATTGCCCTCGCACAGTTTGGCTATATTTCATTCATCTATTTCATTACTAGCTCTAAAATATCAAATTTTCTAGCGCACATTAGAAACATGCTCCCTGCAGCTATTGCTGGTTTTAGCACTATGTCCAGCGCCGCAGCTATGCCGTTAACAATTATCGGTACGCAGAAAAATGCCAAAAATCCTGCTCTTGCTCAATCGGTTATCCCAGCTACGGTCAATATACATTTGATAGGTGATTGCTTTGCTATTCCCATTTTGGCCTATGCCATTTTAAAGAGCTTTGATATCCCAGAGCTGCTGTTCTTTGATTACCTTGTATTTGCTTTATATTTTGTATTAGCTAAATTCTCTGTGGCAGCCGTTCCAGGTGGTGGC
>CAYXVT010000043.1:12617-18179 GCA_964468105.1 Uncultured Candidatus Berkiella sp. | reverse complement strand
CAATGGTAAGCTCGATGCATAATCATACAAATCTTGTTTATTGTTCCGATCCTTGGTAAATGGAATATCAGAAAGCATTTCAAAAAATTGGATAATTATAGAGAGTTCTTGTTCTTCTCGTCTCTCACTCATGAAGGGATAGGTTTTATCTTTCAAGTGTTCCCAAGCTTTTAAGATATCACTTGCGATCATTTCTTCAGTGTATAGATAGGCTGGCGTTTTCCCTTCATTTATCAACAAAGGGACGTCAATGCTATATTCGTTTTTGATCATAATTGTTTGATTGATAAAATTAAGTCGATAACTTAAAGTAGCTTCATCATTGGAACTCACATCACCAGGACAAGCCAATCCACATATTGCTCCTTTAGTTCCACCTAGAAGCACTTCATTCCAATTAATTAAATCAGCATCAGCTTGTGCATTATGTTTAAGTAATTCAGATTGCAGCTCAGGTAAACTTATGCCTTCATATGAGGAATTAGAACGCAAATTACCTCCGACCCAAAATTTATTATTAGAATGTGCATCGACGTTCCAAATATAACGTTCACCATGGGTATGCATTTTATTGACATCTGAAATAATGCAAATTGGGAAAAGGGGGATTCTTTGAAAGCCTTGAAACATTCTCTGGCGATTTGCTAGCATCGTCCAAGAAGTCTTTTTAAGAAATATCGAGTTTTTAGGCGCTCCACGCTCTTCATTTACTTCACGAGCAATAGGTCTACCCTCTTTTGTCCAATATTCACTTAAAGGAGGATTTTCAGTTAATGGCTCTTGCTTCTTTAGATCTTTTTGCTTTTTTAGCTTTCTATGTATAGATGTTACTCCTTTAACCGTAATTTTTTTACGCATCTCATGTGTCATGGTAATTTCTTTAACATCACGATTGATACTTGGGTTTTCCACTTGATCAAAAAACCATTTTACACCTGATATCCCATACTGTGGATCGACAATTGAATTATGGTTACATCCCGCAGCATTCGCTGATTCAATCAAAGAGATAACACTGAGCTTACCTTGCTCATTAACGAGCGTTTCTTCTACAGAATGTGCTTTAGGCGGTTTAACCTCTCGAAAAATAAGATAAGGTTTAATAGCTTGATATTCCTCATTTGAAAACAATGCAACAACAGCACCGTTTGGCTCTGTCTCTGGCGAATGCATTGGAATGTGAGCAATGATATCAAATTTACCTAATGTCTCAAGCACCTCTTTTGCTATTTTCTTATTTGAAAATTCAACAAAAACCCTATCACCTTCACGAATTATGCCAACGCCATCTCCACAAAGTGATTCAATTAGATTAATGGCTTCTTGACGAAATACAACTAAGTCCATTTTGAACTTTTTAGTTTGAAGTTCCTCTGGTCTTGGTGAATTATCAACACCCAACATAGTATATTCCACTTCTTTATCAGTATCACGAAATTCATCTCTTAAATCTGCGTATTCATGATATTGGCAAAAATCAAATCTACCTGAGGAATATTTAAAGTGTCCTTGCCTTAACAAATTAATACCGATATATCGAGGGACAAACTCAGCGATATGATTAAGTTCTACTTTGCCGCCTGGGAAACCCAAATCATTTAATATATTTCCCTTTAAATGCATGGTATCAAGCCATTCTTGAAAAGTCTGTTCAACTTCTTGACCATCTATTCTAAATGTTATTTTATCTGAATCTTTAAAATCAGAATATGATTTTCCTAAATGTGCAGTGAGAAATATTTCAAGTGCGTCAGCGTTGTCTCTCAATTCTTGAAGCTTGATAGGATCTTGCTCAATATGTGTCACCGTTGGTTCACCAAATGTATTCAACATACTACGAGACATCATAAACAGATCAATTACTTTTCCTCCTATAGATTCACGACCAAATTGACCTCGATAATTTACTGAGTTGAAAACATGGCCATAAGAAGATAACAACATACCAATTATTTTACCCGCGTTATTTTCCATGGAACTTAGCGGATCCCCCATTTGATAACAGCGCATTAAATCAATACTATGTGCACCATTCATATAATTAAGATAGCAACTAGAGCGCCCAGATGTGAGCTCAATAGGCTTGTCGGAAAAAAATGACTTGAGCTCTTCATCAGTGTATTCCGTTAACCTGTTGCAGGGATAAGCTTTGATATGTGCCTTTAATGCAGTAAAATTCTCTTGTGTAAATCCTTTAGCAAGTATTGAAAAAATGGGAGGGGGGATGATTTTACTGGGATCTGGCATCTCATGATAGCCCATCAATTCAACAACAAAGGCAGCTTGATAGACTTCTTCTTTGCTATTATATATATGGCAATAATGATTATTCCAATTATCATTAACATATTTAATAAACTCTATAGCATCCACAGAACGATAACTTTGATATAAAAAAGCATCATTTCTTCGCTTGTCATCAAAGCCCGTTTCATCTTCACGTCCAGCGACGCTAAATAGCATCATTAATTGTAAACTCTCGATTTCTTTATCATTAAGCTGCGCATATAAACCTGTTTTTTCATTAGATGCATACATCTCATGAAGAATCGAGATGTAACCAGCAGCTCTCACAGAATGTGGCAAACCATGGTTTTGTCGATGTACTATTTTAACAACTGTAGGATATTCTAACTTCAATTTTTCAATATTAATTTTCCCAATCATCTCTTTGGGGATGTTAGCTTTTTTTGAAATTTCTTCTAAAGAAGGTGCGGTGCCTTCAGTACATAAGCTAATAGCTTCTTCGGCACCGTATATAAATTGTGGCGGCACATCAATTGTATCTCCGTTAGCACATAATGCCAAACTTCTCATTCGAGACCATCTATCAACATTGTTACCGTTAGTAAAGGCAGTTGATAAAAGATGACGATGGGCGTATTTTGCTGCTTTCATAAATTGCTGTGGGTCTGCAAATAGTGAATCATCTTTTGCCGATATCGATTGTAATTTATCGATAAGAACATCGTCGCCATTTTTAATGGCATTCAAAACATGAGGTCTTATTATTGCCGATGGTATTTTATCACCATTTTTTACAGCGTCGATTAAATCTTCAATACCATTATTCATCAACAAATAATCAACAAATTCCCCTGATTGAAAAATGCTATCGTCTTTAGTTAGTTTGTAGTGCAAAATTTTAAACGCAACATTTTCCTTATTAAGTGGTAAATTAAAAATCAGTTCGTTTACAAGAGATAGATCCACATTAAGTTGAACGACATTTTTTAAACAATTAACTCGTTTGTTTTCTACAATATTTGTAATTAATTTTTCAAAATCATACGGGCGCGGTAAATCTATATCGTTTTTAATTATAAAAGATAATACAGCTGGCTCATCATGCTTTAAGGATGTATCAAACAAAAAAGGGAATAAGGTCTTGATATCAATTTGCTTTTGTATGTATTCATCATTAACATTTTTATTTTCTACAGTTTGAATGATCGCATATTTATCTTTGATTTCTTGAGTATTTGGCACAGAGGTTTCGATGATATTGACAGCCTCCGTCGCGATTGCTCCACTATTATGTCTGCATGAAAAATACAATAATTCAACTACTTCGGGGGGAAGTCTATTAATTCCAGCTCGCAATGTTAGAATTTGACTATTTTTATTATTAACCAGATCCTCTTTGAATCCATTCAAATATTTAGCAAGATCATTTACACCAAGATTTGCATTTTTGAAATTCTCTATAAGTGCTTGAGCCAAAGCATGATCTTTTAAGCCAAAAGCTAATAGGACAAATTTACTATTATTTCTTTCCAAACCCATTTCAATTATTTTAACTTTTTGATTATCTGTCAGTATTACCTCTTTACTGATAGCAGCTTGAACAATGTCTATATTATCACTGTCCAACAATAACTTATCTATTATTTTACTATCAATGTTTACGCCATCATCAACTAAAGAAATAGCTTTTAGCATATATTCATTAGTGGTGATGTTTTTATACATTGTTAATATCTGACTTAATAAGATATTTACACACTCAGCGGATAATTTAATGCCCGCCTTATAAAAATCCTCAATAAATTCTTCTATTCTGCTATTAGAAACATGCGAAGGTGAACTAAAAACCCTAGGTTCTTTAAGTTTACGAATATACTGTAGCATCATTTCATTAATCGTAAGTGTTTGCTCCAAAATTAGATCAAAGACACTTTTATTTGATCCTTCTAATGGCGATTTGCAGTCAACACTTGATTCAAGTAAAACCTTAAAGCTTTCGACAGAATAATTATTTATAATAGTTTGAAGGATTAGGTCTCTAGTGATGACGTTTTTAGGCCACAGATTAGGATTACCTAAATAATGCTGAAGCACTTCAGGCGAATTGTATCGAATAGACGCTTCCATGAAATATGGTATATTCATATTAAGCTTGAGCTGCTGCTCAATTTTATCCATTGTTAACATGGTTGCTTTAGTTGTCAACAATTGCGTTATTTCAAGTTTGTTACTTTCTTCTAAACTTAGTCTGTTTGATTTTAATAATCCGCTCTCATATCCGTTCTTTAAATAAGGATTATTTAATGCATCTTCATATAAACGATATATGACATGCTTCGAAAGCGCACTAAATAATTCACCCTCTGTTTTATCTGTTTTTTTAACGGAATCGAAATTCCAGAACGCCCTCAATATACGATTATTAATGTCTTCAGTCGATAAATCTGGCATTTCTTTATAAGGATCGAAATTTAATAACAGCGAACCAAGAGTGAATACCTTTCCAGCATCAAATACGGTTTTCACATTAGCACCATTTGAAATTAGCAAGTTCACCATATCAAGTTCACTGTTATTTTCACATGATAGTATTTCTTTTAGTAATCCCTCATCTTTAAAATCAAAACCTAAAGCAACATACTTTTTTAATACTTCTGTAGAGATAGGTGAAACTAATTTAAATATATCTTTAGGGAATGTAAATTGGCGAGTTGATATATTCCTCAAAATATTTTCTTCCGCCCTTTGAGAGAGCTCACCTTTCAAATACATCTCCAAAAAATTCATATTTTTAATTACATTGGCACCAATCGTGAGCTCATCCTTTTCTAATATTAAATTTACTAGTTTACGACTCTTATGATATATGCATTCTTCTAAAAGTGTCCAACCTGTACTTGTCTCAGGAACATAGTTAATATTTACATCAAGCTCGCTGTTAATGAGCGTTTCAAATATTTTCTCATCATGAACTGTCCTCGAAGATAAAAGCATGATTGGCGTAATATTATTGTATTCACCAATTGTGTCATAGGAGTCCTTTGTAAAGGGTGTTGCCATATCGATATTATTTTTGATTAAGCATCTTAATAGTTCAATGTTCCCTGACAATAGAATTCTTTTTACCAAGCTTCGGGGCAAATCTTTGGCTCCCAACTGAATATAGGCTTTAACGAGCTCTTCATTCTCAAATAATTTTGTGGTGTCTTCCTGCATGCATAAGGTTATTAATTCAAAAGGCACTTTGCTTTTAAATGCATTTTGTAGCCCTTCAACATCTAATCTTCCATTTTGTACCGCGCTCATAAACTCTGA
>CAYXVT010000043.1:6846-12607 GCA_964468105.1 Uncultured Candidatus Berkiella sp. | reverse complement strand
TTCTTGTTATCATCTAAGTACTGTATTATATTGCCGACTCTAGTGTAAAAATCAGGATCTGAATTTTGATTGATTAGATCAGGCAGATCTCTATTGGCAAGCGTTGCGCCTTTGCCAAGTAGCGCTTCAATAGTTTTTACATTTCCTGATTTTAGTGCGTAAAGTAAAGGTAAGTTATCTGGGATATTCACATTTGTTTCAGGTCGATTTATTATCTTGAGAATGAGTACTTCATTCTCTTGTATTCCTCGTGCCATTAACACTGATAGCGTTGTTATTTTTTTTGCATCAAAATCAAACGGCAATCCAAAAAGTCTATTTTCTAATCTATTATAATCAACTTGATAATTAATATGTAAATTGCTTTCGGATTCTAAGAGCATAGATAAACTGGCCATATCAGTAAGTGCTGCCATCAAAAGTGGAGTCAACACTTTTTTGCTTTTAATTGGTTCATTAGTTAATGTAAATATTATGGCTGGACCACCATATCCATCATCATTTGCAATGTCTGAGATATCTTGATTTAATACCACGTGCGTGAACAATGGCGTCGTAGGACGTCCAATATTCATATTCGCAATATTTGCAAGCACTTCCTCTAGGCTTGGTCTATTGGCTGATACTTCATCTATCATTTTATCTATTATTTGCGCATCTAGCCCCAATTGGTGTTTGAGCATCATCCCCAATTGATAGATGTCAGATTTTTTATCATATCTACTGTTTTCTGAATAGACAAAAAAATCTTTGTTTTCTTTCATGTATTCGGGAGGTAGAAATTTACTATTAAATTGAGTTCCTGCATCAGAATCATCTACATAAACTACATCTCGTTGACGCGCCAAGCCTAAATCAACTGCTTTACCTTGATATTCATCATTTTCTCTTTGTATTAAAATATTTCCAGCGTGTAAATCTCGATGAATAACGTTTTCCTTATGAATTGTCGCTACCGCTTTAATTGCCAACTCAGCAAGTTGCTGTCTTATTTCAAGAGGTGGTTCTTCCCCTTTATTCTTATAATCATTAAGAATAGATTGAATACTTCTACCCAAGTAAGGTTGAATAATATATTTCTTTTGACCTTCCTTTCTTACAAAATCAACGATATGTTGGTTAAGTTTTTTCCCCATTGCTATTTCAATTTCAACTTCGGGATCTACTTGCTTTCCAAATTTTGCGCTGATAATTTTTTCTACAAGGCAATTTCCGCTTTCGTCTATAAGCATCTTCACTCTCGAAAAATTTCCTTTATCAACAATTTGGCCCTCTTTCACGCAATACAGTTTGCCATCAATATAAATAAATGAATTATTGAGATCTTTATACTTTTTGCTGATCTTGAAAACGCCAACATCCGGTTGAGCTGCTCTTTGCTCAAGAGCAAATTGCTTAGCCAATTCCCACTTTATATCATCTTTATTTTCGACTTGGTTACTCACCAAAAAGATATCAATGGCATTGCCATGCGTTTCATCGTCTTGATCTGGCATTGACCTCTCCTCTTATCTTTCTTCTACTTTTTCATTGCCATGAAGATTATAAAAAGCAGTGGGACTAAACCATATAGCATTATTTACTTGAATTTGAGCATACTTAACATCAGGATTTTGTTCATTTAATGTGGGTTGGGAAATATCATGTTCAGCTAAAGTTTTTAAGAGCAAAAGCACATCCCTATTTTTATCATTTGAACTATCGCCATGATAAAAATCAAATAACTTTTTGTCATAAATTCCTTCACAGGCCTGTAACAGCCCTACTTCTTTAAGTAACGATTTTAGATATTCATTGCATTGCTCAGCACTTTTGGTTAAGGCCGCAATTATGGTTTTATCTGCTTCAGATATGAGTTTCGACAGTAGATTTTTCTGCTTTTTGTGCTCATCTATCTCTTTGAGTGTCAACATGTCTTGTTTTAATTCTTCAGAATGAGTGTAAATGGAATGATGTTCACAATATTTCTCAAATTCTGTCGCAGAGCGCTCACGTTCTTGCTTACTTATTTTCAAAGGTGAGGTTCTACCAACTTCTTTAAAAAGAAGTAGTAACTGAACTCTAGCCAGCTCTTCTTTAGTCAAAGACTGATACTTTTTATCACCATATGCTATATATGCTGCATATGCTGCTGCAATGCACGCTGTGAGCAAACCATGTAATGGTCTTGGCATTTCTCTAACGATATCTTGTCTTGATTCGTTACCAAATTGTTTGACTATTGATCCATCCTCGAGTAGCTGCAAACTGAAAGGATGCGTTTTTACTGGTGTTGCGTGAAGCGTGTAAGGCTTTGATAAAGCTCCACTGTAAACATATAATGCGGCCTTTAGAAATTGGTTGGGATTAACAAATGTTAACTTATTTATTTTCATGTGTATATGCACTGTAACATTTCATTTCATACAGATAGGACCGTATTAATTTAAAATAAGTTCGAATTTCTTGTAGGATATAAGCTAAATTTTCAATTGGGGGCTTTTGCCAATTTTGACTAAATGGCGTGACCAGCTTAGAATCAAGCAATGGAAAACCTTATCATTGAAGCTTTATCTAAAGCATTGAATAATCAATCTGTTCAAAAGCTCTTCAATTCACTTGGCAAATACCAAACCATTGAACATACCTCTGATGGCAGTATTATTTACCAATTTCTTGACAAGAATGTGGATGCTACTTTTGATGAAAATGATGTTTTAACTAAAGTTGAAATTCGAGTTGTATTAGCGCCACCGTCAGCTTTAGACGACATTATAAAAAAATATGCGCATAAAAATGACATTCTGCAACATCTAGGGCAACCCAAAATCACTCATTCTCAAGATCCTAAAAATGAATTTACTTTTTTGATATATGATTTAAACAATTATTGGATGCGCTTTGAGCTAAATGAAGATAAAATACAGAAAATTGTCTATCTTAGTGCATCTTCCGTTGGCATGAACTATAAACAACCTAACCGTATAATGAGAACCTGTAAAAGTTCTGGTAAAGCATAAGGGGTCAAGAGTCTATACTTGCCCCTTTTTGCTATATTGTGTGGTTAACTTCAAAATTTCTATTAACTAAATATGCCTTCTTCTTGACTTGAACAACAGATTGAAACTAGACCCATAACGCCACCAATAATTGAACCTACAGGTATATATTCATGGGTCTGTGCTGCAGATAGAACATCAAATGCAGTACCAGCTATTATATATAACATCGCACTACCAAATCCTGCACCACTTACATTGTTTATTTCTGCTAAAGTTAAGTCTCTCATAGTGAATTCCTCTTAATTAAAAATAGTAGCGAAATACTATCGAATTAGGGATTTGTTTTCTGTGGTAAAAACACATTAACCCGATAGCTTCTACTATTTACCAGATAAAAAGGTATCGAATAGATTTCTATTTAAGCAGGTTATAAATATCCACTTTGATCTCATTCATCGAGGGCTGTTCTTTATATCAGAGCACCTTTGAATATTAGCGATATTGTCATACAAAATCAGTCTATATTTGATTAGAGCCTATTAAAAACCAAGCCTTTAAGAGGATGTCTATGAACAAAAGCTTCTTGCTATCCCTACTTTTGATGCCCTTGATTACGCCTGCTTTGGCCGATGATGCTGTTGAAGCCGTTGGTACCAGTGGAATCATTTTCGAAAAAACAAAAGACTTACTGATGCAAGATGAAACATTAACAATCAGCAGAACAAGCAAAACTTTTTTCGAAAATAATTACTCTATTGATGTGGATTTTCATTTTAAAAATATTTCCAATAGTGACATTACTCGTAAAGTTGCTTTTGTTTTACCTCCTGTGAAATGTAGTTCTGATGATTCTTCAAATTGGATAGGTCTAGATGATAGCAATTCGCGAATGAAAGGGTTAAAGGATTTCACTGTCATCGTTGATGAAAAACCATTAACATTCAACAAACGGTCTGAAGCTGTCTTAGAAAAAAGAAACGTAACTTCCCTACTAAATGAACTCAAAATTCCCCTTAACCCTTGCCTGCTTAAGATCATGGATGATGGTAAAGTTGATCTCAAATACCGTGACGTATTACAGAAAAATGGTTTGCTCACCGAATATGGGTATCCCGCATGGAGTGAAAATATTTATTTTGAATGGACACAAACATTTCCAGCAGGTAAGGTCGTTCATATTCAACACCAGTATACGCCTGTCATTGGCTCCTCTGTGGCCGCTCCTTATTCAATTGACAATTTAAATAGATGGTTTACAGATTCAACCCCGGCCCTTACACCTCATTGGTACCCAAATTTGCTTTCACTCACTAAAACGCATCCTGAAATTATTGGCAAAAATACTGAGCCAAATGCTAATGATAATACTCCCCGATTTTGTGTAGTACCTGATTGGGTTCTTTACCATCTCACTACGGGGGCGATTTGGGATGGCGGCATTGGTGAGTTCAAGTTGGTTATAAATGATGCTGCTGGTTCACCGATTGCAATCAATGATTTTTACAAAAAATCTGATGATGTGAAGGTATCTTCTACTGCAAACAGCACGACTTTTACGGCTTCTCATTTTGTTCCAACCCAAGATCTGATGGTGATGTTCATATCTATTCCACAAAACAAAAAAGATCTAGAAACCTGCGGCATTGGGGTGGGGAAAAATTAATTAACATCGTGTAAGCACACTTATTTGATCATTGATTACTGCTCATCCCCGACGGTCTACCTTGTCTATCTCACTCATTTTATGACAAGATAATATCAGTTTAATAACTTCAAATTGGATTATATGAACTACTATTCACATAATAACATTCCTGCCAGCTTGCCCTTCAAAAGAAGGGTTATCAGCACTGATCTGACTCCCCCGAGACGCTCCTAGATATTTATCACAATTTAACCAACATTAAATCGATATCGATGGAGATATTTATGCCTACTCCAAATTTTACTGCGTCCGCTGTATTATAACAAAAATCGATTATACAAAATGTTGCTAAAATAAAAGCAGCTGAATTCGCCCTGAAGCTACCGACTTTAACATTAGATAAAATGGCAGCAGCCACTTTGGGATTTCAAACTGAAATGGATGCGCTTTCTAAAGATAAAAAAATTCCTAAAGAATTTTTAGCGCTCTATACTACCTGTTTAGCAACCTGTACTTTTATCGACATGGCGTCTGCGTTTGAAGCAACGATACCTAAATCAGGTTTGTCTCAAACAGCCAAAATTGCTATTGGCGACTACCAAAAATCAATTATGACGATTAAAGCTGAACTTCAAAAGGCGCTTAATGTTAACGCAAATATGATAGACAAAATGAAAACCGATCTTGAGTCTGCCAATACGGATTCTATCACCAAATATGCCCTTGCTGTGCAAGCACTAAGTGGTCCTGCTTCGCCGCCAGTAAATGAAAATATTCGATATGCAGCTGATGAACTCGCATTAGAACAAGCCAGAAGAAAGAAAGAGCAAGATGCAGAAAATACACGAAAAGAACAAGTAAGAATAAAAAATGAGCGTGAAGGTCAGCTTCGTGCAGCTGAAGAAGCTGCAAAAAAGAAAGAAGAGGTTTTAGAACAACAAAGAAGTGAAGCGAAAAAGAGAGAACAGAGCAATCAAGAAGCGCGTGAAAAACTGGCTAGAGAGCAAAAAGCCCTACAAGATGCGCAAAATGCTAAACCAATCACACCTGCTTATAGTTCAGGCGTAAGAGCAACACCTATTGCAGATGAAATGAGACGCTTGGATGCTGAGTTTTACGACGCGTTGGGTTACGC
>CAYXVT010000043.1:3841-6836 GCA_964468105.1 Uncultured Candidatus Berkiella sp. | reverse complement strand
TTCTGCAGTAGTTGATTTTGCAGCCAAAGGACTTGTTGCACACAGGAAGAACATTAAAAGCGAATTTGATAATAATGCTGTGCCTAATAGCTTTTACTGGTCAAAAAGTGATGTAATACAAGCTCTTCAAGAACGATGCAATTCAAGACGTGAAGTACTAGAGCAAGAAGAAGAAAAGCGTCGCCAAGAAGAGATGGAACGTCAAATGCAAAGACAACCAATGATGATGTTCAATTAAGCTATAAAGAAAGGTCAAGGAATACTTGACCTTTCTTCCCCCACCTTTTTGGTCCAGAAATAAACTTTTTAAGCATAGCAGCGAATTTTTTTGATTAAAGGGTCGTTCTGAATTTTACGAGTAAATACACTTTTTTCGTAGTTAAATGCATCAAAGACATTGACAATCAAATCAAATTTGTTAGTATTCCAAATAACAGATAAATCCTCTCGCAAATGGGCCTCTCTCAACCGAGAAATTAAACCTTTCTTGCGACCAAATTAGTGATTGTTATTATGAGTCGATTTTTTGATATTGAAAAAACAAAGCTCAAAGACTTTGAATTATCTGCTAAAGATATACTCGAAAAATACTACTTATCGCCCTATCCTAAAAATCATACCAAAGAATATCAAAGACCTCCTGTAAAATTAAATATCCGTGATAAATCTATAGAAAGAGAAATTCACGGTACTATGCATGCCTCAAGAGTGGCAGCCTATGTGGATCATTTTCATGCCTTGCATAAAAAGTATGATCGCACTATTAATAAAAAAATGTCAGCTTTGGCTGAATCCCTAAACACAACACCTCAAACCTTACTAACTTTGACCAAATATGCCGCTTTATTTCACGACTCAGCCAGACAAAACGAAGGTATTGATTACTGGGATAGCCAAAGCGCTGAAAATGGTCGACGCTATTTGATGAAAAACGGCGTACCAGCACGATTGGCAAAGCTAATCGCCATTGCGGCAGCCAATAAGGGAAACAGCTATGAAGATGAGATTCAATTTCAAAAAGAGATTAAATCATATAATCGTAAGCATTTTTTAAATATCAACATTGATCATGTACACTATTTACGTAAATTGATTGGCGACAGTGATTGTTTAGACATTATTCGTTGTGTAAGTGTATATGATGTATCTCATTTAAATTTTTATCACAAATATAAACACAACAAAAAGGCTATGGCTTCTCTCATCAATACCTGTCAAATGGCTAGTTATATGATTTTCAGTCAATGTGATGCCATGTATAGATGTGTTCTTGAAACAAACAATGATCTTATTTTAGAACTATTTCCTGATAGAACGCTAATTCCATTTGGTTCATATAGTAACGACGATAAGGTTCAATATGAACATGCTAAAAATCCCTATTTAGCAATCGCTCAAGACCTTGATGAGCATGATTTTTTTGTCAAACTTAAACTCACTACTGATAATAAATATCTAAAGGATGTTCCTATCACTCAAAGACTAGATTTAGACTATAAATGGATCAAAATAGCTGCTTTAATGCTCATGGTAGTTAGTTTGGGAGCAGTATTAGGTTTAACAACACTATTGTCAGCCACAGCTTCTATCTACACCTTTTGTGCAAGCGCAGCTATTTTTAGCTTTAGTCATATGGTCAAAAAAAATCAAAAAAACTTTTTAAACAACACGACCTTGAATTTGCAAAGCCCAACTCAACATCACAAAGAAAGTAATGAGATTTTAACCAGAACTAAGAGTTTAACATTCTCTAAGGTGCTAGATACCTCAGCTACTCATTTAAAAGAATTAGATAATTCCCGTTTAGAGAATCCTAGAAAAAAATCGTTCGCTATCAGTGCTTAACACGATAGTTTTTTTTAAAGCAAAGTACACCGCCTCCTCTTTTTGTTCTTTGTTTTATTAGAGACAGGTTGAACGTTCGGTTGATCCTGTTGTTGTGATAAATAGAACCCAGTCAACATGGGAGCCTCTTTTTTAGATGCAGCGCGTTTCTGGGCTTTTAACTCCTTCATCTCTTTATATTCCATAAATCGACCTTGCTGCTCTCCCAGTGCGGCAAACTCTTTTCTAAAGTGCGCAGTATCTGATTTTCGCAACACCATTAGGTTAGAAATGGGCTTTCTCTTCTTCGGAGAATTGAGGGGAGTCGACATTGTTGCTTAGGGGCATGAATTATTTCATTTGATTTTTAAAGAAGTATAAAAACTATTTTTGATATTTGCTAGCCGCCAAGGTAGTATTTGTCATTAAAAGCAATAATATGTTAGTTAATTAGATACACTGTAAAGACGAGAAAATTCTACAGCCCCATCAACTTAAAAGGACTTTCGCATTTTTAAGAGTTCATCATTATGTCAACTGTCGGCGCAAAACCTAAGCCATCCAAGCAAGATGAAATCCTTGCCTTATTCAATCAACTTGTTCAGCCTAAACGAACTTTAACAAACCTTAAACCAGTAGAGCGCATCTATGCCGCACTACTGATGCTAGATGAAAGCCATGAGATAAATGATCCCATTCGTGTTCGATTAGAAAATAAACTCGAAGGAATCAAACCAGCGGAATTTGATGCTAATCAAGTGTTAACGCAGGGGCCATTCAAAGGCAGCACGATAGCCTGGGTTTGTGCCTATATCGCTGCTTCGCGTTGTACGCTCTTAACGGCGTCACAATCCACAGGTTATGATAATTTATTAAAACGCATCAGAAAGTTGTCGGGTATTAAGACATTTGATTTGACAGTTGCTTTCAAAGCCACAACGTTAAGCGTTACTGCTTTATGGTTGGCGGTGTATGCGGATCTGAAAAACATTGCTAGTGCCAATGAATGGTTTACATCCCAATTAATAAATGATCTTGATGGTGAGCAGTTAAGAAAATTAGATGTTAATGCCAGAAGCAAAGATGATAACAATATTGCAAGCTCCGTCTTAGCGCTGCTGATTAAATCAGACTATGCTCTTTATGAACACTATCTTTGCAATGTTAACTA
>CAYXVT010000043.1:2099-3809 GCA_964468105.1 Uncultured Candidatus Berkiella sp. | reverse complement strand
CACATGTTGCTGAGTAAAGTGCCTCCCAGTGCTAATCCTGATTTTTATAACTTTAATCAAGCTGTGCTAGATAGCGAAAATATGGGCATGACAACGCTTTGCCTGGCAGGGCAATTAGAAGCTGACTTAGTAAAGCAGGATTTTACCATCAGCGAGAATAGTCCATTTCTATCTATTTTAAGAGCGGTAAATATCCAAACATTAAATCTTAATGCACACATTCTTGTTGGCAAAAACAAAGGGAAAACACCTCTTTGGTATGCAGCCTATCTTGCCACTGCGCAAGTTTATGACGTTCTCGATATCATGATCGAGAAGTGTGATATTGATGCCCTTGATGTTAATGCTAAAGCTGAAAATAATGACGATGATGATGCAAATGTCTCAGTGCTGTGGTTAATGAGTTTTGCCTTGGTTACTTATCGACATGGTTTTAGTATCCTCACCTTTTTAAGAAATCGCAAAGATTTGTCCACATTGGATTTTAATAATTGTGCCATAAACAATAAAGATGGAGATAAAGGCAAAACGGTGCTTTGGAATTGTGCGCTTGCAGCGTTAAATGGTGATGATGAAGCCCTTATTATAATTTTAAAAAATAGCGAAAAACTTAAACTGGATTACACAGCAAAAGCCTTTTCAGGGGAATATCAAAATAAATCGGTCAGTGATTTGATTATCGAAACTGCGCAAAGGGGTAATGTGCTTCCCTTGCTATTGATGCTCAAGGATAAAAATAGACCGCCGCAGATTGAACAAAGCATTCCACCAGCAGTTTGGGCAGTCCTGTGTGATAAGTTAAGATCTCTGAGTTTGGATGATGAACAGTCTGATAGTTTTAAGATGTTGGATGAAGCATTATCAAGCCTGCCAATGAGCGCTGCGCACTTAAGCACACTCATACCCGGTGGCGAATTCGAAGGTCAAACTGCTTTCAGGCAATTGCTTGAGCTCGCTTTTGCAGGTTTCCCTCGCCAGTTGAGCCAAGCTCTCAAAGCGGTTGATACCACGTTTACCTTTGATGCATCTGATCTAAATTTCAGAACACATCAGTTACTATCAGAGCTCAGACGACAATGCTATGCCGCCTCTTTGATGGCACAAAACGCACCATCCATACTAAGTGAATTTTTGTCTGATAACGCTTGCGTGCAAGACTATGATGAGATGACAGAGAGTATGGATGCACTACTTAATCAATTTATCTCATTTAAGATCAAATCTGACGATGAAAAAAAACCAGAAACAGACACAAAATTGAAATATACACCGATCAAGTGGCGATCGGGGTAAGAAGTCCCCGAGCCCTATCGACTAATAATGATTTGATGTGATGATATACCCTTAAGGGAGAGTTTATTATGTATTATTTAGGCCCAGCGTTTGCTATTGGTGGATTATTATTTACTTATAATTTTTATTGTCAACGTAAAAAGCTTGCCGACGTTCACAAAGCCACAACATCCAAAAGCATTTCCAGTGAAGAAGCAATAAGTGGACTTAGCAGGTCTATACAAACGGTGTTAATTCATTTAACGCAAGAGAAATTGAAATCCCCCGATGATGTAAACAAAGTTCTGAAAATTCTCACGATAAATAACCTTGAAGCACTCTCTTGTAAAACCGAGGAACTATTTTGTGAGATAAAAACAAGCCCATACAAATCCAAGATTACGAAATATTTTCAACATATTCAGGATCTGGTTACAT
>CAYXVT010000043.1:920-2089 GCA_964468105.1 Uncultured Candidatus Berkiella sp. | reverse complement strand
ATTGGGTTTAGTAAAACAGGCTTCTATTTTACATAATTTGATTCATATTGGTTACATTGTTCAACAGAAAAAAAATGATAATAAGATGCCTAAAGAAAGGGTTGCTGAAATATTAACAGACACCTTCCTTACTCTTTTTGGTAAGAAAGATCCGATTTTATTAACAGACCATTTTGAAGTAAAACTTTTGCTGACCACGCTGGTAGCTGATGAGGGTTTTACGAAACCCTTCAATTTAATGTCCTATACTGCAAAGCCACGATCATTGAGTATGGGATAGACTTACATTCCAAGTTTTTGTTTAGCAGTTGGAATGAATTTGATTTTAATCGGTAGATCAATTCGTGGGGCCTGTTGCATAGGCAAGGTGCTAACGCGGACAAGGCTTTCATTATTCGTTAAAATGCCATCAATGGCTTTGTTTTTGCTGCCAAAATCTGGGCCTGCCATGGTGCCTTTTGTGGGCATTTTAATGTTAAAATTTTCTGGTAGCACGTCTGCAAAAAATTGCCGCTCGTGATTGTAATCGCCTAAGATGAAAACATTCTCATCCTTGTCAATAGCAGGATTGAGTTTTTTAACTTGCGCTAATATTTCGGTAATATCGTTTTCATTTCCGCCAGGATGATGAATGGAACCTACGGTAAAAGGTTTTTGTACACCACCATCGAAAGCAACAAACCGAGCCAGTAGGCAAGGTTTGGTATTTTTATTAAGACCAAATTTTAATACCTCTTCTTGGTTTTTTTCATTTTCAGCTAAGTGAAATTTATCTGCATCGTAGATAATAACACAATGGTCATTGGATCTGTCAGATACCTTATGCTGTAGCATTTGATAGTTTTTGCCGGAAGTTTTCCTTAATAGTTGCAACATATCCGCAGGGTTAGTACATTCTTGAAATGTAAGGAAATCTTTTTTGACAAGCTGTGCCATTAGTTTTTTATTATGTTTAATGAGGTCGAGTCGATGCTCCCATTTTAGATAGCCTTTCGATTTAGCATATTCAATTTCAACTGCGTGAATAACAGATTGTATAAACGTCTCGCGATGAGGATTATCAGGGGAGGTATAATGTCGCAGAATGCTTTTTGCATCTTCTTTTGCTTTGGCAGGGTCTCTTTCTTTGCTAAAATCAATTTTATCAATTATGTTTTCAAATTCACTCT
>CAYXVT010000043.1:0-910 GCA_964468105.1 Uncultured Candidatus Berkiella sp. | reverse complement strand
ATGAATGATAATCGCCTCACCTTGCTTTAACAGTTCTTCTGCAATATATGAAAGCAACCAATGCCCTCGTTGTTTGAAAACATTTTCTTTTGGGATGGCGGGATCTATTTCCAATATTCCAAATATTTTGACATTTCTATAATAATTCCCCAAATGAATGTCAGCAAGCAGATTCCAACTGACCATATTTATTTTATCTTGGCTATCATCAAATTCAACAGATATTGGCATATGATCAGAGGGCGCTTCGCGAATTAATCCCTGGATATCAACATTAAGCCCTTGTCTAAATGCTGCGTTGAGTTTTATATCCAAAGATTGTAATGCCTTCAAGTGAGCAGCGTCTCTAAAAGTAATCGGTTTCCTTCTAGTCTTAAATTCAACACTAAGTTCTTTTGAGTGCGCTTTATTAAGGTTTTTAGGGGTTTTAGGATTTCTTGGCATCAGAATCGCCTATTGCAGCTACTTCACCTATTAAGTAAGACTGACAACAGCTTAATTCGTTCACTATTTTTGAAAAATTGTATCCCATTCCTTATAGAACACTTGAATATACACTCTAATGCGAAAGCTTTTACTTTATCCCTCTGGATTTACAAATCAATTCATAAGCCGTTTGAATTCTTTGCGCTTTCTCAGTGGCCACTTTAATCATTTCATTTGGCAACCCTTTGGCCACCAACTTATCAGGATGATGTTGGCTCATCTGTTGACGATAGGCCTTTTTAACTTGTGCTTGAGAAGCGTCTGGCGAAATGCCGAGCAATTTATAAGACAGTGCCAATTCATCTTCTGGTGCGCGTATGGGCGCTTGTTCTCTTCGAGAAGAATAGGATTGCTCAGCATAAGCATGGGATTCCATTTGTAATAAAATGGATTATTTGTAAACTTTAAAACTTAGGCGTAAAAA
>CAYXVT010000042.1:8930-18501 GCA_964468105.1 Uncultured Candidatus Berkiella sp. | reverse complement strand
ATGAGTTCTGGCTTATCCAGAAGATGAGCTGGTGTTCCAAGATTTTCAGATAATTCACGAAGGCGGCTTGAATTGGAGCTATTTACAGAACCCACCACCAAAACAACATCGCATTGCTGCGCTAATACCTTTACCGCATCTTGTCGATTTTGAGTAGCATAGCAAATATCGTCGCGACGGGGTCCTTTAATATGTTCAAATTTTTCTTTCAATGCATTAATAATGCGGACAGTTTCATCAACTGAAAGAGTGGTTTGGGTAACATAGCAAAGATTCATGGGATCTTTTACTTGTAATTTTTCAACATCATCCAAATCTTCTACTAAATAAATGCCACCTTCTGGATTTTTATATTGTCCTAACGTACCTTCTACTTCGGCGTGCCCCGCATGTCCAATTAAAATACACTCATGGCCTTTTTTGCTCTGACGCACCACTTCCATATGGACCTTTGTCACTAGCGGGCAAGTGGCATCCATAACCAGATTAAAGTTCCTCTTTGCCGCTTCTTCTCGGACTTGTTGTGAAACCCCATGCGCACTAAAAATAACCGTACTGCCATCAGGAATAGCACTGAGCTCATCTACAAAAACCGCCCCTCGTGCTTTTAAACTATCGACCACAAAACGGTTATGAACTACTTCATGGCGAACATAAATGGGAGATCCAAATTTTTCAAGTGCTGCTTCTACAATATCGATGGCTCTTTCAACGCCTGCGCAAAATCCCCGAGGATTAGCAAGATAAATGGTAATAGGGTCTGTTTGCATCATATTCTCTTTCAATTTTCAACATGCGTGGGGAATAACACGGTTTTGATACTCATGATAGCCCCAATGGTAATAAAGCTATCGGCTAGATTAAAAGTATACCAATGCCAAGTGTTTATATAAAAGTCAATAAAATCGATGACATAGCCATGCCATAAACGATCGCAAAGATTACCTAAAGCCCCGCCTAGAATTAAGCTAAGAGAGATCCCCGACCATTTGTCTTTAAGGGGAGTTTTAGCCAACCATACCGCCACACAAGCACAAATGAGGACAATAAAAGAAATGAGAACGATTTGCCCAATCATTTCTCTTTGGCTAAACAGACTAAACGCAATACCACGATTATGTGCCATCGTTACGTTCAAGCTAGGAATGAGGGCTAATTTTTCGCCAAAAGAAACATGCGCCAATACCCACCACTTACTTATTTGATCGAGTATAAACAAAATAGGCACTATCCAAAACCATTCGAGTCCGACTATCTTTTTTGTTTGCATGGTTGAGGTTTGATTAAGCATAAAGACGAACTTCCCCATCAAGTTTTGAGTCGATATTTTCTACACAGCGCCCACAAATCTGCGGATATTCAGGATGCTTGTTGACATCTGGTCGATGGTGCCAGCAGCGCACACATTTTTCATAGGTACTAGGATTAATCTGCAACCATAAATCTTCCATGTCTGTGGCAATGGCATCTACTTTTTCGCTGATTGGTTTTACTTTAGCACTGGAAGTGATTAAGACAAATCGCAATTCATCTCGTAATTGTAGTAATTGATTGTATAAGTCGCCCCCTACATATAACACCACTTCGGCGTCTAATGGCGCTCCAATCTTGCCTTGTGCTCTTTGCCCTTCAAGCGCTTTGTTAACACTATTTCGAACCTGCATCACTTTCTGCCAAAACTCATTGCCAAGTGTGTTGGTGGGGGTTAGCCTTGGTAAATTGTTAACCCATTCAGATAAAAACACCGACGGCGAATCTTTCCCTGGTAAATACTCCCAGATTTCTTCTGCCGTAAAACTTAAGATTGGTGCAAGCCAACGCGTTAACGCATGCGCAATGTAATACATAGCCGTTTGTGCAGAACGTCTTGGATTAGCGCCCGCTTTTGTTGTGTATTGCCTGTCTTTAATAACATCCAAATAAAAACTACCCAATTCAACAACACAAAAATTATGGATTTTTTGGTAAATATTATGAAATTGATAGGTTTCATAGGATTGCAGAATATCTTCTTGCAGGGCTGCAGCACAATCAACTATCCAAGCATCTAAGGCTAATAATTGTTCATCTGGCACAATATGTTCTATTGGGGAAAACCCATCCAAGTTCGATAGCAAAAATCGCATCGTATTACGAATACGGCGATAAGCATCACTCATTCTTGTTAAAATTTCATCTGAGACATGGATCTCACCTTTATAGTCAGTTGAGGCTACCCACAATCGTAATATATCTGCCCCTAAGGTTTTAATGACTTTATCTGGTGCAACGACATTGCCAAGTGATTTTGACATCTTGCGCCCTTGCGCATCCACTGTAAAACCATGTGTTAACACACAATGATAAGGTGGGACATCTTGCATGGCCATACTGCTGAGCAATGAGGTTTGAAACCATCCACGATGTTGATCTGAACCTTCTAAGTATAAATCAGCCGGAAATTGCAATTCAGGACGTTCCTTGAGCACTGCCGCATGACTGGTTCCAGAATCAAACCAAACATCTAAGATATCATTGGATTTGTAATAGTCAGCCATGTTCTCAAAAGGAAGTGTGCTTAGATCAAGATCATACCAAGCCTCTACACCTTCTTTTTCCATTCTTTTTGCAACAAGCTCGATAATCTCAATCATATTGGGATGCAGCTTATCCGTGTCTTTATGAAGCACAAGTGCCAGTGGTGCCCCCCAGGTGCGCTGACGAGAGATACACCAGTCAGGACGCCCCTCTATCATCAATGTCATACGAGATTGGCCCCAGCTTGGAACCCATTTAACATCCTCAATAGCTTTTAACGTTTTCTTTCTTAAATCATGTTTTTCCATGCTCACAAACCATTGTGGTGTCGCACGAAAAATTAAAGGTGTTTTATGGCGCCAACAATGAGGATAACTATGCGATAGTGTCGTTGCATGAAGTAAGTTATTATTTTCTTTTAGCAATTCAATGATGCGATCGTTGGCTTTAAAAACATGTAAACCACCAACTTCAGGCACTTCTTTAAAGAAGCACCCTTTACTATCCACTTCCGTTTCCACCTTTAAGCCATAATGAACACCAACCAAATAATCGTCAAGACCATGCGCTGGGGCTGTGTGCACCGCTCCGGTTCCTGCATCTGTTGTCACATGTTCACCAAGCACTAAGGGAACTTGTCTGTCAAATAAAGGATGTTGCAAAAGTTGATGTTCTACATCTTTACCTTTAAAGGTTGCTATCACTTCATAATCAGTGCATTCATATCTTTTTAAACAATCTTCACTTAAATCTTTTAAAACACAGATAGCATCGATAGATTGATTAAATTTTCCTTTAATCAATACATAGGCTAGATCAGGATGCAAAGCAACAGCTTGGTTAGCAGGTAATGTCCAAGGGGTTGTTGTCCATATCACGAAAGCGATATTTTTAATGTCTTTATTTTCACCCAAAATTGTTTTTAGGAAATGTCCTGCATCTTTTACACGAAAACCAACATCTATTGCTGGAGAGGTTTTATTCTGGTATTCAACTTCAGCTTCGGCTAAGGAAGAGCCACAATTAACACACCAATGAACTGGTTTGGCCCCTTGATGTATGTATCCTCTTTCCAAAATTTTGCCAAGCGAACGTACAATATCCGCCTGATAATGATAATCCATCGTTACATATGGGTGTTCCCAATCTGCTAAAATCCCTAAACGAATAAAGGATGCTTTTTGTAATTCAATTTGGCTCATGGCGTATTCGCGACAAGCTTTGCGAAACTCTTTGGGGGTCACTTTGTCATTAACAACGCCAATTTTTTTCTCAACATTCACCTCAATGGGCAAGCCGTGGCAATCCCAACCTGGCACTAAAGGCGCATCAAATCCACTTAAGGTTTTTGATTTAATAATAATATCTTTGAGAATCGTCGTTAACGCATGTCCAATATGAATGTCACCATTAGCATAGGGTGGCCCCATATGAAGAATAAATTTCTTCTTACCCTTGCCATGCTTGCGAGAGGCCTGATAAAGATTTAATTCTTGCCATTTAGCCAGTGTCCCTGGTTCTTTTGCAGACAAATTTGCCTTCATCGGAAAATCTGTTTTTGGCAAGTTGAGCGTGTTTTTATATTCTATTGTCATAAGATGCCTTTATTTTTAAAACCCAAGCCCTAGCTAGGATAACCTTCAAAAAATTGTCGTGTCGCTAAAATATCATTGTTAATTTGTTGTTTGAGCTGCTCTATATCAGCGAAACGCATTTCATCTCTTAATTTATGCAAAAATTCAACGGTGATTCGTTTACCATATAAATCACCTTCATAATTCAAAATATGTGTTTCTATCACATGATGCTTACCATCGAAGGTAGGTCTTGTGCCCACATTGGTTGCCCCAAGATAACTGTTGTCAGCAATATGCACTTTGGTGACAAACACCCCCTTTGGAATTGCTGACTTTTTGTCTATTGGTAAATTGGCTGTTGGAAAACCCAACATTCTTCCTTTCTTGGCACCTTTAACAACACGCGAAGTCACACTAAAATTTCTACCCAGCATTCTCCTAACAACGCTACAATCGCCATTTAACAAAGCGGCGCGAATGAGTGTACTACTGACTTTATTCTCTTTGTCTTGAATATGACTAATCGGCTCAACACTAAAACTAAACTGCTTTGCTAGTTTTAAGAGCATTGGCACATCACCGCTTTGTTGGTGACCAAATCGAAAGTCTTCTCCAATCATCAAGCATCGTACGCCAAACTGTTTTACAAGATAAGACTCAATAAATTCAAAGGGTGTTAACGCAGCAAGATTTGCATTAAAACGCAAACAAATCACTTGCTGTATCCCCATGGCTGCCAAAACTTTTAGTTTTTGGGAAAAACGCATCAACCGCACAAAAGAACTTGTCGGGCGCAAAACAGACTGTGGCAGCGGCTCAAATGTGATGACAGTGGGTATTAGAGATAATTCCTGCGCTTTTGTTACGACCTGTTGAATGATGGCTTGATGTCCAAGATGTAAGCCATCGAAGTTGCCAATAGTGGCAACACAGGGGTTGCAAAACGGTAATGATTGATGGTGGCGAATTAATTTTATTCCAGACACAATCATTGTTTAAACACTCTCTAATCGTAGATGGGCCACTCTTAAGCCCATTAACCATAGACCACCAAAGTAGGCTACACAGGCTGCCATTATCAAACCGCCTAGCATCACGACTCGATTCAACGCTTCCCATTCCAACCATTGCGTTACATCTGGCGTAAACTGCCATAACACAAGGGCCATCGCCAAATTAGCAAAAAGCAAACGCAAACCAAATGCTTTCCAACCCAACACTGGAATATATATTTTTTCTCGTAATAACACCCACAATAAAAGGAGCACATTGATGATGGAAGAAAGCGAAGAAGCTAATGCTAAGCCTGCATGCGCCAACGGTCCAATCAGTAAAGCGTTAAAAACAACATTCGCTAGCATAGCAAAGATGGCCACCTTGACCGGTAGTTTAGTATTTTGTCTTGCATAAAATGCGCTAACGAGAACTTTCACTGCTAAAAAGAAAACGAGCCCCACTGATAGCGCAACTAAGCTTCTGGATGCCATTAAAACATCGCGCGAGGAGAATTCACCATATTGTAAAAGGGTTGTCAACAATGGACCTGCCATCATGACTAAGCCTATTGTGGCAGGCATTCCTATCAACAATATCCAGCGCAAAGCCCAATCAACACTAGCAGAAAATCCGGTATGACTATTTTTTGCATATTCTTGCGAAAGATGAGGTAACACGACTGTTGCTAGAGCTACTCCAAACATCCCAATGGGAAATTCGAGCAGGCGATCGGAATAATATAACCAGGTCAAACTACCCACCGGCAGAAAGGAGGCAAATATCGTATCAACAAGCAGATTAATCTGCATCACGGAAGCACCAATAATTGCCGGTGTCATCAGCTTCAATACACGCCTCACGCCTGGATCTCTCCAATCCATTTCAAAGGTTGGAAATAAGGCAAGCTTTGACAGAAAAGGCCCTTGGAAAAGTAATTGTGCAATGCCTGCCGCCATCACTCCCCAGGCAAGAGCTGTTACAGGTTCCACAAATTGAGAACTAAAAAAATAAGCGGCAACAATTAAACTGATGTTTAGCAATACTGGCGTAAACGCTGGTATTGCAAATTTTCCATGGGCATTTTGAACACCGGCGGCAAAAGCAGTGAGCGAGATAAAGAAAATATAAGGAAAGGTAATTTGCAATAAGCGGCACGCTAAAGGGAAACGACTATCGCCCGTATCAAAACCAGGCGCAAATAACCATACTAATAAAGGAGCCCCGATAATGCCTAAAATGGTCACAACCAATAACACAACACTTAAGCAACCAAAAACTTTATTTACCAGATGTTTAACATCCTGTGGCGAACGCTGGCTTTTATATTCACTTAATACGGGAACAAAAGCTTGAGAGAAAGCCCCTTCAGCAAATAAGCGACGCATAAAGTTGGGGATTTTGAATGCCAATAAAAAAGCATCCATACCCGCGCTGGCACCAAAAACATTTGCCAATATCATATCGCGCACAAAACCTACAATGCGCGAAAGCAAAGTCATAACACTTACTATTGCTGTGGATTTAAATAACTTATTTGTCATAACCTTCTTGTCACTTCACTTAAAACATTGACATCCCTTGCTAAAATGGAGATTATTGCAAATTTTACTTCGTATGTAACGAAAACAGGAGCATTTCCTTTGGCTAATACCAAACAGGCACTAAAGCGTTCGCGCCAGGCTGAAAAACATCGCGTTGAGAACAAATGGCAAATATCGCGAATGAATACTTATATTAAGCGTGTACTAGCTGCCATTGAAAGCAAAGATGCAAGTAATGCTAAGACTGAGTACCAATCAGCTATTTCTATCATCGATAAGATGGCTAATAAAGGCTTGATCCACAAGAATAAAGCTGCAAGACATAAAAGTCGTCTTAACAAACACATCTTAGCTTTAGCTTAAGCTTTTCGAGACCCTCATCCCCTCTCTCTTTGAGAGAGGGGAGGGTTTTAAAATCTTGGCTCTTAGTCTTCTACTTCCATTTCTTCTTCAATTTCTAATTCAGGTTCAGCTTCATGAAAAATCCTTGGCTGTTGTTGTAGATGTTTCATGATATCTTCACACAACTGCGCCGTTCCTGTTTTTGCTAAGGCAGATACCGCATAGATTGGACTGTCAGTGCTCAAGCGACTCACAATGTCGGCAACCCGTTCCTCGGCTTCTTCTTTTGTAAAACAATCAATTTTATTAAAAATGAGCCATCTAGGCTTTTGAAGCAGCTCTTCGCTAAAAGCTCCCAATTCATATTCAATAGCTCGAATATTATCAACCGGATCAGAGCCATCTAAGGGCTGAATTTCTACTAAATGTAATAACAAGGTAGTACGGCTTAAGTGCTTTAAAAACTGCACGCCCAAGCCTTTACCCATTGCCGCGCCTGGAACAACCCCTGGGATATCAGCCACGACAAAACGTCGCTGCCCCGATAAGGCAACGATCCCTAAATGGGGATAAAGCGTTGTGAAAGGATAATCTGCAACTTTGGGTTTTGCGCTAGAAACGGCTGAGATAAAAGTAGATTTACCCGCATTAGGTAAGCCAAGCAGACCAACCTCAGCTAATAATCTAAGTTCAAGATGTAGCTCACGGGATTCACCCATACCACCAGGCGTAATATGTCTTGGCGCGCGGTTGGTAGAACTTTTAAAATTAACATTGCCCAGGCCTCGACGACCGCCTTTAGCAACTAATAAACGCATTCCCGGGGTTACTAAATCACCTAATAATTCTTGGGTGTGGAGATCTTTGATAACCGTTCCAACAGGAACTGCAATGGTAATATCTTCGCCGTGACGACCACTACATTCACGTTTTGCGCCCGCGTCTCCGCTTTGCGCTGTAAATTGGGTTTGATAACGAAAATCGATAAGTGTATTTAAAGAAGAATCAGCGACTAAGTAAACACTGCCGCCTCTGCCACCATCGCCACCGTCAGGACCACCACGAGGGACATATTTCTCACGTCTAAAACTTGCAGAGCCATCTCCTCCTTTACCGGCCTGTACTTTAATTGTGGCTTCATCAACAAATTTCACGTCAACACCTACTTTTTCTTAAAAACAAAAAGCCCCTGACTAGCAAACTAGCAGGGGCTTTTTTATGTGCGATAGGGGCTAGCCCCTACGCGGGAGCTTGTAATTCTTCAGGAATGATAGTTACTGTGCTACGGTTTCTTGCACCTTTCACAGCAAATTCAACACGCCCTGATACTTTTGCAAATAATGTATTATCTTTGCCCATACCGACAAAGTTGCCTGCATGAAACTTAGTTCCACGTTGGCGAATAATAATACTGCCAGCATGAACCCACTCACCGCCGTAACACTTCACACCTAAATAACTCGGGTTAGAATCACGACCATTTCGTGTACTACCGCCGGCTTTCTTATGTGCCATGACTTATTCCTCTGTTCTTATAATTAAATTTTGGTGATTTCGACTTCAGTGAAATCTTGACGGTGCCCTTGCTTGCGGCGATATCCTTTACGACGTCTCATTTTGATAATCGTCACTTTCTCACCACGACCATGCTGCACAATCGTTGCAATCACTTTTGCATTGTTAATAAGGGGGGTTCCGATTTGGACATTTTCACCAGCTGCGATGAGATGCACTTTGTCTAATTCTACTGAGTCGCCTGGCTCACCCAATATCTTTTCAAACTTGCAACGTTGACCAACTTTAACGCGATGCTGCTTACCCCCGGCAGAAATAATCGCGTAGGCACTATGGTTGATACTCACTCTTTTGCTCCTCGATAATTTGATAAAGCTCTATCAATGGCTGACTCACGTCTGGTACTTCTTGCCAAGGCAGATACATAACCGTACCCACGATCGGTAGGTAAGGGCAGCAATTTTACGTTATTACTTACTCATTAATCAAGCACAAATCAGTCCCTATGTTGACCTAATATGCCGAATGGGTGAGGGATGGCTCGCTAAGCTTGCCTTATGGTGCTCAACGCGGTAAAAAGCATGCTTTAATCTATTTTGGCTAACACTTATGCCACTTGCCGCTATTACGCGCCTTTTAGAAACTGAACTACAAGCAGTCAACGACACTATTATTCGTTGCCTTGAATCTCATGTTGAGGTAATTAATCAAATCGGCCACTACATGATAGAAAGCGGTGGCAAGCGCATTCGCCCCTTAGTTACATTACTTAGTTCAAGAGCTTGTCAAACGCCAGGCGATGAACTTATCACGATGGCGGCAATCATTGAATTCATCCACACGGCTACTCTATTACACGATGATGTCGTTGATGGATCAAAATTACGTCGCGGTCGATTGACTGCTAATCGTGTTTGGGATAATTCGACGGCGATTTTGGTTGGCGATTTTCTTTACTCACGCTCTTTTCAAATGATCGTGACACTCAATAACATGCAATGCATGCGTATATTATCAGATGCCACCAATATCATCGCTGAGGGTGAAGTCCTTCAACTTGCCCATCGTTTTCAACCAGATATT
>CAYXVT010000042.1:3430-8920 GCA_964468105.1 Uncultured Candidatus Berkiella sp. | reverse complement strand
ATCTCAATGTAATTCGTTTTAAAACAGCAACCCTATTTGAAGCCGCAGCGCAATTGGGTGCGGTAATAACTAAAAAACCAGCCAACATTGAAAAAGCACTCGGCCAATATGGACTTCATCTAGGCACTGCTTTTCAATTAGTTGATGATGTGCTGGATTACCAAGCCACTAACGAAAGTTGGGGCAAAAATATCGGCAATGACTTAGCCGAAGGCAAAGCCACTCTTCCACTAATATATGCCATGAAGCATGCCAATGATTCGGAAGCATCCATGATCCGTAAAGCCATTCAAGCTGGCAACCTTGAAGATTTATCGATTATTCAAGAAGCCATTGTGTCAACTGGCGCTATAGATTACACAATGAATGCAGCTGAAAAAGAAGTTGAAAAAGCGAAAGCTGCTCTTGAATGTATTCCTGACTCGCCTTATAGAGAAGCGATGATCAATCTTGCTACATTTTCAATAAGACGAGGAAGCTAGTCGGGATGTGGCTCAGCCTGGTAGAGCACTGCGTTCGGGACGCAGGGGTCGCAGGTTCAAATCCTGTCATCCCGACCAATTAATAGCTATTTTTTCAAAGCCATTTGCCTTTAGGCGAGAAGCCAAAGTTGGGAGCAACAGGAGTGTATTCTTATACATGACTGTTGTGAGCAACAAAGGCGACGAAGCATAAAGGTAAAGGGCGAAGAAAAAACTGCGTCGGGACGCAGGGGTCGAAAAGTTCAAATCCTGTCATCCCGACCAATTTGTAAATACAGGGGTCTCGGTCCTCCCTACGCTAAGAAGCTCCGGGAGGCAGGTCAAATCCTGTCATCCCGACCATTTTAAAAATTATTGCCACTCATTTGGCAACACTAACTGGCTCCTAGCTTCTTTGCTTAGATAGTTCTGTTCCCCAATATAATATTTTTCTTCTGGATGCTGAAGTTTCCATCTTTTAGCTTTTTCAATCCATGTTTGCGATCGAATAGAAAGCGAAGGATGAGTGGTCAAATAATTTTGGATAATATTTGAAGAGGCTTGTTTATCTTCAGGGTATTGAGACAACATTAACTGGAAGCCCTCCCCCAAGGCACTGGGATTATATTTAAGTGCAATCAAGGTTTCATAACCAAATCTATCTGCTTCATTTTCCTGAAATTTACTAAACGTGTGATTTAACATTAAGCTTAAATACCAATCCATAAAAGAGCCAAGTCCTGATTGATAGGTTTTTGCTGCAAAGCGCATATGATCAATGCAATGCCCCAAATCAATGTGACCTTTTTCATGCCCTAAGATGGCAACCAATTGGGCTTCTGTTTTAAGCAATTGCAACATGCCGGTGGTGATAACAATAATACCACCTGGCAAAGCAAAGGCATTGGGCGGCCCTTGAAAAATCATGACGCGATAATTTAACTCTTTAGGGTTATATTGCTTTTCTAGTTCTTTAATAACATTATTTACATAGGCTTTTTCTTTTTCCATGCCTTGAACTTGATTTTTCTCTATCCCTATTGCTAAGTAATCCCCTAAATCACGCTCATTTTTTGCACTGACGCCGATGACTCTGGTAATGGATCTGTCTACCGTTTTAATAGGTTGCCCAATGACTCTAAAAAATGTTTCAAAAGATAACCCTAGCGAGGTATCCATTTTATCTTGAATGATAAAAAAGCTAATCAAGCCCAATATTGCTAAAAATGTTCCTGCAATGGCAACTCTTTTCATGATAACCTACTTGCATATTTTTTATAAATGACATGGATCAGTATCATCAGTAATCCAACGACAATGAAAACACCCGCTTTTACAATGAGCGCTGTTTGCGCCAAGTCATACACTATCAATCTGCCGACGCAGAACATTAAAAACAACAAGGCCAGCTGAACCAATTTTTTGCATTTTAATATAAAGCCAACTGCTACGACGATAACGATTTCAACCACCCATAACATCGTTAAATACGATTTATCAAATCGCCACATCAAAAATAAACCTAACGAAATAAAAACGGGCAGCAAACCAATTAATACCGGATTTTGATAATATATTTTTAACAGCTTATTATCATGGGTTGAAGGTTTTGTTAGTAAAAAGCTGGCAATGCCAATGGCTAAAATTAAGCTGATTGGCCCAGTGATATGCGTATCATGATACCAATCAGATAGTGGTGAAGCCCATTTGCTTGAGACAACAGCAACTTGGGTACAAGCAGCCATTAATAATCCAATTGCATAAATCATCGCACGCTGCGGTAGCCACGCTCGTAATAAAGGTGCACTGAGAACGAGTCCTATACAACCGTAACCAATGGGGTGAATAGGTGCACTAAAAGAAGAAATTAATAAAAACATCAATAATACAAAAGCAATATCAAAAGTAATTACTTGTGTTATTTTTAACGCGTCAATTGAAATTCCAGCTGAATACTCAGGATAGTTTTCCTGCAAAATAGGTTTAGAAAAATACCAATATATGCCTAAACCTATAGCAATCAAGGTTAAAACTTGCGATAAGCTTGCATAATCAAATAGCGTCGCTTCGCTTGGCAGGTATAACAACATATAAAATAAGCTATACACCAACAGATAAAATATCGCCATATTTTTGCAAGCTATGCTAATGATATAGAAGCGTGCTCCTTGCATTTTGGCATTTAACAACATCGCCGCTTCAAAAAAGAGAAGGCCTGCGATGAGAAAACTCACCCCAGGTAAAAAGGCACTGATGGGCCATAATAGTAATACGCAAATAATGGCGATATGCAAACCAAGCAGGTATACCCACCAATCTTCAGAGGAAATATTGTTATCTAAAATAAAAGTTTTCTCTTCGAGCATTACGCCAAGCAAGGCAAGTGGCGGCAAACCACAAAAGAGCAAACCATTGATCGCCGTAGGTGCCTTGGCAGCGATAGTCCAACTAAAAATAACGCTTAGCGTAGCAAAGACGAGGTAAAATAGTTTATGCGTTTTTTGATTCATCAATTTTTTATGAAATGGCATTATCATCAATACGGCAATGAAACACATATAACCAAATGAATAAGTATTGATAGCAATCAATAATGACAAATAGCCTAGCGCAAAAAAGAGAAAATCAACGATATTCGGATAAACGTCATCATATATGTCTAATGAATCATGTTCTTGCGATTTGCTAATGAGTAAAGTGCGAGTAAGGTATAAAGGCATTAGGGTCATTACTGCCATGACAATAATTTTGGCTGAGTGCGGCATCAATACAATCAATACTCCACATAACCAGATATAAGCTCCTCCCAAAAATAAAACACCTACTTTTGAAATATGATAGTGCTTAAACCAATAGGTTATGGTAGTGAAACTAAGTGCTTCTATGAAAGCAATCCAGACAATTATTTCATAATCCAACTGAACTCTGGTTAAAGATAAAATGGTGAGTGTCGCTAAAATTTGGCCAACTATCGCATCACAAGAAAACAACCATTGGATGTCTTTATGTTTAGCGTAAAGACTCATACTAAAGCAGGCTATGGTTGCAATTCCTAAAGGAATAAAAAGATATTTAAAACCTAGGTTATATAACGCAAGCTGCACTGCTAAAAATAGCCATATTGTCAGATGCGTAATCAAATTATTTTCAACATCACATTTTTGATATGATTTTTGATAGTGTATCAACAAAGCGCTTGCGCCAACCAATGAGGCACAAACGACTCCATATAAGGCAACGGAGCCAATCATGCTTTGAGCTCTAAACCAAATAATATGGAATATTGAAAAAGAGACAAAGCTGATGAGAAGGTTAATATTCCAAGCATTTCTCACGCTTAAACCAATGCCTGCCATCGCTACAATGGAAGCCGCCATTAACACGGTCAAGTCTTTAGGCACAACCATTAGTGCAATTAAACTGATTAAAACATGAAACGAAGCAAAAACTTCTTTGGGTGCTAAATAGGCAAGGAGCAAATTATAGGCAAGACCTGCACATACTAAAACTAATCCCGTCAAAGGAGACTCATAAAAATGCAGAACCGGCAGAAAACCCGTTGCTAGAACAGAAAACAAAATGATGGCACCACTGGCACTTTGTAACCAGCTCGATAATTCCCGATAGATCGGATTTTTACGAATATAAACAGCCACCCCTAAAAATAGGAGGCCAATCGCAATCAAGAGTAAAAATCTTATAAATGGACTTGCAAAATAGCTTAAATACACGGTACCAAACGTAATTCCTAACACTAAGATACTGACCCCTAAAAACCCAGCCCAGTTATCCTTTAGCCACAGGAAAAAATTTTCAAATACATCAGGAATGTGGGGTTTTGCTATCGCCAACGCAGGAGCAGGTGGCGGCGGTTTTGGCACTTGCCCTACTGTGGAGTCTTTCCAAACATCATGGTAAATATCATGGGAAACAGGGGGGGAGACTTCGAGAGAAACATCTAATGGTTTGCTTTCATCGATGTTGACTCTACGTGCCATTAATTGTTCTAATTTGGCCTCGAGCCTATCGATTCTATCAATTTGCTTTGATAATCGAAAAAACGCAACAACGCCTAAAATGGCACAGACCGCTAAAATTAACTCCCACACTTAGGGCTTTCCTTTAAGCTAAAGATAAAAAACTTAGCAGAAAAAAGCGATGAAATGGCTAATAACAGTACATTAAATTTTAGGCTGTGATTATTTATAGTTATTTGAACAACATGGCATTTTATTGTTCAAAAAAAACTACCAATTTCGAGCTTGAAACTGTACTATCCCGGTTGAGTGTATACGGCTAACCTAATTAGCCTTGATACTCAGTGAGGTACTAAGATTATTAAGCTAAGTGGGGAGAAAAACGTGCCCTTAGTGATTTTATTGTTTGCCCTTTTTGCCAGTTTATTTACCTTGAGTAAAACGGCTTTAGAATTTTCAGAACCCTTTTTCTTAATTGGCTCTAGGATGACTTTAGCTGGAATATTGCTACTGGCTCATCAATTTGTCTTTAATCGCAAAGCCTTTAAAATTAAAAGCGCCCATATTTTACCCCTCATTATGCTTGGGTTGGTTAGCATTTATATTACGAATATTGCCGAGATCTGGGGCATTCAATTCATGAGCTCAGCAAAGGCATGCTTAATATATAGCCTTTCTCCTTTTATTGCGGCTTTGGTTGCTTATTGGATCCTCAAAGAAAGACTCTCTGGCAAAAAATGGGTCGGTTTATGTATTGGTTTTGTCGGATTAACACCCATATTATTTACCCAATCCTCATCAACAGATTTGGCAAAAGATTTACTCTTTTTCTCCTGGCCTGAGTTAGCTTTAGTGACTGCTGTTTTTGCAAGCGTTTACGGCTGGATTTTACTGAAAAAAATCATCAACGAATATCGTTATACGCCCATCATGGCTAACGGAATTAGTATGTTGATTGGTGGTATTTTAGCACTTTCCCATTCGTATCTTTGTGGAGAAACCTGGAATCCTCTGCCAGTATTAAACGGCAAATATGCTGCATTCCTTGAATG
>CAYXVT010000042.1:0-3420 GCA_964468105.1 Uncultured Candidatus Berkiella sp. | reverse complement strand
ATTTATTAAAGCGTTTTTCCGCAACGTTTATGTCCTTAGCAGGGTTAGTGACGCCTCTTTTCGCTTCGCTTTTTGGTTGGTATTTCTTAAATGAAGTTATCACCTGGCACTTCTTTGCGTCGATGGTGTTATTCTCAGTTGGTCTGGCTATCTTCTATCAAGAAGAATTGGCTAACAACTTTGCACCAGACATCAAATCAAACGTTGATGTGAACGCATAACATTATGGCTTCCTCTCCCCTCACGCTAACTCACTCTCAATCAGAGAGTGATAGCCAAGGGGAGACGGAAAAATTATACCCTGTTCACCGCGCAGATTGTCATTGCCATACCACCTATTCAGATGGTTCTTTAAGTGTTATTGATTTGCTTAACCTGGCTAAAGAAAAGCAGCTCGATGGGCTAAGCATTACCGATCACGACACTATCGATGCTTATGAAACCGCTATTCCTTATGCACAGTCATTAGGGATCCCCTTAGTCTCCGGTATAGAAATTTCTGCTGAACTTCGAAAAACAAGCACTCACGTTTTAGGCTATGCATTTGATTTGCGCAATAATGAATTAAAAGCGTTTTGTCAGCGTTTGCAAAACGACCGAGAAAATAGAAACCATAAAATTTTAGAACGCTTAACGGCCATTAAAATGCCTATCACCATGGAAGAAATAAGAACAAAATTTGGTGAAGGCTCGATTGGTCGGCCACATATTGCAAAACTGATGGTGGCTAAGGGTTATGCCAAATCAATGAAACAAGCATTCGCGCGCTACCTTGGCGACAAAGGCCGCTGCCATGTCAGCGGTTTTCAAGTTGATGTTGAACAAGCAATAGAACTTATCCGCCGCGCTGGTGGATTTGCTGTCCTTGCTCACCCTCACTATATCCGCCCAACAAAATTGATTGATGAGTTAACAGCGATGCCTTTTGATGGCATTGAAGCCTATCATGGTCATCTTTCATTAAAGCAAGTACAACCATGGATTGATATTGCCAAGAAAAAAGAATGGATTGTGACTGGTGGTTCTGATTTTCATGGTCAAAAGAAGTCATTTCATCCATTGGGATGCGCTTGGACGCCAGAAGAAAACTTTAAGCTTTTTGCTAAAAGATATTCTGAAAATATTATTCAAAATTAATAAATCTTACGATCTAATTTCTGCCACTCTTTAAAAACTTCCTCACTCTCTTTCGCTAACATCCCTATCTCAGTCGGTATAGCTCTCTCGGAGGGCATTTTCTTAACTTCTTGATGAAAGGCATCATCATCAAAGCCATAACGTGCAGCAATGATGTTCTCGCAGCCAGCAACGATCTTATCAATCCTTGCCCAATAAATAGCTGCTAAGCACATTGGGCACGGATCAACTGTTGTGTAAAGTACACATCCTGAAAGCTCATAGGTTCCTAATGTTTTTGCAGCCATTCGAATGGCATTCATTTCTGCATGACATGTGGGGTCGTTCTCTTTGAGCACTGTGTTGTGCGCTACTGAAATAACTTGATTATCTTTAACAATACAGGCGCCAAAAGGTCCACCTTCGTTATCTGTTATTCCTTGGATGGCACTTTGAATAGCTAATTGCATAGGCTTGATTTTATCTTGCATACCTTTTCTCATAGTGGACAATGATACTTCCCATTATTTTACTCAGAATGGATTAGCAAGGCGAGCGGCTTTTATGTGGTTGTAGCAACGAAATGGTGTGGCAGGGTGACATTTTTTTCCATCTGTTCATAGTGAATAACCATGAGACAAGGATAGAAAGAACTCATCAATAACGTCAATATCTGTGGTCCTGCTTTAAGGTGGAACTCATCAAATATGAGGCTTAAGCTCACATTGAAAATCCCAAATAAGATAACCAATAATAAAGTATCTAACCAAAAAGATTGTACTAATTGCCAACTATGCTTTAATCCCATAAGGGCATTTTCTTTTTTGATAACAATAAATATTCCTGCAACAAAACTATAGACAAATAGTATTAACGTGATTAACAACGCAAAACCTATCATGCTTAAGGAGATCCATTTTTGCATATCATAAACTTCTCGGGTCATGAAATCAGGCAACAACAATCTATCCCCTACCTCGATTAACACTAGCGTAAGTACAATGGGCAAGGATAACAATAAATAAGCTATAAAAATCTGATCCATGCGTGATGCACCTTGAATAACATTCTGTATAAAATGACTTTGCTGGGATTGGGTCTTTTGATAAATAGTAGAAATAATAAAGCTAAAGAAAAATGACGTTATCATAATATCCAGCAACACCCGCAAGAAAAAGGTAACCGTCATGAAAGATTGTTGAGGTAAAAATTGATCTAATAAAAATTTTGATAACAACATTAATAATATAAAGGGTAGAACATCGATAAAACTAGTCGCATAGAGTTTAAAAGTGCGAATAATGGTGCTGGTAAGTGAAGGGAGCTTTTGCATTGGCTTTTTTCTTAATTGGTTTTATTGCTCCATTTTATCATTTTGTTATCTTTCTTACTATTAGGTATATATACAGCTGGATATATATACAATATGTTTAGTTTAAAGTTTAGAAGGACTGTTTTTCTTCGCTATCCACCAATAATACATAAAAATTGCAGCCACAATGATGTTTAATATCACTACATACAAATGATTTTTTGCTGCCAACATATTTGCTAAGGTATAGCTTGAACTAACAGGATTATAAAGCAAAGCAATAATGCAAAACACGAAACCTGCTTGATTATTATGATCCGGCACATCAAAAGCAACAAAGTATCCCATGGCAAGCCAAAGCGCGAAGATCCCTATGCTGGTCATTCCTATTGCGATATAACCATCAAAAGCCTTAAGGCCCATAGGATACAAAACACTTAACAGAATGAGTGCTGGCACCCACCAAAAGAATGATGAATTTTTTTTCATAATGTACGCTCCTCCCAAAAAGCTCTCCTGATAAGTGTTTTACGAAGTGGATGCATATCTCCGCCGCTTTGAGCGGCGAGTTCAGAAACGAGTAAAATTCTTATCAGGGGAGCTAATCTTCAATCTTCATATAACCCCAAGGCGCAGCGAAATGCCAATCAAATTCTCGCGAGATATGGGTTAAAATTTGATGACCTCGAATACTACCGGCTTTATCATTTAAACGTGGAGAACAGACAGCAACCCCGCCTCTGCCAGTTGCAACAGCGACAATGACCCCTGAAACGCCACTTTTTGCCGGCATGCCGGTGCGCACAAGGTGAATACCAGATTCATCGTACATGCCGCAAGTTGCCATAATCGCAACCACACTGTTGCTGGTTCTTTCTGAAATTATTCTAGTGCCATCAGGTGCCAATCCGCCATTGGCTAGTAGCATGGGAAGAAAGGATGCTGTGACAACATTACATTCATACGAGCATAAATAAAAATAGGTTTCTAAA
>CAYXVT010000041.1:11415-18602 GCA_964468105.1 Uncultured Candidatus Berkiella sp. | reverse complement strand
CCAAAAACAATCTAAATCACAAATCTACGCTGAAATTGCTGAAATCGCACAAGTGAGCAAACACGACGCAAAAAATATCATTTCTGCTATCAGAAATATGATTGAACGTCATGTTAAACCAAAAGGTTCAGGCGAAATTGTTATTCCTGATCTTGGTATTAAAGTACGTCGCATACAAAAGAAAGCTACCAAAGCTAGAATGGGTCGCAACCCTTTCACCGGCGAAGACATTCAAATTCCAGCAAAGCCTGCTAGAAAATCCGTTAAAGTATCCGCTATGAAAAACTTAAAAGCATTGATCGCAGACTAATACTCTTCCCACTTAAGTATATAGCGCAAGTTTCACACTGTAACTTGCGCTTTTTCTTAGTTATCTAAATCATGGCCTTCTATCACACCTTTTATTCCACTTATCGTAATTCCCGGAAATTCTGTAGATTGCTAAAAATTATTCGTTAGAATCAATTTTTTGCATCAACATCAAATGTGAATAAGGGGATAACTCTCATGGCCGTCAACTCAGAAAATTTAATCGAACAATTTGCTACGCTGTTGGAAATCGGTGAACAATTAGACTCCCAAGAATTTGCTGATAAAGCGATTGATCTGATTGTGATGCTCAGCATGGAACCCTCATTGAACGACACTTTGAACCAAATCAATGCCAAATTACAGTCCATTATCAGAAATGCGAATGAAGTTAAATTTGATGCCATGGCAAGTGGTACCCAATTAAATATCTGTGCAGCCAATCAAATTCGTGAATTAAAGAATTTGGCGTATCAATCCGCTGCAAAGTCGATGCATTGATCAATTAAGCTGCTAAGTGGTGGTTTACAGAGTAAATATCTTGATATATATTAAAAACTGAAGCTGATTAATTTAAGCGACTAAAAACATGACGGCAACTTTCTTTCAAACTCTATTCGGTTCCTATCGATTTAAAAGCTATCGATACGTCATGTTTTTTATTTTTCAGAAAATACCGAATAGAGGCAAATTATGGAACAGTTACTTGGCACGATTGAAATTGGATTAATCTACGCGCTCGTTGCAATGGGCGTCTATATCAGTTTTCGACTCATCGATTTCCCTGATTTAACCGTAGATGGCAGCTTCACACTGGGTGCTAGCGTTGCCGCAGTATTGATATCAACTCACCATCACCCCTTATATGCCACGTTAATAGCAAGCATCGCAGGTGCAAGCGCAGGCGCTCTCACGGGGTATCTTAACGTAAGATGGAAAATCCTTGGACTTCTTGCCGGTATCCTCACTATGACCGCTTTATATTCCATCAATCTCCGAATTATGAGCAAACCCAATATTTCTATCCTCAATGAACCCTCCCTTTTTTCACATGGCTCTATATGGCTCATTATGTCGCTCATGGTGGTCGCTTGTTTACTTATTCTCATATGGCTATTTGCCACTGAATTTGGATTAAGCATTAGAGCCATTGGGATCAATCCAAGAGTAAGTCGAGCTTATGGTATTTCGGTTGGGCATATCAAAATAATTGCCCTGGCACTAAGTAACGCCCTGGTTGCATTTAGCGGTGCTTTATTTGCTCAAACACAGGGCTTTGCTGATATTGGAATGGGGACGGGCACCATTATCGTTGGGTTAGCGGCTGTTATAATTGGCGAATCATTGCTTCCTAGCAAAAAAATTGCCATCGCCCTATTGGCTTGTATCATCGGTTCGATTTTATATCGCATAGCCATAGGTTTTGCGCTGAATGCACATCATATTGGTTTACAAGCCTCTGACTTAAATATCATGACATCAGCTCTGGTTGCCCTGGCCCTGATTTTACCCAAACTCAAAGCTAAAGCAAAAATGGTGTCCTATGATTGAACTTAACAATATCCATGTCATCTTCAATCCCAACACATTACTTGAAAATCATGTGCTCAAAGGGATCAACCTAACCGTTCAAGAAGGTGAGTTCGTTACCATTATTGGTGGCAATGGTGCCGGAAAATCAACGCTAATGAATATTTTATCTGGCGATATATTAGCAAGTGGTGGCGATGTGATCATAGATCAACAAAAGATCACCAAGTGGCCGACTGAAAAACGTTCAAAAATGGTAGCCAGGATTTTTCAAGATCCCATGATTGGCACATTTTCCGATCTGACTATTGAAGAAAATTTAAGCATTGCTTATAAACGTGGCCAAAAAAGAACTTTACGTTTTTCTTTAAGTACTAAACTCATAGAAAAACTTAAAACCGCTGTTGCTGAACTCAAAATGGGCTTAGAAAACCGTCTTAAAGATAATGTGGCCTCTTTATCCGGTGGACAACGCCAAGCATTAAGTTTAATTATGGCAACCTTGCAATCGTCTAAAATATTATTATTAGATGAGCACACAGCAGCACTTGATCCTAAAATTGCGAAAAATATCATGGAAGTCACCAATCAAATCATTCACAATCACCAATTAACAACCTTAATGATCACCCATAGCATGAGCCAAGCATTAGCTTATGGCACGCGCACCATTATGATGTATCACGGTGAGATAGTGAGAGATATGAAAGGTCATGATCGCAAGGCGCTATCGCCCGACGATTTAATTAAGTATTTCGATTTATGAAAAAAAAATAACTCGAACCAATTTGCTTTTAGGCTAGGCGTCGAGTCTCAGCAGAACAGGAGTGTACATCTTAGTACATGACTGTTTTGATGAGACGATGACAACAACGCATAAAAGTAAATTGGAAAGAGTTATTCCCAGCCGCCGCCAAGAGCTTTAATAAGACCGACCGCCGCTACCATTCTTCGATAACTAATATCCGCAGCCCCTTTCTCAGCTGTGTAAACCGTTATTTCAGCATTCAGCACATCCGACAAACCAACGGTGCCTGCTTTATATTGATTTATCACTAATCTCAGAGAATGTTGCGCTGTTGCCACGGCTTGGTTTTGCTTATCGACTTCTTCACCCAATATACGCAATGTCGATAAATTATCTTCTACATCTTGAAATGCTGTTAAAACCGTTTGCCGATAGTTGGCAACGGCTTGATCATAAGACGCTCTGGCTATTTTTACATTGGCATTACGCAAACCGCCGTCAAAGAGTGTCTCAGCGAGTGATTCTGCGATTGACCAAAATCGAGCCGGTTTTGTTAATAAATTCTTTAGCAAGGTACTATCAAAGCCACCAAGTCCTGTCAGCGTCAGTGTTGGAAAATAAGCTGCAATCGCTACGCCAATTTGCGCATTGGCTTGTGCTACTAATCTCTCAGCTTGCGCAATATCTGGGCGCCGTTCGAGTAATTGAGATGGTACTTGAACTGGGATAATGGGTGGAGCGGCATTCAGCGGTAAATAGGTCAACGTAAAAAAAGCCGGAGGTTCCCCCATGAGCACAGCAATGGCATGTTCATAAATAGCGCGGTTAACGCCCACATCAATCACTTGAACTTGAGCTAATTCAAGCTGACTTTGCACTTGTAAGACAGCGCTTTGAGCGGCTGTACCCACTTTGTATTGATTTTTCGTTATTTTAAGAAGCTTTTGGTAATTTTCAACGGTGTTGTTTAACACTTTTTGATCTAAATCCAAACCTCTTAGCTCAAAATAATATTGTGCTAAAGTGGCTTGTGCTGATAACCGCGTAACTGCCAATAAAGCTTCTGTCGCCTTAGCATTCGCTATGCTTGCTTCTACCGTACGACGAACACTTCCCCAAATATCAGGCTCCCATGATGCATTCAAAGTGAGATTAAAATCATTAAATACTGGAGACATTTTGAGATTAGAGGAGGAAGTGGTGCTAGTAGAAGACACACCCGCTGCAGGCGCTGTCGCACCTGATCGTTGCTGACGCGTCACTGTTTCAGAACCAATCACTGTCGGAAAAAAAGCAGCGCGTGCTTGCGCTACCATGGCTAGTGATTGGCGATATTGCGCTTCAATCGCTGCAATATTTTGATTAGATATATTAACCTTTTCTTCTAGCTCATTTAAAAGGGGATCATTAAAGACTAACCACCACTTACCTCTATCACAATCATCTTGTGGGCGGGCAAATTTCCATCCTTCTGGGGCTTCTTTAAAACGCGCAGGGACAATCACTTTAGGTTTTTGATAATCTGGCCCCACTGTACATGCCATAAGCAACGTTAAAAGTATGAATAGCGTAGTGTGTTTTATTTTCATAAACCAAGCACCTCTTCAGGTGGTTGCGATGATCGGTCCGATCGCAATTGTTTCCATTTATTTTTGCTCCAAATGGCGAATTTATCAAATTCTAAGTAAATGACGGGTGTCGTATATAAAGTTAACAACTGGCTCACAATTAACCCACCAATGATGGCAATCCCTAAAGGACGACGCAATTCAGAGCCAACTCCTGTCCCAAAAGCTAAGGGAACAGCACTTAATAGTGCAGCCATTGTAGTCATCATGATGGGTCTAAAACGTAAAAGAGAAGCCTCATAAATCGCCTCTTTTGACGATTTATTCATCGTTCTTTCAAGATGAAGTGCAAAATCTATCATCATGATGGCATTTTTCTTCACAATACCTATCAATAAAATAATGCCAATTAATGCAATAAGTGTTAACTGTGTGTTGGTGATTAATAATGCTAATAATGCACCAACACCAGCAGAAGGAAGTGTTGAAAGTATGGTTATGGGATGAATAGTACTTTCATAAAGCATCCCCAATACAATATAAACAGCAACTAAAGCTGCCAAAATTAAATAAGGCTCTGACGCTAATGAAGATTGAAAAGCCTGTGCTGTCCCTTGAAATGATCCGCTTAAGGCCCCTTCTGGTAAATTTAATTCTCCCACTGCGTTATTAATCATATCAACAGCCTGTCCCAGTGCTATTCCCGGCGGTAAATTAAATGACAAAGTGGCTGCGGGAAACTGACCTTGATGGCTTACCTGTAGAAAAGTTGAACTGGAGGAGAAGCTGGCGATTGCCGAAAGCGGCACCGGATTACCCGCTGTCGATTTCACATAAATATTATTCAGCGTTTCTGGTCGTTGCCAATATATCGGCGCCACTTCCATAACAACATGATACTGATTCATAGGTGTATACATAACAGAGACTTGACGCTGCCCAAAAGCATCGTACAAAGTATTATCAATTTCTTGGGAAGTAATACCAAAGCGTGAAGCCGTTTCACGATCAACCGTCACATATTCCTGTAAACCCAAATTAAGTTGATCGCTATTTAAATCTACCAGACCGGGTAGCTTTGAAAATTTTTCCATGACGCGAGGGACCCACGCATTTAATAAAGCCAAATCATAGGCGGTGAGTGAATAAATATACTGCGCGTTGCTTTGTCTACCCCCAATCACTAAATCTTGCGCTGATGTTAGGTATAGACTTGCCGCAGGAACAACACTGAGTTTATCTCGCAGACGATTGATAACTTCCTCAGAAGATATTTTTCGTTCAGAAAGTGGTTTGAGTGAAATATACATATTGCCGGCATTGCTTGTTTTACTGCCGCCACTACCAACAAATGCTATCACATTTTCAACGGCTTCATCTTCTCCCACAATTTTCACAAATGCACTTAGCTTTTCTTTCAAAGCTTGAAAAGAAATATTTTGTTGGGCTTGAATGGAACCAGAGATTCTGCCGGTATCCTGTTGGGGGAAAAAACCTTTCGGAATAATGTTATATAAGAAAATATTTAGCAAAATGGTGAAGGCCGTTAATAACAACATTAATCTGGGATGACTGAGGGCCCAATTCAGTGTTTTAGCATACTGGTCTCTCATTTTGAAAACTTGTGAATGATGTGATTTTTCCTGCTGCGCTTTTGTTTGGTCTTTCAGTAGAGTCGCACACATCATTGGCGTAACGGTTAAGGAAACAATGAGAGACATTAAAATAGCAATAGACATCGTTACCGCAAATTCTCGAAATAAGCGACCAACAATCCCGCTCATTAATAAAATAGGAATAAAAACAGCAATCAGTGACACGCTCATTGACAATACAGTAAATCCAACCTCTTTCGCACCTTGAATAGCTGCGGCAAAAGGTTTCATGCCTTCTTCAATATGACGCGAAATATTTTCAAGCACCACTACTGCATCATCAACAACAAAACCTGTTGCGATAGTTAACGCCATCAGTGACAAATTATCCAGCGTAAAACCCAATAAATACATAACGCCAAAGGTGCCTAGCAATGACAGTGGCACAGTGACACTAGGAATTAACGCAGCACGGGCATTCCTTAGAAAAGCATAAATAACCCAAATCACCAGTGCTATGGCAATCAAAAGAGTCATTTCAACATCATGCAAGGAGGCTCGAATAGTAGCAGTTCTATCTAATACGACATTTAAATCCATCGCCGCCGGTATTGCCCCCTCAAGCACTGGGATAATATTTTTGATATTATCAACAGTGTCAATTACATTTGCTTCGGGTTGTTTAAATAATATTAACAGGACTGCGGGTTTACCATTTGAAAGCCCTGCATTGCGTAAATCCTCAACAGAATCCTCTACTGAGGCGATATCAGATAATTTTACCGGTGCACCATTTCGGTATGCAATAACAAGTGGTCGATAATCGCTTGCTTTAAAAATCTGATCGTTAGTCATTATTTCAGAGGTCTGCACACCATTACTGAGTTGACCTTTAGGGCGATTCGCATTTGCCGCTTGGAGTTGTGCTCTTATATCTTCTAAGCCTATACCATATTTGTTAATGATATTAGGATTGAGTTCTACCCTCACCCCTGGCAAAGAACTCCCACCGACAATCACTTGACCGACACCCTCTACTTGTGACAATTTCTGAGCAAGGATAGTCGATGCGGCATCATACATTTGACCTGTTGTATAGCTACTTGATGTTAACGCCATAATTAAAATGGGGGCATCAGCTGGATTCACCTTACGATAGGTAGGTTGATTTGGCATATCTGTTGGTAACTGACTGCGTGCCGCATTAATCGCTGCCTGAACATCTCGTGCAGCACCATCGATATCGCGTGATAAATCAAATTGCACTATTATCCGCGTTGCACCCAATGTACTCGAAGAGGTAATTTCTGTGATCCCTGCTATGTGTCCTAGTTGACGCTCAAGAGGGGTTGCAGTGGAACTTGCCGTGATCTCAGTGCTTGCTCCTGGGAAATAAGCTTGTACACTGATTGTGGGGAATTCAATTTGCTGAAGCGC
>CAYXVT010000041.1:11040-11405 GCA_964468105.1 Uncultured Candidatus Berkiella sp. | reverse complement strand
GTAGTGGCTATGGGGCGCTTAATGAAAGGTGTCGAGATACTCATGATTGATCCATTGCAGGAGCTTGCGCATTGAACTCACCTTTTTTCATCACATAACGAGACATCCTATCAAAGGCTAAATAAATAACGGGGGTTGTATAGAGCGTTAGCAATTGACTCAGCATCAAACCACCAATAATGGCAATACCCAGTGGTTGACGTAATTCTGCTCCCATTCCACCTCCTATCGCCAACGGAACTGCACCCAACATAGCCGCTAATGTTGTCATTAAAATGGGCCTAAATCGCAACAAGCAGGCTTCATAAATGGCATCATAAGGTGATTTATTGTTTTGTCGTTCTAATTCAAGGGCAGAGTCAATC
>CAYXVT010000041.1:3220-11030 GCA_964468105.1 Uncultured Candidatus Berkiella sp. | reverse complement strand
CATTTTTCATCACTATACCAATGAGCAATATGATCCCTATCAGAGCAACAACGCTAAGCTCTTTGCCCGTTAGCATTAGAGCAAGCAATGCACCCATCCCTGCCGAGGGTAAGGTAGATAGGATTGTGATTGGATGAATATAACTTTCGTATAAAACACCAAGCACTATATAAACCACAATAATGGCAGCAAAAACTAGCCAACCTTCATTTGCTAATGAGCTTTGAAATATTTTTGCGGCTCCTTCAAAGCTCGTTTGTATGTGCTCTGGAATTCCAATAGACTGCTTTGCTTTATTGATAGCGGTTATAGCGTCCCCCAAGGCCGCATTTGGCGCTAAATTAAACGAGATGGTTGCAACAGGAAATTGTCCTTGGCGACTTATAAGCAAAGGCCCTGTGCCTTGAATAACTTCTGTAAAAGTACTCAATGGCACTGATGTGCCTGATAAAGTCTTTACATAAATATTATCAAGCGCTTTTGTCATCTGTTGTAATGCAGGTAATACTTCTAAAATCACATAATACTGATTAAGCTGAGTATACATCGTCGAAATTTGCCGTTGTCCAAAGGCATCATAGAGCGTGTTATCTATTTCTAATGGTGTAATACCCAGCCTAGAGGCTGTGTCTCTGTCGATCACAATTGAAGTCTGCAATCCAAAATTGAGTTGATCGCTAGCCACATCTCGTAACACCTTTTCATTCTTTAGCTCATCTACCATCAGTTCAGTCCATTTTGAAACATCTTGCGCATGAGGTGAACTGATACTGTATTGATATTGTGTGCGGCTCACTCGGTCATCAATCGTGATATCTTGTAAGGATTGCATGTAGAGTGTTATGCCGGGAACTTCATTTAATGAAGTCTGCAGTCTGCGTATAATTTCAGAAGCCGTTTCACTGCGTTTATCTAAAGGCTTAAGGGTGATTTGAATTCGACCGCTGTTGAGCGTGATATTTGTGCCATCAATACCGATAAAAGACGATAGATTTTCAACGCTCTCATCCTGCAAAACGACTTTACCAAGCGCTTGCTGACGTTCTGACATCGCTTCAAATGAAATGGATTGTGATGCTTCTGAAATACCTTGTATCACACCGGTATCCTGAACAGGAAAAAATCCTTTGGGGATAACATAGGATAAAAATAGTGTGACGCAAAGCGTCAGCGCAGCTAGAATCAATACACCCGTTTGGTGTTTTAAAACCCATTGTAATGAAACACCATACTGGTGAATCACGCTTTCAATAAAGCCACCAGATTTCTGTTCAATTTTACTATTTTCACTTTTATCTTTGTGTCTCAGAATACGCGCGCACAACATAGGCGTTAATGTCAGTGATACAACAGCAGAAAGTAAAATGGTAATAGACAATGTAACGGCAAATTCCCTAAATAATCTACCAACAATGTCTTGCATAAATAATAAAGGGATCATTACTGCAATGAGCGACACTGTTAATGACATGATTGTAAAGCCAATTTGCTCAGCCCCTTTGAGAGCAGCTTGAAGTGGCTTCTCACCTTGTTCAATGTAACGTGTGATGTTTTCTATCATCACTATGGCATCATCAACAACAAAACCCGTGGCGATGGTCAGTGCCATGAGGGTAAGATTATTGACGCTGTACCCAAATAAGTACATTGCCCCAAAAGTTCCCACCAATGATAGCGGGACAGCGATACTGGGAATAAACGTGGCAGGTAAATTGCGCAAAAATAAAAATATAACGACGACGACTAAAACAACAGATAACATCATTTCCAATAATGCATCTTCAACTGATGCACGTATAGTGTTAGTCCTGTCGGTTAGAATGGAGACTTCAATGCCGCTTGGTAAGGTTGCGCTTAAATTGGGTAAGAGTTTTTTAACTCTATCTACCACTTCAATTACATTGGCGCCAGGTTGGCGCTGAATATTCAAAATAACAGCAGGCGTATTATTCATCCACGCTGCTTGTTTATTATTTTCAGCACCATCGATAACATCGGCAATATCACTGACGCGTACTGGTGCGCCATTTTTATATGCAATGATGATAGGCCGATACGCTTCACTTGTTAACAGTTGATCGTTAGAGTTAATCGTATAAGAAAGATGTTTACCATCAAAATTACCTTTAGCCTGATTTGTATTGGCGGTGGCAATACCTGCTCGCAGGTCTTCCAAGGTCAGCCCCAATGAAGCCAATGCTGTTGGATTTGCTTGAATTCTTACAGCAGGTCTTTGGCCACCACTGATGCTCACCAATCCCACACCGCTTAATTGAGAAATCTTTTGTGCAAAGCGGGTTTCAGCATAATCTTCGACCTGTGGCATAGGGATTGTTTTTGATGTTAAAGCCAGTGTTATGATTGGTGCATCCGCTGGATTGACTTTACTGTAAACAGGCGGATTCGGTAAATCATTTGGTAAAAAATTCGAAGCGGCATTGATTGCAGCTTGCACTTCTTGCTCTGCAACGTCTAATGCCATGCTGAGCGCAAATTGCAAAGTGATAAGTGAAGCTCCTCCAGAACTCGTCGATGTCATTTGATTAAGACCTGGCATTTGACCGAACTGACGTTCAAGCGGAGCGGTGATTAAAGACGTGGTAACCTCAGGACTTGCACCAGGATAAAAAGTTGATACCCGAATAGTGGGGTAATCAACTTGGGGTAACGCTGAGACGGGCAACAACTTGTAAGCTAATAGTCCTGTAAACAATAAAGCAATCATTAAAAGTGAAGTTGCAATAGGTCTTAAAATAAAGGGCCTGGAGGGGCTCATTTCGATTTACTCGAAGCTGAATTTTTAGTTGTATAGAGCTCGGGCTTTTCTTGATTTGAAATAATCACACTCGCACCATCAGTTAATTTATCAGTACCTTCTGCAATTACAACGTCACCGTCATTGACACCGGATGTTATGACTGATCCTTCACCTGAAATCAGGCTAACCGCAATAGGGACCGATTTTACTGTTTTTTGGTCGGGATTTACTTTATAAACAAAATCCCCTTGTGCGCCATGTAAAACAGCTGGGGTTGGAATGACAATGGCTGATTCTATTTGCTTTACCAAGAGTTTGATATTAACAAACTGATTAGGAAATAAACTATCATCATCATTTTTAAATTGTGCTTTGAGTTTGACGGTTCCAGTTGATGAGTCAATTTGATTATCCATTGTGAGAAGCACCCCCGTCGCCAGCAGTTTATTCTGCGAGCGATCATAAGCCTCACAAATCAGTTTTTTCCTGGCTCTAATTTGTTCCATCACTTGCGGTACATTATCTTCGGGGATGGTAAACACCACCGTGATGGGGCGAATATTATTTATCACAAATAGACCAGTAGTATTGGATGTTTGCACAAAATTACCAGGATCAACTAAACGTAAACCGACACGTCCATTGATCGGTGAGGTAATCCTACAAAATATCAAATTAACTCTGGCGGTATTCACTAAACCTTGGTCTGATTTTACCGTGCCCTCAAGTTGTTGTACTAGGGAGAATTGGGTATCTAAAATTTGTTTTGAAATAGAATCTTCTTTCCACAATGCTTCATATCGCGCCAAATCAATTTTGGCGTTAGCGAGTTGTGCCTGGTCATGCGCAAGTTGCCCTTCATATTGCATGAGCTGTGCTAAAAAAGGGCGCTCATCAATTTGAGCCAATAGATCACCGGCCTTGACCATTTGGCCTTCTTTAAAAAATACTTTTTGTAGTTGACCATTCACTTGGGTAATCACGGTCACCGTGTCCGTCGGCGTTACTGCGCCAAGCGCATTCAGATAAACCGGAATATTTTCTTTATGGGCTTTGGCTACCACGACTGTTGTTTCTTGAGCCCGATGTGGCTTTTTAGGCGCACCACTGCACCAACGTAACGTTAAAAGGATTATGCCAATCAACACAATGATGACAATGACAAACAAAATTTTATGGATCAATGCAAAACCACGCTGGTTGGCAGCTTTCAAAATGCCAAACAAGGACTCCTTGTCTTGGCGTTGGGAAATTGGTTCATCATCCATGATGTTTTTTTATCGATCTCTAAGTGAAAATGGGATTTTTAGGGGCAAGACCCTCTTCTATTAATATAGGTAATGATTCGGGGAGGTACAATGAAGAATTGAGTTTTGTAACTTTATTTAATTTCGTGTGTGTACACGGTTAAGCAAGTCTTCAGTCTTTTATCTTAAAAACTGTTAATAATTTCAAGCTTTTATATGTAATTTGATCCTCCTGCCATTGCGGGCTAACAGTTGGACTGATAACATAATATATAGTTATAGTCATTCATACAAAGCCAAGCGATAAATAATTAATTGGGAATAAATACCATGGATTATTTAGATGAGGTCGTCGCAGACATCGTAAAACTTGTTGATGATAATCGACATGTCATTCCCGAAGCTCACCAACAAAAAATTGGAAATTGCTTAAATCGTTATATTGAAGAAATCGGCGATAAAAAATCTGACAGCGTTCAATTGAAAAAGGGGTTACCCATTTTAGCTGAGTTAAAAGATCTTGAAATTATCCAACTAAACGGCATTGTGAAACAATTTCAAGAAAAAATTGATAAATTAAAAACACCCTGGGGAACCATTGGAGACTATTATACTGGCAATCCTGAGATGGAAAAGAAAAAGAAAAGAGAGCAAGAAATATTGGATAGATTAGGACTCCAGGGACAAGCAACATTATTTGAGAAAACAGAATCCACAGAATCGACAGAGAAAAGAGAAGATTTTTTCAAAAGATATGCTCAAAGACTTGAAGAAATTAGAGCACTGAGAAAAAGCGACCCTATAGAAAAAAGACGAATGGAAGTAGCAGAGCGAATAGTTTTACTTGAAAGGGCTATTAAAAAAGCTGAAGATGAGAAAGCAAATTACAATGATGCCGAGAGAATTCGTAAGTTAGATGAGCTCATAGCCAAACGCAAACAAGAACTTATCACTTTAAAAGAAGAATTTCATTTATCTCCTCCTATTGAAATGCAGCTGTTATTCAATAATCAAGAAGATTTTTTGTCATATGCAGCAGCTATTGATGAGGAAAATAAATCAAGGAAGTTCAGAACGGCGGTTCTTCTTAAAGCAACGATGCATTTTGATGGTCCTGAATTTGAACCTCCTTTAGATATCACTATTGGTGGCGCTTCAAGTACAGGCAAAACTTATGCAACCAAGTTATTAATAGAATCTCTTTGCAAGAAAGAATTATTAAAGCGGCTAAAAGCAATATACGAAAGCATTAATGGACAAGAACCTAAAACTTTACACCAGAGTCTCATGGTTTTACGCTTAATAAGTTATGCTATTGAAGAAATTGAACGTGCAAAAAATCCTGATGAAGTTAAAAGAGCCTTTATGGCGCTTTTTAATGATAACACTGCGACTGCAAAAATTGAGACATTAGTAGAACTTAAGAAGAGTTTTGAAAAAGGCAATGATGTTATCTCCATTGATGGTTCCAATGAACGAGAGATGTCTCATGTCTATCAAGTAATGTTACAAGGCGCTCTTTCTTTGCATTATCAAGGTGTTGAAGATTTACATACTCAAAGTAAAAAACTGAAAGTAAAAGGTCTTCTAAAAAGGGCAGCTCTTGTTGCCGATGGCGAACCGCCTTTTAGTTTAGCTATTCCTAACACCTTTGCCAGTAAAATTGTAGGTCGTAATGAGATCGAAACAAATGAGGGGCGTACTCCGATTGCTGCTTTTGTTGAAGCAGATTCTGTTCAAACGGCGATCAGTGCAGACAATCGCGCTTTTAAGAAAGATTCCGACACCCCTTTTACAGCGACAGATATTAAAATGAATAACACGAATATTGGTTGTGAGTCAAAAAAGCGCAAAGCAAAAGTAGCCGGGATAATAGATACCTTCGAGCAAGGCTATAATAAATCTAAAGCTGCATTTGAAAGAGCACAAGCCAGTGGTGTTGATGCTTATCTTTTGAATAATCAGATTGTTCATGTAAAAAAATCCCAAACTGGTGAATGGCGTATTTGTGATCTAGAAAATCCAAAATATGACCTTAAATTGAATAAAGTTGATTTCGAAGAATGGAAAAAGCAAAAAAGCAAAGCTCCAAATCAAACGCCTGACCTAATGGAGTGGTACAATAAAAACAAAGCAGAAAATAAGTTACAGGGAATTCTTATTACAAAACCCCCTCCTGCGCTGACTAAACGAAAAACGCTCGCTGATGCTCGTTCTGTCTCATCACCTTTACCAGGTCGAGTCACTTCAGTCAAAAAAGAACGTTCTGATTTATCTAAAAGTCTTCCAACTGATATTCAGATGACGGAGGTTACTTCACCAAAACCACCACCTGTTCCACCACGAAATTACAAAAAAGACGATCTCTCAGCGACATCTCCAGCATTACCCATAGTAAAACGCAGTGAAACAAGACCACTGCCAGAGCTGCCACCACCAGACTATCATGCACCAACACCGTTGGCGGAAAGACGTAAGCCAATAATAACTCAAGAAGAGTTAACCCTTAAAAAGGGGGAACCAAAAACACCCCCACCACTTACTGGTAAACCCAAAGTGCCACCGCGAAGGAAGTGATTATCTTCACTTACAGTCCATCTTTCCTATTTTTACCACTAATGGTAGTGGTCCAATCAAACCAGGGGGATCTTGAGGGCCATTGGTAACAGTGACTTCTAAGGAGCACTTATCGGATTTTAATAAATAACCGTCTTTGGTTTGTGTAACTGATTTGATCCAATTGACTGAACCCAATTTATCATACACTTCATGTGAATCCATTACGGCTTTAATACGACGCATGCTTTCAGCGGTTGGTGGAAGAGCAGCCATGGCTGCTTGAGAGAAGAATAAAAGAACTAACAAACTCAATGCATTTTTATTCATATAAATTCCTTTTAACAAACCCTCACCCGCCCTATCGGGCACCCTCTCCCAAATTGGGAGAGGGTAAGTGCCAGATCATCCCCATCTTTTGCTCAATTGATGAGGGATTTCAATTTGATCTAATATACGTGCGACGACAAAATCGACAATATCATCCACGGTTTGTGGCTTAAAATAAAATCCCGGGCTTGAGGGCATAATGCAAACCCCTAAGCGCGCAAGATTTAACATATGTTCAAGGTGGATAGCAGAAAGTGGCATTTCACGCACCACTAACACTAACTTCCCTTGCTCTTTGAGCACCACATCAGCCGCTCGCTCTAACAAATTATTGCTAGCACCCAAAGCAATTGCTGATAAACAGCCAGCACTGCAAGGACAAACCACCATGGTTTTAGGGGCACCACTACCACTGGCTAGGGGTGAATACCAATCATCTTTTCCATACACTTTTATTTGGGAAGGCGCACTTTGAAAACGTTCTTGAAAAAACTCAGCGATTTTCTGTGGGTTTCCTGGAAGCTTAAAATCTGTTTCATCATTGATGACCATCAAGCCAGCCGTTGAAATCACCAGTGAAATATTCACATCAGCACGTACAAGCTGCTCAAGTAAACGCAAGCCATAAGGCGCACCAGATGCGCCTGCAAATGCCAATGTGATTTCTCGTTTTATCATGCCACCATCTCAGCCTGTGCTAAAGTATTCAGCAATCGTTGATGCAAACCATCAAAACCACCATTACTCATCACTAATACATGATCTTGGGCTTTTACCATCGGAACCAAAGCATCAATAATATCTTGGGTATCTTGCATTACCTTCACACGCGCCCCAAGAGGTGCGAGCACTTCTTTCACATTCCAGGACACTTTTGGCGATTGATAGATCAAAATCTCATCAGCATCTTGCAATGCCT
>CAYXVT010000041.1:805-3168 GCA_964468105.1 Uncultured Candidatus Berkiella sp. | reverse complement strand
GGGAAATCTTGCTTGTGTGTACCCATGCACATGGTGTTGGAACGAATATCCACAATGGCAATAAGACGTTTTTTACCAATTTTCGCTCTTAGGCCCGCAACAGTAGTACGAATTGCGGTGGGATGGTGTGCAAAATCATCATAGATGGTAACACCATTAATTTCTCCGCGAATTTCCATTCGTCTTTTAACGGATTGAAATTGTCCTAGAGCCTCAACTGCAACTGCAGGCTTAATACCCGCATGCGCACTGGCAGCAATAGCCGCTAAAGCATTACTGACGTTGTGATCGCCTATCAACTGCCAGTTGACTTCACCTTGGCTTTTTCCATGATGCAACACTTCAAACACACTGCCATCGGCAACTTTTAAGTTGGCTTGCCATTCACCGTTAGGTCCAAAGGATTTCACATCACTCCAACATCCCATTTTCAGAACATCTTGTAAGGCAACATCCGTCGTTGGAACAATCAGCGCGCCTTTACTTGGCACGGTACGAACCAGATGATGAAATTGCTTTTTGATTTCCTCTAAATTATTAAAAATATCGGCATGATCAAATTCAAGATTATTTAAAACACAGGTTTTGGGATGATAATGGACAAATTTTGAACGCTTATCAAAAAAGGCGCTGTCATATTCATCGGCTTCTACCACAAAATAAGGATCTTGGCCCCATTTTGCTGATAATCCAAAATTGGCAGGGATCCCACCGATGAGAAAACCCGGATTAAAACCGGCATAGGTTAATATCCAGGAGATCATCCCCGTTGTGGTTGTCTTGCCATGGGTTCCGGCAACCCCTATCACCCATCTGTCTTTTAATAAATTTTCAGCTAACCACTGCGGACCAGATTGATACTTGATGCCTTCATCAAGAACATATTCAACAGCATCGATACCACGTTTTAGCGCGTTGCCAATCACTACTACATCTGGTCGGCTTTGTTGGATATGCTCACGCTTATACCCTTCTTGTAAGGTGATCCCCAAACTTTCTAATTGTGTGCTCATAGGGGGATAAACATTTTCATCAGAGCCCGTTACTTTAAAACCTCGTTCCACAGCAAGGCTTGCAATGCCTCCCATAAATGTGCCGCAGATCCCTAGTATATGAATATGCATTGTCCTCTCCTATTCAGACTTCGGTAATGATTCTCCAGGAGCGTCCGTAGAAGCTTCTGGTAATGTTTGTTGCAAATATGTGCCCAAAATAAACTGAATTGGTAGCGAAGACACTATCAGAAAACCAAAAGTGATTAACAAGGCACTGGCTAATTTAAAATCACAGGAACGTCTGAAAATATAAGCTTTGATGGCAACATTCCATGTAAAGAAAATAATTTGTAAAACTGCTTGTACCGCTTTTGTGGCTTGTAGACTTTCAGGGATGACCAATAATATTAATTTTAACAATAAGGTTAATAATAATTCTGTACCAAACCAAGCAGTAAGCACTTTAGGTAATCGCGTAGCAACTTTACGTTGTGCCAGAAGTACAAAAATAAGCCCTATCAACACTCCCAAAGATAATGTCGATGCCAAAAAGACTTCGGCGCTTGATGCGCCTTTTAGTTGATTGAGGGTAAATACATTTAACCCTAATTCAATAATAATTAACAAAACCAACAAAATCATGGAATAGGGTAATTCAGCAGGACTTGCACGCAAACGGCAAAGGTTGATTAATCCACGAAAAGTTTGATAAACAGTATTATTCATATTCTCATCTATTTAGCATATTAACTTAGCAATGCTAGCAATTTTGACTCAAAAATTGTAACCTGCCAGCATAAAAACTAGGCAAAGGAAATCAAACATGGCTCCCAAAAATGCATTTTACGCACAATCCGGCGGTGTTACCGCAGTTATTAATGCCTCCGCCTGTGGCGTGCTTGAAACAGCACGACTACACACCGATAAAATCGGTAAAGTCTTTGCAGGCAAGAATGGCATTATAGGGGCTTTAAAAGAAGAACTCATTGATACTTCTACCCTACCTGCTGCTTTAATTGCGCAATTGCGTCATACGCCTGCCGGCGCTTTTGGATCCTGTCGCTATAAACTAAAAGGCCTCAAGGAAAACCGCGAAGAATATGAACGTTTAATTGCTGTCTTTGAAGCTCACAATATTGGTTACTTCTTCTATAATGGCGGCGGCGATTCACAAGATACAGCCAATAAAGTGTCCCAGATAAGCCAGGAAATGGGGTATCCTATCACGTGCATAGGGATCCCCAAAACGGTGGATAACGATCTTCCCTTTACCGATAATTGCCCTGGATTTGGTTCTGTAGCTAAATATGTTGCAGTATCCACTTTAGAAGCCAGCCTTGATGTTGCCTCAATGGCAGCCAGCTCCAC
>CAYXVT010000041.1:383-716 GCA_964468105.1 Uncultured Candidatus Berkiella sp. | reverse complement strand
TGCTGCGGCTGGTGCTTTAGCACAACCCCATGCCAACGGCGCACCCCATATCATTTTATTTCCTGAAATACCTTTCCAAAAAGCTGATTTCTTGCAAAAAGTACAATCCACCGTCAAAAGCAAAGGCTATTGCGTGATTGTGGTGTCAGAAGGCACACAACATCCTGATGGTAAATTCTTAGCAGAATCTGGCTTAAAAGATGCCTTTGGCCATGCGCAATTAGGTGGCGTTGCTCCTTACTTAGCACAAATGGTTAAATCAGAACTCGGTTTAAAAAATCACTGGGCAGTAGCTGATTATCTACAACGCGCAGCACGTCATATTTCTTCAAC
>CAYXVT010000041.1:0-373 GCA_964468105.1 Uncultured Candidatus Berkiella sp. | reverse complement strand
TTATGCTTTAGGTAAAAGCGCTGTTGAATTTGCCGTTGCCGGTAAAAATGCGGTGATGCCTGTGGTAGTTCGTGATAGCGATAGCCCTTATCGTTGGCATATCGAAGAAGTGCCACTTTCAAAAGTAGCGAATGTTGAAAAAACCGTACCACGTGATTTTATCACAGAAGATGGTTATGGCATTACCGATGCTTGCAGAAAATACTTGTTGCCATTAATTGCCGGCGAAGCTTATCCGCCTTATGAAAACGGCATGCCACAATATGTTCAATTGCCGCTTGATACAGTTGCGAAGAAGTTGAAAGAAGAGTTTGCAGTGGCTTAACAACATCCCCGCTCACAAAGAACATCGCCTGCCCACAAACATCCCCCG
>CAYXVT010000040.1:10800-18604 GCA_964468105.1 Uncultured Candidatus Berkiella sp. | reverse complement strand
GCCGCTGATTTTAGTTTAAGGCTAGCCCAACGCATTATCCACATGTTAAGCACCCATACAGCATCTGGAACGTTGTACGAAGTTGATGTTCGCTTAAGACCAGGCGGTAGTGCAGGATTACTGGTGAGTCCCTTAGGGGCGTTTGCAAAGTATTTGCACGAACACGCTTGGACCTTTGAACATCAGGCGTTAGTGAAAGCACGTATGGTTGTAGGTCCGCCAACCTTTCAAGGTGCGTTTGAACAATTGCGAGCTGAAATTCTTTCACTAAAGCGTGAGCCGGATAATTTGCGTAATGAAATCTCAGAGATGCGCATGAAGATGCATGAACAACATCGTCATCATATGAAAAATGAACTTAAATTGGAAATGGGAGGATTAGCCGATATTGAGTTTATTGTGGAATATTTTATGCTCAGTAAATCAAGAGATTGTCCTACATTATTAACAGAACGTAGTAGTATGGCACTTTTACAATTATTGATAAAATATCAATTAATGGAAAAGGATGATGCAATCGAACTGATATCGGCTTACACTCATTATCAAATGCTGTTAAGACGTAAAATCTGTCAACCGGAGTTTGAATTCAGTAGAGATGCTGCATTGCAGTCACATTTACAAAATGTAAGAGATATTTGGAAAAAGATATTTACCACTATGTAATTAAACTTACATTGAGATGGCTAAGGAGAGTTCATGGCAACGATGTCAGATAGAGATGGTTTCATTTGGATGGATGGTGAATGGTTGAAATGGCGAGATGCCAACATTCATGTCCTAACGCATTCATTGCATTATGGCATGGGCATTTATGAAGGTCTGCGAGCCTATGCGACTGATAAAGGTACGGCGATATTTCGTTTAAAAGAACATATTGATCGCTTTTTCCGTTCTGCACATATTCTACAAATGCCGATGCCATTTGATAAAGACACATTAAATGAAGCTCATTGTGAAGTCATTGTGAGAAATAAATTGAAATCAGGCTATATTCGACCGATTTGTTTTTATGGCAGTGAAGGCATGGGGTTGCGAGCAGATAATTTGAAATCTCATGTTGCTATTGCGGCATGGGAATGGGGTGCCTATATGGGGGAAGAGAATCTAAAAAGAGGTATTAAAGTACGCACCTCTTCTTACACTCGTCACCATGTCAATATCATTATGACTAAAGCAAAAGCAACGGGAAATTATGTGAATTCGATGTTGGCTTTACATGAAGCGCTTTCAAGTGGTGCAGATGAAGCCTTACTCTTAGATCCAGAAGGGTATGTCGCTGAAGGTAGCGGTGAGAATTTCTTTTTGATCCGTAAAGGCGTTCTACATACGCCTCAATTAACTTCCTGTTTAGAAGGGATCACACGCGACACTATCATTACGATGGCGCATGATTTAGGTATGCAAGTGATGGAACGTTCTATCACGCGAGATGAAGTGTATGTAGCTGATGAATGTTTCTTTACAGGAACTGCCGCAGAAGTGACTCCCATACGCGAAGTCGATGGTCGTATCATAGGCAACGGCGGTCGTGGCCCAATCACTGAAAAACTACAATCGTTGTTTTTTGATCATGTTTACGGTCGAGCAGAAACTCATTCTGAGTGGCTAACTTATGTCGACTAAAAAAACAATCAAGTAAACTATCTGAATTTGCTTAAAACCACGACTAAGGGTGGGCTGAGATTGCTTGCGAATGTTACAATGCCCTCATTTAAGGTAATAGGGGCGAAAATAATGAAAGCAAGTGATGAAATTCTGCCAGCCAGTGGGCAAAAGCAATATGAAGTCACATTTTCTGATTTGCCATTATCATGTCCAATGCCCAATATGACCTTATGGAATGCCCATCCTCGGGTATACTTGCCTATTGAAAAAACAGGCAAAGCAACATGCCCCTATTGTGGGACGTTGTATATTTTGTCCGATTTTCAATCTAAACCATAAAAAAAGAGGTCAATACGTTGTCTGACAAAACGCTGATTGTCGGTCCTTCATGGATAGGTGATATGGTCATGGCGCAAGCTTTGTTCAAAGCTATTAAATTGCGTTATCCAAATACATCTATTGATGTTTTAGCGCCATTTTGGAGTCGCCCTTTAACTGAGCGAATGAGCGAGATCAGCAATAGTATAGACATGCCATTAAAACATGGAGAATTAGGATTAGCGGCCAGATATAAGTTGGGCTTGAAACTCAGGGTCGCTAATTATCAACGCTGCTATGTGCTACCAAATTCTTTTAAGTCCGCCTTAATTCCCTTATTTGCCAAAATACCCAAAAGAATTGGTTGGAGAGGGGAATGGCGTTATCACTTACTCAATGACATTAGAGTATTAGATAAAAAAGAATACCCCTTGATGGTACAACGTTATGTTGCTTTAGCTTATGAAATGGGACAGTCTTTACCGCAACCCTTATTTCGTCCTTCTCTCATTACGAAGCAAGAAAACATAAATGATGCTCTAGCACGTTACGAACTATCTCTTGCTTCACCCATATTGGTTATGTGCCCTGGGGCTGAATTTGGCCCTTCGAAGCGCTGGCCAGAAAGTTATTATGCGCAAGTGGCTATGCATTATATTGCACAAGGTTGGCAAGTGTGGATTTTTGGCTCAGCAAAAGATAAAGAAGTCGCACAATCCATACAATCACTCACCCAGAATAAATGTGTGGATTTAACTGGGCGCACTTCATTGGGAGACGCCATTGATCTCATGTCACAAGCAAAAATGGTGCTTACAAATGATTCTGGGTTAATGCATATTGCTGCCAGTTTATCACGCCCTTTAGTTGCTGTTTATGGTTCAACTTCGCCAACATTTACGCCTCCTTTGAGTGATAATGTCAGTATACTCCAAGAGAAACTAACCTGTAGCCCTTGTTTTAAACGTACCTGTCCGTTGCAACATCAGCAATGTATGAAGCAATTAGGAGTGAATAAGGTGATCCAAGCGGTTGATGGCTTGGTGAATGTATGAAACGTGTGCTTATTGTAAAAATGTCTTCTATGGGAGATGTTATTCATACTCTCCCTGCACTTACCGATGCCAGAAACATTTACCCTGATATTGAATTTGATTGGGTAGTTGAACCTTCCTTTGCAGAAATTCCAAAATGGCATAAAGCTGTGAAGACGGTAATACCGGCACCGCTTCGAAAATTACGCAAAGCGCCTTGGCAAACTTTTATGCAAGGAGAATGGCATGCATTGCACAAGCGGTTGTGCTATACCTCCTATGATGCGGTGATAGATGCTCAGGGATTAGTCAAAAGTGCTTTGGTAGCAAAATTTGCTCAAGGACAACGATTCGGGTTTGACCGATCAAGTGCCAGAGAAGGTATAGCAAGTGTTATTTATCATAAAAAAATAGCTGTTCCTAAAGGGCAACATGCTGTTGAAAGAGTGAGACAATTATTTGCAAACATTTTTCATTATCCAAATCCTACCACACCGCCCGACTATGGTATTGATAAACAGCGATTAGCTGATATTTCATATGGAAATAAAACCATACTTTTTTTACATGGTACTACCTGGCCAACAAAGCATTGGCCCGAAAATTATTGGTGTCTTTTAGCGCATCGTGCGGCAAGTGAAGGTTATCAAGTATTATTGCCTTGGGGTAATGATAATGAAAAGAGTCGCGCCGAAAAAATCAAGCAATATTGTTATGAAAACGCAATTGATTTATTGCCTGAAGTTTTGCCTAAGTTATCTTTAGGTGAACTCACTAGCCTGATTGCAAAAGCAAGAGGGATTGTGGCAGTTGATACAGGTTTAGGGCATGTTGCAGCAGCCATGGCTGTGCCAACAGTATCATTATATGGACCAACAGATCCAAAGTTAACCGGGGCATATGGTCCCAAGCAACATCACTTGCAGGTGCAGGCATCTTGCTCACCCTGTTTAGCACGAGTTTGTAAACAAGGCACTCATTTTGCTGTGATGCCACCTTGCTTTGAAAGTTTATCTCCTGAGAAAGTATGGAACGCGTTGTTGAGTGCTATGGTGGTGATGGAACCACAACCAATCACAGGGATCTATTAAAAAAGTTATGCAAATAAAGAACAAGTTTATAACCAATAGCATACAATGGGACACAATAGGACAAGGCGCAGCAGTAGGACTTGCTTTGTTTATTCCCATATCAACCGCTATCACAAGCTATCTTGTTGGGATAATTCTTGCAGCTTGGATTTTAGGTCCCAATCAAGCTGAAAAACGCCGATTTATTTTCAATCATCCTTTATCAGGATGGATTTTTTCGTTGATGATATTAACATTGATAGGCATGTTTTATTCACAAGGAGATAATGACACCATCAGGCGCAGTATGTTTAATGGTATGCGACTAGGTTTGATCCCCATACTTATCTATTTCTATCAAAACAAAACAGTTGCTAGGCTCGCTTTATGGGCTTTTGCGGCTGCGATGGTCGTTACTTTAATTTTTGCTTTTCTAAAGGTATATGCTGATTTTCCAATTGGTTTAAAATATACAACCGGTGCTGTTTTTAAGAGCCACATTAAAACCAGTTACTTCATGGCAATTGCTGCATTTTTTCTAAGTATTCAATTGAAATCAGTGAAACAACAGTATCGATTTGGATTGGTAATCATTATTGCATTAATGGTTTTTTATCTTTTATTTATGAATGTTGGCAGAATTGGTTATCTTACCCTTGTGACATGTTTATTATTGCTGGCCTGGCAATCGTATCGACTAAAAGGGGTACTTTGGGCTTGTTTGATTGCCATTTTTATGATTGGTGGCGCTTACTCTACTTCCTCTGTTTTTAGTGATCGCGTCAATTTATTGGCTCAAGATCTCGATTTCTACCATGAAGGAGGGCGATTACTAGAATCTTCTTTAGGTTCCAGGTTGCAGTTTGCGCAGTCTAGTTTCCAATTGTTAACAGAAAAACCATATTTTGGATGGGGTACCGGTAGTTACAGTGCTGCTTATGCAAAGTTATTTGAAAACGAAACCACATTATTAACCGATAACCCACATAATGAGTATTTACGCATAGGCGTTGAACAAGGCTTTTTAGGTTTAGGATTATTGTTAATCTTATTTTATCAGCAATGGCGTCTTTCAAGGCAATTATCTCCTGACATACGCGGATTTTGTCAGGGGGTATTGTTGACATTTATGGTGGGTTGTTTATTAAACTCATGGCTTAAAGATTTTTCTGAAGGGTATTTTTATTGTCTTATGACGGCAATTTGTTTTGCTACTATCCCGATCCCTTCGCAAAAAGTCTTGGTGAAAGCGACTTTGCATTAGAGAATAAAATATGTCTTTACCTTCGATATCGGTGATAGTCACCACTTATAATTGGCCGCAAGCGCTTTCAAGAGTTCTCGCTGGATTGTGTGCCCAGGATTATCAACATATGGAAGTCATCGTAGCAGATGATGGCTCAAATGATGCTACAGCAGAAGTAGTAAACATATATCGAGAAAAGAGTAGATTCCCAATCACGCATTGCTGGCAACCTGATGAAGGGTTCAGAGCAGCCATGTGTCGTAATAAAGCCGTTGCCAAAGCTAAACATGACTACCTTGTTTTTATTGATGGTGATTGTGTTCCTATGCCACATTTTGTAACTAATCATGCAAAATTAGCTCAGAAAGGATGGTATGTTGCAGGTAGCAGAGTATTACTCAGTGAATCCTTTACCCAACAAGTATTGAATCAATCTATACCTATTGAACATTGGTCATCCATTCAATGGATAGTTGCCGCATTGAAGAGAAAGTGCAATCGCTTCTTACCATTAAAGGGCATCAATCTAGGGATACTAAGAAACTGTCAACCTAAAAAATGGCAAGGGGCTAAAACTTGTAATTTGGGATTATGGCGAGCTGATTTTGTAGCCGTAAATGGTTTTGATGAAAATTTTATAGGATGGGGATTTGAAGATTCTGACTTAGTTATTAGATTACAGCGTCAAGGTGTAAGTAGAAAGTATGGAAAATATGCTGTTGAAGTATGTCATTTGTGGCATCCAAGTCAAGATAGGAAAAATGTGCAGAAAAATCAATTACGTCTCAAGCAAACATTGCTAAGTTCACAAGTAAAAATAACGAAAGGGATTGAGCAGTATTTAGAACATGGCAACTGTCAGCATTCATAATTGGCGTCAATTTATTCTTTGCCAGAAAGATCATTATACCCCTGCTATGCAATCAGTGTTGCAGAACCTTGATCACCATATTGAAAATCCATACAAAGTGCTAAAGGATGATCCGACGTCAACCGTTGTTGTGATTAACGTAGATGGACAGACACTGGTTGTTAAAAGAGCTAATATAAAGGATTGGACATATAGAGTAAGACGATTTTTTGCTTGTTCTCGGGCAATGAAAAATTGGCGTAATTCGCACAAACTCTTAAATATGGGGGTGTCAACATTTACTCCTATTGCCATAAAGGAAGAGCGATATGGCCCATTCAAGCTTCGCTCTTATTTTATTTGTAGCTATATTCAAGGTATCGATGCGCTACATTTTTTTGCTAAAGGGGCAAAGCCTCAGAGCTCATGGAAAAGTGTTGCTGTTTCAATTTCAAATATCATTGATCTTTTAGCAAAGCATTGGATAAGTCATCGTGATCTCAATTTAAGTAATATTATTTTGGTCGACGATCAACCATGGCTTATTGATTTAGACAGCATGCGCCAACATCACTTAAAGCTCTTTGCCAAACGCGGCGCAAAACGTGAACGTGCTCGTTTCATGGAAAATTGGAGTGAAGCCGAAGGGGTAGCTCCGGAGACAATCGATTTATTCCAGGCGGTTTTTGCTGATGGCTCTAGAGAGTGAATTTGGCAGTTTCTGTGTTAAAATGAGCCGTTTTAAAAAAAATGAATAATAAAAGGGAATGTCTGATGTTATCTTGTCCTGATTTTTCCAACTCAAATATCATTGTGATCGGTGATGCCATGCTCGACAGGTATTGGCACGGTGATACTTCACGGATCTCACCCGAAGCGCCGGTGCCCGTTGTTCGCATTGAAAAGCATGAAGAGCGCGTTGGCGGTGCTGCTAATGTGGCGGTGAATGTAAAAGCCTTAGGCGCAAACACTGTTCTCATCAGTGGCATCGGTGAAGATGGGCCAGGCGATTCCTTAACAAAGATGTTGGAAAGCGAGGGAGTTCAGTGCAATTTTATTAAGTCGACCAACCTTAGAACAACATTAAAACTAAGAGTGATTGGACGGCAACAGCAGCTGATCCGATTAGATTTTGAAGATAAACATCCTTACTTGGCAAAAACCATTATTGAAAAATTATCGCAGCAAATTAAAAAAGCTAACATTTTGATTTTGTCAGATTACGCGAAGGGTATGCTTGCGCATCCCCAAGAGATTATTGCTTATGCCCGCGCCAATGGCGTCAAAGTTATTGTTGATCCCAAAAATGCCGATTTAAGTGTTTATCAAGGTGCCACCTTATTAACACCTAATTTAGGTGAATTTGAAGCGGCTGTGGGAGCTTGTGAAAATGAAGCGGATATCGAACGAAAGGGTAGTGAATTAGTTCATCAATTGGACTTAGAGGGATTGTTGGTGACTAGAGGTAGTCAAGGTATGACTTTGATTACGAAAAACGCAAGCCCAATTCATATTCCCGCTCAAGCAAGAGAAGTTTTTGATATTACTGGCCGCTCAGTTGCATTATTGGTAAGCGGACAAATAACAGAAGGCGTACATACAATTGATTTCTCAGCGAATCCAAATTTTGCATCGGGGGTTTATTTTTACAGATTATCGACTCCTTCTTTTACACAGG
>CAYXVT010000040.1:5444-10790 GCA_964468105.1 Uncultured Candidatus Berkiella sp. | reverse complement strand
CGTGATTGCCGTTTTAGGTGCCTGTTTAGCGGCTGGCACTTCCATGGTAGAGGCTGCAAAGCTTGCCAATATTGCAGGGGGATTATCAGTAGGACGTCTAGGGACTGCGACCATTACACTAGATGAATTAAAAGCAGAGCTTGCACTTGCTTCTTATCATCCTGTTTCTAAAGGTGTCGTTTCATTAGAAGCATTACTGTCTGAAGTGCATAAACGTAAAGTATATGGCGATAAAATTATCATGACAAATGGTTGTTTCGACATATTACACGTGGGCCATATAACCTATTTACAACAAGCACGTGCTTTAGGAAGTTGTTTAATTGTCGCCGTCAACGATGATAATTCTGTTAAACGTTTAAAGGGAAATAGCCGACCAATTAATCCTTTACAACAAAGAATGGCAGTTTTAGCTGCTCTGGGTTGTGTTGATTATGTGGTGTCATTTAGCGAAGATACGCCACAAAGATTAATTGCCCAAGTATTACCGCATGTGTTGGTTAAAGGTGGCGATTATAAACCAGAACAAATAGCCGGTGGACTGGAAGTTGTTCAAAATGGGGGCAGTATTGAGATCTTACCTTTTGTTCAAGGATGCTCAACAACCAATACCATTGAGAGAATGGTATTTTCTACCAAACAAAATGAAATGAATATTGAAGAAATAGTGGCCTAAGAGGTGTAGTGTGATAATTGTAACAGGTGGCGCAGGTTTTATTGGCTCGAATATCGTTAAAGGATTAAATAAACGAGGCATAAAAGATATTTTGGTGGTCGATGACTTAACCGATGGTACAAAATTTAATAACATAGCTGATCTAGATATCGCCGATTATTGTGATAAAGATGAATTCTTGATCCGCATACAAAAAAAGCAATCTTTCAGTCAAGATATCAGTGCTGTTTTTCATGAAGGCGCATGCTCGACGACTACCGAATGGGATGGTCGTTACATGATGCAGAATAATTACGAATACTCTAAAGAATTACTGAAATATTGTTTAGAGCGTGGTGTGAATTTTCTGTATGCTTCAAGTGCTGCTGTTTATGGCGATGGCAAAGTCTTTAAAGAAGTTCGCAACCTTGAACGGCCTTTAAATGTGTATGGTTATTCAAAATTTTTGTTTGACCAACATGTTCGAGCACTTTTGCCCCAAGTCAAAAGTCAAATTGTGGGCTTTCGCTATTTTAATGTCTATGGTCCTAATGAAAACCATAAAGGCTCAATGGCCAGCGTGGCATACCATTTACATCAACAATTACCTAAAAACAACATTGTGAAATTGTTTGAAGGTTGCGATGGTTATGGCAATGGCGAGCAACGTCGCGATTTTGTCTATGTAGACGATGTGGTTGATGTGAATTTATGGTTTATGGATAACTATCGTCAGTCCGGCATTTTTAACGTCGGCACCGGTGCTAGCCAAAGCTTTAATGATGTTGCTAATAGCGTTATTTCTTGGCATAAAAAAGGCGAAATCCAATACATTCCTTTCCCTGAACATCTTGTCGGGCGCTATCAAAGTTTCACCCAAGCTGATATCAGTTTGTTGCGTGGGGCGGGCTATGATAAGAAATTTAAGACTGTGGAAGAGGGTGTGAAGTCCTATCTAGATAATATGCCCAAATTCTAGATCTGATGTAGGGTGGGCACGCTGCGCTTTGCCCACCCTACGTCAGAAGCTTTGCACAAGGATGGTGCATAACATGGAAGTGTAAATGCAGTACAAAGGATTTGTAGCAAAATACTACTATTCACGAGTAGCTTGCCATTTTGTTGGTGAAATCATCAATGTCCCAGACGTCATTTCATTTGGCGCAACCACGCTCATCAAACTACAAGAAGTGATGATTGATGCCATAGAAAACTACTTGGCATTAAATCCAAGCAAAGTATCCGAAGATCTTGTGGATGAGGTCTTTTAAAGGTGCCCCATGAATGATGATAGCAACGATATTGTAGAAATAGTGGATTACGATCCTTCTTGGCCCATGCTAGCTCAACAAGAAATACAATTACTGAAAACAGCAACCACTCCATTAGAAGTTGTGGTTGCTATTGAACACGTGGGCAGCACAGCTATCCCAGGAATGAAAGCAAAGCCAATTATTGATCTTTATGTGGGGGTCAATGATTTGGCAATGGCTAAACAGCTTGTTCCTCTATTTGAAAAAATGAACTATATCTACTGGCAAGACAATCCGAACCTTGAGAAAATGTTTTTTGTAAAAGGGATGCCGCCCTTTGGCGAAAAGCGCACTCATCATATTCATGTGGTGAAATATGGCTCTGGTTATTGGAACTGTCGGCTTTTGTTCAGAGATACCTTACGTAGCCATCCTGATCTTGCTTTAGAATATGAGCAATTGAAAATGTCCTTACAAAAAGAATTTAAGCTTGATAGAGAAGCTTATACTGAGCATAAAAGCGATTTTATTCAGAAAATCCTACGATTGGCCGGTTTTAAAGACGAAATCATCCGCTGAAAAAGTTAACTACCGCCGGTTAGATTTTCTATTAGATTGTTCAGATTTTGCTGCGCCTTTGATGTGTAAGTCTTCTTGAACTTTATGCATCATTTTTATTACGTCAGCATCTTGGACATTATGCTCTGCTGAAGTCAATAATTTGTCCAACGCGATCCTATTATCATTTTCGCGTAATTTTTTACCTTTTAGTTTTTCAATCCCCGTTAAAACATGTTGTAAGGCCTGGGTTCGTTGTTGTAACGCCGGGCCTGAAATGGTCGTCTTTTTTTCATATTCTTTGATCTTGGCGATGGCTGCCGCTAATATATCGTTCGGAGGTTTTTGTGAGGGTTGATGACTTTTATGACTCATCGAAGCTTGAAATTGATTGATACTGGCATTCATGTCTTCTTCAATAAAATGAGCAAAAGATTCTTTAAAGGTTTTCCCAAAACTTTGCCAATCAGAAATGGCTTGGACACTCTTTTCACTCAATAGGATGACAGGAATGGAGCCATGTGTTTTTTCTTCCGTAAATTCCATTTTTAATTGGGTGAGCGTGTCTTTTAAGGCGGCATGCCGATAGGTTGACTCTAATTTCCCTGAAGGAAAGTGCACACGTACATGATTCCCTTCTAAAGATTTTTCTACTACATTAGATCCGCTAGGTAGTGTTTCAATAAGCATTTGCTTTAACTTGGTTAACCCAGGAGAAATAGAGATAACTTGAGGAGTGGGGGAAGTCGACACATTTGGCTTTGCTAAGGATGATAAAATATAGCCAGCAACACGTAAATTTTTTTCTTTTTGCTTTTGTAAGTAACTAATCATTTCCTTTGTTTTTGCTTCATTAGAGAGCTTTTTCGATTTTATTTGCCATAACCCTTTCTTGATTTCAGTGAAATCAAACGCTTCTTTTTTTTGCAAAGGTTGTTTTTTTTCGGCATACCATTTTTTAAGTATCTCAAAGGCATCATCAATATCGCCATGAGTACCAGAACTCGACGACATGCTAACCTCCTCATTTTCATAGTATTTTTAAAGGATAAGCAACGCTTATCACTTTAATTATCCTCTTGGTGGGTAAAGTTGTCTAGATTGTTAATATTGTATATGCATTTATTGCGGATATTTAATGAAAATGTAAAATCACACCAAACGTCCCAAAAGGTGCATTGGTATAACGAATGTGATTTGGAATTTCTTGATTATCTTTATAATCCATTCTTAGCATACCAACGGCAAGACGAGGAATAATGCTCATATGGTTTGAGACAGAAAAGGCCATATTGATGCCAACATCAATTGAGCCAGCGGTGAAGTTGAAACCAGGGATAGGGAAGGCTGCTTGAACATCCGCTGAAAAAGCTGTGGTAAAAAAATATTGTGCTTTAAATCCAGCATCTAAGCCAACAACATTAAAAGTACGAGAACTGTTGCACAGTGGTGAATCAAATTCGTAGTGATATTTTAGATAATTCACAATTAAAAGCGGCGTCAATACCCAATAGTCGTAAAAATAAAAACTTTTTCCAAAACCAAAAGAAAATAATTCTAAATCAAGTTCTGAGTTAAAAGTATCCCCTGCGTTAATTAAATTTGAATGTGTAATGAGATTTTGACTAAGAAGCGTTTCGCCATGAGGTGAAAAATGATTGTAATTAAAAGTGGCGGCATAATCGTTTAAAATAAAACCTGCACCTAGGGTAAAAAAATTGTCTTTGTGAATATTTAATTCATCTAAAGTTGGGCGACGGTAACTCGTTGTGCCAAAAGAGCCTCCTCGCGGCGTTTGAATAAAACCATCGACAGAGCCATAACTTAGAGATCCATAGACAAAACTTTGAAGGGATGCCATGCATTGCATGGAGAATGGTAATAACACAAGTAAGATAATGACGTTTAATATTTTTCTCAATGTTTGCCCATCCTTGAGCGAGTTTTATTTTAGTCTTAAACGATTAGCCCAATACTTTAAAGTTAATTTATGGATTAAACCGTTACTTATTGGTTTTGAATTGATCCACAAGGGGTCGGCATTAATGCGATAAACAAATTGTCTAGATTGATCCCAGCCTAGATTAAGAGCGCTTCCAATTCGAATGCCATAGTCATAGGTTTGGCATACCATTTGATGAGCTTGACTGGTCATGCAGCCATAAGGATACACAAAATTTTTGATAGGTGTTTGTAATCTATCTTGCAATATTTTTTGAGAATTGACGATCTCTTGTGAGAGATCACTTTTTTTATCGGCAAGATTTTGATGAGAAAATCCATGTGATGCCATCACAACCAGTCCACTTTGCGACATTTCATTAAGTTCTTCCCATGTGCAAAAAGGGATTTTATCTTTATAAAATGGGTTTTCCATGCCTTGAACATAAGGTACTTGAAGTCTTATCTTAGCATCAACATTTGTTTTATCGACAATATATTTTACGGGTACAGCTAGCAATGCTTTGACTTGATGTTTGACTAATAAAGGAAATACGTTATGGTAAAAGTCATAATAGGCGTCATCGAAAGTTAAGCAAATGGCAACCTTTGCATCAGGTAACGTTTCACCTGGAACAACTATAGGGAAATGTTTTACCAAATAATCTAAATATTGAGCAAAGAGTTCAGGATCATATCCTAAACTAGCATCATTAACGCGATGAAACATGAGCGTGATAACGCGGGTATTCATTTTCAAGACTCACCTTGCTTTTGCGTCTCACACAAATACATTAATTTTAAGTAACGATAATAAGTTCCTTGGGCATTGCTGACAGCCAGTAAAAATCCTTCCCTACCGTCAAGAAAACCACATTTTAATAAATAACTACGGAAAAATGTCCAAAGGCTTCTTGATAGTGCGGTGAAAAGTGATGA
>CAYXVT010000040.1:0-5434 GCA_964468105.1 Uncultured Candidatus Berkiella sp. | reverse complement strand
TGCTCTTTCTCTGTTGGTTTTTTATGCACTCGCCATGCAGTGCTTTAGCACTTTGGCTGGAATAGTCATTCAATTTATAGAGCATTGCGCCAAGATGATGAAAGGGATGATGGATAATGGCGTTTTTTAGTTTACCAATACTACCTTGCACATCAAGATGGCAATGTACGATGTTATCGGTGAAACGCGCTTTATCTTTCAAAAACAATCGAACATGAGATTCACCTTTCCAGTCACCAAAGCGGATTATCTTTCCACAATAAGTCGATTGATAGGGGATATCAAAAGCACTGTGAACTGTTTTGGTAATCGTTTCTTGGATTTCCTTGGCAAGTGCTTTGCTTACTCGCTCATCAGCATCTAAGCATAAGATCCATTCACTTGTTGCCTGTAGAAGTGCTCTGTTTTTTTGCGGTCCATCCCCTGGCCAATCGGGGGTAATAGTGACTTTAGCATTAAACTGTCTGCAAATATCCGGAGTACCATCAGTACTACTTGAATCAAAAATGATTTTTTCGTCGGCAAATGATACCGAGCTTAAGCAGTCAGCTATATTATGTGCCTCATTCTTGGTGACGACAATTACGGTTAATTTTGGCATCTAACATATATTTCATTGGTTTTTAATACAGAAATAATATCGGATTTGGGCCTATATGAGAAATGTGACTCGGATTTTTAACTCAAAAACAGTTAAAATGGTCCAGATTTTTCAATAGGAACTGGTTAGTATGATTTGGCGATGTGCGCGGTGGTTTTATAGTGCGGTTTTTACTTGTTTGTTACCGTATGTCTTTCTTCGATTATGGGTTAGAAGCCTAAGATTCAAAGGGTATCGACGACGTTGGTCAGAGCGTTTAGGGCATATCCCCTTACCACCGTTGGAAGACGTGTTATGGGTTCATGCTGTTTCTGTTGGCGAAGCCGTGTCCGCTATCCCTCTTATTCATCGCATTCGTGCAGCTTATCCTAATACACCTATCTTAATGACAACGACAACGCCGACGGGCTCAGAGCGGGTCCAGGCCGCATTTAAAGATATGTTGGGCAAGCAAATTTTTCATTGCTACCTTCCCTATGACTTGCCTTGGACATTGAAGCCGTTTTTCCAACGGATCAAACCCAAATTATTGGTGCTGATGGAAACAGAATTGTGGCCAAACTTATTACAAGCTTGTCATCAACGACATTTGCCAGTGTTAATTGCTAATGCCCGCTTATCTCCCATTTCAGCCAGACGCTATCGTTGGCTTGGATATTTTATGCGCCAAATGGTACGACCCATTTGTGGCGTAGCTGCACAAAGTACAATCGATGCTAAACGTTTTCAGCATTTAGGCATTAAACCAGAAAATATTTGGGAAACAGGCAATATTAAATTTGATTTACAATTACCCAATTATTTGCAAGAAGCAGGCTTAGAATTACGACAAGAACTAGGCAGCTCAAGGTTAATTTGGATAGCGGCGAGTACGCATGAAGGCGAAGAAGCCCTGGTAATGAATGTTTATCAGGCGCTAAAACAACGCTTCCCTCAATTGTTATTATTTTTAGTGCCAAGACATCCTGACAGATTTAATAAAGTCGCCAATTTGTGTGTTGAGCGTGGCTTTAAAGTGGTAAGACGCAGCCAAAAACAACCAGCGACAAGTGACATGGATATCTTCCTAGGTGATACCATGGGTGAAATGCCTTTATTTTATGCGGCAAGTGATGTGGCTTTTGTGGGGGGGAGTTTTGTACCTGTTGGCGGCCATAATCTACTTGAACCAGCAGCACTTGGGCTACCTGTTTTGACTGGACCACAATTATTTAATTTTGTTGCCATCAGCGATATGTTGGTCAGCGCCAAAGGGGCAACCATTGTGCAAGATGAAAATGCGTTGAAAGATAGCCTTGCCTTATTGCTTGAAAATTCCCAATTACGCCAATCGCAGGGTAACCTAGCAAGAACGGTTGTCGAAGAGAACAAAGGCGCATTAGATAAATTGTTGAATCTGATAGATGTAATTTGGCAAAAACCAGCGCTGTCTTAGACAGCGCTTTTATCTGTAATCAAAGCACACACCGCATATAAATCATCAGAAACTAAAGTTCCTGCTTGTTGCTTTAAGATTAATCCTTGCATGAGATAATCATAGCGCGCTTTAGAATGTTCGCGTTGCGCATTGAGTAGCTGTGTTTCGGCGTTAAGCACATCGACGATGGTTCGGGTGCCAACTTCATAAGCGGCTTTTGTTGCTTTTAAAGAGCTTTCGCTAGAAACAACAGCTTGAGCTAAAGCTTGAACACGACTAATGGCGGTTAAAACACCACGAAAAGCCTCTCTTGTATTGCCATCAGCATCACGCCGTGCTTCTTCTAATATTTGCATTGCTTCATCATAGCGCGCAGCGGCTTCTCTGGTGCGAAAAACAACGCTTCCGCCAGAAAAAATGGGTACTGAAACATTTAAAGAGACACTTTTACTATATACCAAGTCTGAAAAGGGAGCGGGCGTTTTTTGACGCTGAAGATTACCTTGAACATCTACTTTGGGAAAATGCCCTGCCGCTTGTGTGCCGATGGCCGCTTTTAATTGCGTGGCATTTTCTTTAGCAGCGATAACATTCAAATTATAGAGATGTGATGTTTCCACCCACTTTTCTTGTTGATTGGGAGTGGGCGGTAAAAGCGGCAATGATTTACTAATAGGAAAAATGGCCACTTCTTTGATTGGGCGCCCAACAATTTCTCTTAAGTGTTCATATTGATTAGCCACTTCGTTATTCGCCGAGATTTCCGTTGCTACAGCATTGTCATAGCGCGCTTTTGCCGTTTCAACGTCAGTAATGGCTATCAAGCCCACATCAAAACGTTGTTTTGCTTGTTCATATTCGCGTGAAAATGCTTTTACTTGGCCCTTGGCATAATCTAAATCGTCAATAGAACCCAAAATTTTAAAATACTGACCAGCCACTTCAACAATTAAAGTTTGTGCAGAACTTAAATAAGTTGCTTCTGCACCCTTAACAATATGAATAGATCGCTCAAGTTGTGACCAATGTTCGGGGTGATAGATAGGCTGGGTCAAGGTGATACCATAGGATTGAGAGTTAAAGCCGCCATTTTCAACAAAGGGGTTTTGGATTGCCTGAGAAGACTGAGTTCCTGTTGTCTGATAACTTGCAGAAATATTCGGTACCATTTGCGATATAGCCAATGGCAATGCTTGGTCATTGGCTTGCATCACTGCATAAGCTTGTTGCAACGTTGGATCATTTTGCACGGCTAGTCGGTAAACTTGAGTCAAGTTTTCAGCCGCTAGCGGGGTAGTCCAACATAATAAAAAGAGACAATATGAACGAAACGAACCCATACTTCACCTTGTTCTAAAATTGAAATTGCTTGGGTTGTGGAGCATGTATTAAAGCAGGTACAACCGTTTCAAAAAGCGTACTAGTGGTGTAATCATTTTTTCCATGACGTTCAATCAAGACAGCCCGCATAGTTGGGGCCAGACCTGTGATCGCAAAAAGACGTCCTTTGATTTTTAATTGCTCACAAATTTTTTGTGGCACCCCAAGCGGATAAGAACCTGTTACAAAAATAGCATCGTAAGGCGCAGCCTCTTCGTATCCCAGGACTGCATCGCCTTGAGTCAATGTTAAGTTACGTACTTGCAATGCTTTTAAGTTAATTTCCGCTTGAGCCAAAAGAGTTGGTTGAATTTGCTAATTATTTCTTCAGCAAGTTTTGACAGGCAGGCAGTTATATAACCCGTTCCTGTGCCCACTTCTAATATTTTTTCTTGTCCCGTTAGGCTTAAGGCTTGTAGGGCTCTGCCAACCACCTTCGGAGATAACATCGTTTGCCCTTCACTTAGAGGAATATCCGTGTCACTGTAGGCGAGATTATGGAAGGCAAGCGGTACGAAATTCTCGCGAGGGACTTGCATCATGGCATTCAGTACATTTTCACTGACAACATGCCAAGGGCGCACTTGTTGTGCAACCATATTGGAGCGAGCCATTTGAAAGTTCATCATTACTTTCCAAGATAGTTTTATAAATTAATATTTGAGAAATGATTAAGCCCGCATCCTACCATATTTCTTAGCCCAACAAACCTGCCAACGTGGGGTTAATTTGAAATTGTCAATTGGGAGTGCCATCGGTAGACTTGGTCCCCAGAATAGGTGTGCTAGGGTATATGAGATGACAATTCCGGTTTGGCTTCCATCATGGCAAGATGAGGGCGTAGAAATAAAGTCAAGTGACTATGTGCATAAAGGATTTTTTAAAGTTCAACAGTTACAACTGCGCCATCAATGTTTTTCAGGGGAATGGAGCCCATGGTTACAACGAGAACAAGTGCACCATAGTGACGCAGCTGCTGTCCTTTTAGTTGATCCCTTGTTACAAAAGTTAGTATTAGTAGAACAATTTAGAGTTGGCCTAATTAATAGAGAAAGTTCGCCTAGTCCATGGTTACTAGAAATTGTTGCAGGTTTGTTAGAAGTAAATGAAAAGCCTGAACAAACAGTAACGCGTGAAGCCATCGAGGAGGCAGGATGCAAAATAACGCAATTGTTAAAAATAGGGGAATTTTATAATAGTCCAGGAGGTTTTTCTGAAAAGACAACCTTGTTTTGTGGCATCGTTGACTCAACTGGTGTCGGCGGTATTCATGGTGTTGGTAAAGAACATGAAGACATTCAGGTGCACGTTTTGAATATGAAAGATGTGTTATCGATCTTCGAAGCCGGAGATCTGATAACAAGTTCATCGACAGTCATTGCTTTGCAATGGCTTGCATTCAACTTGAAAAATGGTCATGATTTTTTAACGATTTAGGTTTAATTTATTTTAATTTTGAAAAATAGTACTAATAAATATGGCAAAACAAGCTTATAACGCAGACGCAATTGAAGTCTTAAGTGGATTAGATCCGGTTCGTAAACGACCTGGAATGTATACTGATACCACTCGTCCAAATCATCTGGCTCAGGAAGTCATTGATAATAGTGTCGATGAAGCCTTAGCTGGGCATACAACCGAAATCACCGTGACAGTGTATAAAGATGGCTCATTATCTGTTAAAGATGATGGGCGCGGTATGCCTGTTGATATGCATCCTGAAGAAAAGCTCACTGGGGTTGAACTTATTTTAACTCGCCTGCATGCTGGGGCAAAATTCTCAAACAAGAGTTATGAATTTGCTGGAGGCTTACACGGAGTTGGTGTTTCGGTAGTTAATGCTTTATCTAAAAAATTAGAAGTCACCGTTTTTCGTGATGGCAAACAATATGAAATGTCCTTCAAAGATGGTGAAACACAAACCAAACTTAAAGCCACAGGGACTGCTGCTAAAAAGCAAACAGGCACTGTGATTCGATTTTGGCCTGATCCCAAGTATTTTGATCACCCTAAATTTGCTATTCCAAAATTGACGC
>CAYXVT010000039.1:8170-18702 GCA_964468105.1 Uncultured Candidatus Berkiella sp. | reverse complement strand
ATGATTCTTCATTTGTGGGGGCGTGGGCAAGGAAAAGGCTTTTTTCTGGGTGAGCAATAAAAAGTGATCTTCTGTGACAGGTGTTTGAATGGGTGCATTTAAGTTTTGCCAATCAGGCAGTAATTCATTGAGCGCACGTGGCTCAAATACGGCACCAGAAATAATATGAGCACCCACTTCTGCGCCTTTTTCTAAGACACAGATTTTTGGTTGTTGGTTAGCTTCCCTGCACAGCTGCGCATAGCGAATGGCTGCCGCTAATCCTGCCGGACCTGCTCCAACAATAACGACATCATATGTCATTGATTCTGCCATCATGCTCTCCTGATAAAAGATTTGCCTCCATTATTACAAGGGCTATAGGGAAAGGGAAACAGGGGGTGTTAAAATCAGCTTATTAATCTTTTTTCTTTTATTCCCCTCTCCCTTTTGGGAGAGGGTTAGGGTGAGGGTCTGATGAAAGTATTGGTACCTATTAAAAGAGTCGTTGATCCTTACGTCAAAATTAGGGTTAAAGCGGACAACCAAGGGGTTGATCTGCAAAATGTGAAAATGGCTATTAATCCTTTTGATGAAATTGCGATCGAAGAAGCAGTTCGCTGGAAAGAAGCGGGCCTTATAACTGAAATTGTTGCGGTGTCAATTGGCTCGCAAGCAGTCCAAGAAAGTTTAAGGACAGCGCTTGCCTTAGGAGCAGATTCTGCCATTCACATCTCTACGGACAAGATCTTAGAGCCTCTGGCCATTGCCAAGACATTATGCGAAATAGTTAAACAACAACAGCCTCACATTATCATCATGGGTAAACAAGCAATTGATGATGATTGTAATCAAACGGGGCAAATGTTAGCGGCATTGTTGCAATGGCCGCAAGCGACTTTTGCTTCTAAAATTGTTTTTGCCGACGATAAAAAAACGGTGGATGTGACAAGAGAAGTGGATGGTGGCCTTGAAACATTAAGCATCACTTTGCCAGCGGTTATTACAACCGATCTGCGCTTGAATGAACCACGCTATGCTTCTTTGCCAAATATTATGCAGGCTAAACGCAAACCTTTAACGCAAATTGACATAGCCAGTTTGGATGTGGATATTGCGCCTCATTTAAAAGTACTTGCGATTACACCGCCAAGTGCGCGCAAGGCAGGAAAAATGGTTAAAGATGTGGCTGAATTGGTTCATTGCTTACGAGATGTAGAGAAGGTGATTTAACATGACTAAAGTATTGGTTCTCGCTGAACATCATAAAGGCCATGTATCACCAGCAACAAAAGTCACTATTGGAGCTGCTTTAAAATTAAACGCTTCATGCGATGTGTTGTTGGTTTGTGATAAAGACACCGTCAGTGAAGATATTGCCAAATTAAATGGGGTTAACACAGTTTGGGTGTTTACCCACCCTCGGTTTGCTCATCCAATTGCTGAAGATGTGTCAGCAGTGTTGATTGAATGTGCTAAAAATTATACTCATATATTGTCCCCGGCCACTACCTTTGGGAAAAATGTATTACCCCGTGTGGCTGCGATGTTAAATGTGGCTCAAGTGTCTGATGTTTCAACAATTGAAGCACCAGATATTTTTATTCGACCAATCTATGCTGGCAATGCATTTGAAAAAGTACAATCTCAAGATGCCATTAAAGTGCTAACCATTAGAACCACCGCTTTTGAAGCCATTGGTGAGAGTGAGAGCAAAGCGTCTATAAAGCCCGTTGATGTTATTTTTGAACCGTTTACGAAAGTCACCTTTAAGAGCGAACAAACACCAGAGCTTACCCGCCCAGAACTCACTTCAGCCAAAATAATTGTATCTGGCGGCCGTGGTTTGAAAAGCACCGAAAATTTTAAAATGATTGAGTCATTGGCAGATAAGTTGGGAGCGGCCGTGGGAGCTTCTCGTGCTGCAGTGGATGCGGGTTTTGTGCCTAATGATTTTCAAGTGGGGCAAACAGGCAAAGTGGTTGCGCCGAGTTTATATATTGCTGTTGGGATCTCAGGCGCCATTCAACATCTTGCTGGAATGAAAGATAGCAAAGTGATTGTTGCCATTAACAAAGATCCTGAAGCGCCAATCTTCCAAGTTTCCGATTATGGTTTGGTGGGTGATTTATTTTCCATCCTACCTGAACTTGAAGCGGCACTTAGTAAGTAGCTTTAAGCGGTAACGGGAGCACTACCTTTGAGTGTCACCACTGGCGTTACACCGAGTTGCTGTACTTCATGCTTTATTTCACTATGCTTATCATTATCAAAAAGCCACGCTATTCCTAAATTCTCTTCGTCGATTTCCATGGATGTTTCAGTCGTTGGCTTATCTTCTTGGTCAGACAAGGATAATAGCTCGAATTGTTTCATTAATTTGTCTAATTCCTCATCAATTTCAACAGATGGATTGGTAACAGGTGAAACCGTAGGTTCATCTGTTTTTTCTATTTTCACAGAGATTAAATCAGGTTTTTCCTCTTTGATGGGCTCTTCTTTTTTAACGGGATTGAAATAATCGTTGAGTTTGGTGGCTTTACCTTTAACCCATTTTATTGTGTCAGATGCTTTTACGGCGACTGTCCCAAGAGTCGTTAGTAATGTTGGACCATAAGAATAAGCATAGGCGCCAGCATGTTCTCTTAAGGGCATAAAGGTGAGCCAGTAGTTAGGATTATAGACGGCAGGAAGACCATATCTTGCTGCGTAGTATTGTGTATAGAGTTCTCGTGCAGTGACAGCTGCAATAGGTCCACCAAAGTACAAAACAGCTCCTGCGGTCGCAATCCCTACAAGTAATTTTAAAGAAATCAGATTGTCGCCGTTAGATGTTTCCGCAATCGGAGCTACGGGCTCCTCTTTTATTTTGTTGCCGATCATAGTCAACTTCCCACAGATTTTGCTTCATGTGTTTAATAGTTGTGTGACTATAAATGATTTTGAACAAATAAAAATGTTAGTCGTCTGGCTGTTTGGGGCGTTTATCTTAAAAACCAATGCCAAGCCATATAAAGGCCACCAGATAAGAAGAAAGTTATTGGTAAGGTGAAAACCCAGGCACCCATAATGTTGCCGATAATTTTGGGATTGACGGCAGATAAGCGTTGAGAAGCGCCCACACCCATGATCGAAGTGGTGATGGCATGGGTTGATGAAATAGGAATACCAAAGTGGGCAGTTAAAAATAAAATACTGCCGCTGGTGGCTTCGGCGGCAAATCCCTGGATAGGTTTAAGATTTTTCACCATTTTAGAACCCACGGTGCGAATAATTTTCCAGCCCCCTGCTACCGTGCCTAAACCCATCGCAATAGCGCAAGCCACAATAATCCAATCGGAAACATGAAAAGGGGTTGGATAATAAGTGGCGACAGCCAGCGCGATAATACCCATCGTTTTTTGAGCATCATTTGAACCATGCATAATGGCTAAATAACCGCATGAAACAATTTGTGCTTTACCAAAGAAAGCATTGATTTTAGGAAGCGCCATTTTATGAAACAGCCAGTACAATCCCAACATCACTATATAACCGCCAATAAATCCCATAATAGGAGAGACAAACATGGGGATGATGACTTTGGAAGTAATGATGTCCAAATGCAAACTTTCAGTACCACTAGCAAATGTGGTCGCACCCATTAATGAACCCATCAGAGCATGAGATGAGCTTGAGGGAAGCCCTTTGTACCAAGTGAGTAGATTCCAAATAATTGCACTGACCAAGGCTGCCATTAACACTTCTGAGGTAACAACGTGTACGTTAACTAAGCCTTCGCCAACTGTCGCGGCAACTTTGGTGCCAAGGAGAGCGCCGATAAAATTGAGGATAGCACCATAGATAACGGCAACCCGAGGAGAAAGCACTTTTGTTGATACAATAGTAGCAATCGCATTGGCTGCATCATGAAAACCGTTAATGTAGTCAAAGATTAAAGCAAGAACGACAACACTAACAAAAAGCAAAAATGCTAATTCCATATTTCATCCACGTGGTGAAGTTAAGAGTGCTTCAGAACGACTTCTAAGATCACATTCGCGACATCACGATGTCTGTCGACAATGCTTTCCATCAAGTTATACATTTCTTTGCGAATAAGAATTTGCTTAAAATCATTTTCATAGTGGTATAAATCAATGGTTAATTGATTTAAGAGCTGATCAGTATTTGCTTCAATATTATGAATCAGTGCGCATTTGTCATGGATAGGTTTGCTGTCTTTAATCTTTTTAAGATTTTTGACCAAATCATGAACTACATCTGAGGCTTCAACCATATTACTGGTTAATTTGAAAAAATCATTTTGAAAAGGGCGCAATTGGAAAGCAATCAACCGCTCTTGGGCTTTTTCGCAAATTTTAAGTATTTTATATAGACCACGAGATAAACGATGTATATCTTCGTGATCAAAAGGCGTCATCAATGCGCGACTTAGTCTTTCCGTAATTTCATAAGTGATATCTTTGGCTTTGTGCTTTGCTGTTTCGATATCTCGGGCTAACTTGAAGGCTTTTTCACGGTCTTCTTCTATAGTGAGATCTTTTAGCAAATGAATGGAAGTGTTGGCTAACTCGCTTGTCTGGATCAGAAGTTCAAAGAACTTATTATCTTGTGGGAGCAAGTTAATACCAAAAACCATAAAGTTAATCCTCCAACATTATTTCGCCAAAGTCAGGCAGACCGAAGTATCGCTTGTACGAACCTCAGATACAAGAGACATATACTCTTTCTACTTTGATATAAGGGCTATTTGCAAAAAAGCAGCTCTGAAGTAGGGTGGGCAAAGCTTTTAGCATGCCCACCAATTACAAATAAGATGGTGGGCATGCTAAAAGCTTTACCCACCCTACGAACTAAGATTCCAAAATATCGCCTTACCAGATGTCCGCTGGAGGCAGTCCTTGCAAGTACTCTTGTATTCTTTGCCTGGTGCTTTCAGTGGTTTCGGGGGGAAGGCTATTAACCTCAAACCAGCGTGCATGTTTGATTTCTTGGCTTAATTTGGCATCCTGTTGAATGGCAAATTCTTTGATGATATAGACCATTGGGTAGTCATTTGCCCCCAAAATTTTATGGGAATAAATAGCAAAGAGAGAAGGTTCCTCTTTTACGATAATGCCAGTTTCTTCTTTGACTTCACGGATAATTGCCGCTTTGGGGGATTCACCCTGATCGACCCCACCCCCGGGCAGGTGCCAGCCGGACATATAAGTGTGCTCAACAAGCAACACCTCTTGTTTTTGATTAATGATAAGGGCTTTAACCCCTATCGTTGCCATGTTTAGCATGCGCTGCATTTTGCGCCTGATAAAGGTAATACAGTAATAAAACAGTTTAATCATGCTTTTTTTCCAGAGGTGACAATATGATGAGGTAAGGATTGATTGGCTATTTTCTGTAAGAAACATTTTACCGTTTTTACAGTTGAGTTTTGAAGAGCCCCATCTTTCCAACCCAAATAAAAATCCAATTTAGGGGGATTTTTAGGATAAGCCAATACAACCACTTTTTTGGTCAAGAGTGCTTCTTTGCAAAAATAAGAAGGCAAAATAGTGATCCCACAACCGCCAATGACAGCATTTAACATCGTCCATAAATCGGGAATGGTGAAAGGGACGCTGCCATCAAATGGTTCATTAAATACGGTCAGAAAATATTCTTTGATAAATAATAAACTTTCGTCATAAGCAATCCAAGGTAATGAATTCAAGCAGGAATAGAGCTTATTTGGTGAACTGTTAGCAATTGTTTTTTTCCATTTAGGATGTCCAACGAGTACAAATTCTTCCGTAAAAAACTTTTCGATTTCAATGCCAGGATGTGCCACATGGGCACAAAATTGTGCAATATCGATTTCTTTTTCAAGCAAACGTTCTACCAGACTATCGTGACCGAAAGTAAACCGACAATGGATCCCAAGCTCAGATAACTCAGAAAGGTGAGAAACGATGAGTGAGGAATAAAACTCTCTGATCCCACCCAATTGAATAGTCTGGATAGAAGAAGATTTTAATTTCAGTGAATTCCATACCTGTTCTAGCGAATCAAGGGGTTTACTAATTTGCAGCGCAAGTTGATGTGCCGCAGGCGTTGGAACAAGTTTGCGCCCGGCGCGTTTAAAGAGAGGTTTGCCAAATCGCTCTTCTAAAAATTTAAGTTGTTGTGAAACCGCCGGTTGCGTGAGATGCAACACAGCAGCGGCTTTGCTTTGCGAACCGTGGCGGTACACGCAAAGAAAAGTAGATAAGGGTGAGCGTGCGTCCATTTTAATCGATAAATAAATTTATAGTACCTATTATTATACATAATTATATTTATATGTAAAAAAGAATTATGCTTAAATTCTTATTGAAATGTTGAGGAAAGTACCATGGATTATATGATGAAAAGTGACAGAGTGAATTATTATCAAAGTATTCACAAGACCCTGCGTCGGCTATTGTTTCTATTTAGCATTGAATTGGGGGCGGCAGATATGACTTGTGATGCACAAGTTCACTCATTAATTCAGCAATATAAAAAAGTAAAAGTCTATTTAGAAGATCATGCGATGCATGAAGATACTTATTTTCATCCCTTTATTCAAAAGCACATACCTAAAGAATGTGAAGATTTGGAAAGGGAACATCAGGCGCAAGATTCAGTTCTGCAAAGAATATCGACACTTTTTGATGATGTTTTAAAGGAAAAATCACCTCTTCAAAGACAAAATTTAGGATGGTCTTTGTATTTAATGGTTAACCAATTTATTGCTGGTTATTTACAACATCTTGAACAAGAAGAAGCACAGATTATGCCTGCATTATGGCAAAAATGTGATGATAAGACCTTACTTGAACCTATGCAGGTATTTATACAGAGCATGACAAAAGAAGAATTTCTTTCATCGAAGAATGATTTTTTACCTGCCATCAGCCCGCAGGAAAAAGCCTTAATATTCGGATCGGTGTAATAATCAAATCAAGCCGCAGATCAATCCTATAAGGCTACAACCGGCTATGACGGTAACCTGGGTAAGAATTTCTGCGGCTGAAAAAAACAATCCTGCAAAGCCAAGTCCTGCTCCAAAACCGGCGGTTATTCCTGCAACAGCTTTGATTGCGACACCGCCGTTTACCTGGTGCATTTCACTTTCTTGTAATACTCTCATGGCGATCTCCTAATAATGCTGAAATAAGCAGATAACTTGTTTGAAGAGGAGGGAATTTAGCATGTTCAAATGTGTTATGCAAAAGGGGTTGTTTCAATCATTAATTACGACAAAATAATAACGAATATAGTTTGTTTGCGATCTCACCAAGAAGTGAGTTTAGGATCCTAGATACAAAGAATTCTTTTGATTTTCCTAAGTTACACAGGTATATTTTCAGCGCTGAATGAAAATTACTCTCTATTCAGTGAAGTTCAATAGATAACAATAAAGAATATTATTTTTCATTAGAAAAATTTCAATAAAAAGTTTCAAACATAATCCGAATACAATCAAAACATTCAGAGGTAATTTATGGCTAAACGTAAATCTGTGGTCCAGGCTCCCACCACTCCCTCATTATTGAACACCACAATTGCCTATGCTCGCGATTACGGCCCTTCTGTAGGCTTAACAGCGTTGGCGGCAACGGGATTTTGGTATGGGGATTTGGCTACTCCTGTTTTGAATTTTTTGGGTTCTTTCACAGGTGCATCACTAAATAGTCTTGCTGGTCAGGTAACTGCAGTTGCAGCAGAAGGTGCATTGGCAGTTGGAGCGCTGAAATCAACACTGTGGAGCGTTGGTCGCATTCGTAAAGCATCCGAACTTGAAAAAGTAAATACGAATTTGAATGCTCAATTGCAGGCAGCCAATAAAACCAATCAAGCTTGGGAAAAACGAGAAACTGATCTGAAAAAAGCACAAGACCAGTTAAGAAGTGCTAAAGAATCCCTGAAACAAGAGAAAGCACAACATACCAAAGACAAGAAAGCGACGGCTACAAAAGCCCATGACGCTGCCAAAAAACTAGATGAGTTAGATGATGTTCAGAAAGAAATGAGTGAATGGCACGCTGAACTTTATGCAAAAGAGGCTTTATTGAATGCTAAAGAAGAAGAATTAAATGCACTCGCTTCTGAGCTTGAAGCGTTGCAAAGTAGTAGTGTTCATGAAGAGAAAAGTAGTTCTCATGAAGAGAAAAGTAGTTCTCATGAAGAGAAAAGCAGTTCTCATGAAGAGAAAAGTAGCAGTTCAGAGCCTGTCAATGAAGAAGAGCTCAAGCTTCCAGCGACCGTACCAGCAGCAGCATTAGAAGCTGGCATTACTGTCAATAAGCAATTGGTGGCTAGTTTTGAACGTTCACGTTCAAGTTCTAGAGACAAATTACTGGTCCTAGACACGCCTCCCGCTGAAGAAGCTGCAGCTTCTATTGAGAAGTCTAGAAGTAGGAGCCCAAGTCCATTACATTAAATAAAAAGGGAGCATGATGCTCCCTTTTTTTATTCTGCATCTGGCTGATTTTCTGGAAGTGCTTTGATAAAGGCAGGTTGTGTATTGCAATAAGTCGCCACTTGCAAAATATGGGGATACTTATCAAAAGGAAATTCAAAGCGCAACGCATTATAAACTTGAGGCACTAAGCAAATATCAGCAAGTGTTGGTGTTTTGCCAAAACAAAAAGAACCGCCATGGTTATTGGCTTTGAGTGTTGCTTCCAATGCCTCAAACCCAGATTCTAGCCAATGAAAATACCACTGCATTTTTTGTTCATCTGAAATATGAAAAGTGTGCTTTAGATATTTCAGCACCCGTAGATTATTCACGGGGTGAATATCACACGTCACCACTTGGGCAAAAGCTCTGACTTGAGCACGTTCGATAAGATCGTGCGGCAGAAGGGTAGTTTCTGGATAAGCTTCTTCAAGATATTCAATAATGGCAAGAGATTGTGTTATGACAGCATTGTTTTTGGGATCTTGTAAAGCCGGTACCAATTGTTGAGGATTGATTGCTTTATAATTCTCAGAAGATTGCTGTCCTTTAACAAGATGCACAGGCATTTGCTGATAAGGAATATTTTTAAGATTAAGTGCTATTCGAACGCGATAACAGGCGCTGGATCGAAAGTAATCAAATAATCTAAGCATATTTACAATCCTTTGTATTTTTCTACTTTCTGATCAATAGCGCCGAAAATGCTCTGCTTATCTTTATCAAACATTTCAATACGGACCGTATCGCCAAATTGCATAAACTCAGTGGTTGGTTTGCCGTTTTCAATGGTTTCTAACATCCGCTTTTCAACAATGCAAGAAGATCCCTTGCTGCGATCGGTATTTGAAACTGTTCCTGAACCAATAATAGTGCCAGCGCTTAATGGTCGAGTTTTAGCTGCATGCGATATTAATTTAGGGAAGCCAAATGTCATATCCACGCCGGCATTAGGTTCACCAAATAATTTTTGATTGTAATGACTCATTAAAGGTAAATGGACTTTTTGTCCATCCCAGGCTTCTTGTAATTCATCTGGCGTCACAGCAACGGGACTGAAAGCACTTGATGGTTTGCAATTAAAAAAACCAAACCCCTTTTCCAATTCTGCTTTGGCAAGATTTCGCAGCGAAACATCGTTAACAAGCATGATGAGAGCAATGTATTTGCCTGCTGCCTCAGGAGATATGCCCATGGGAACATCTTTGGTAATAACAGCCACTTCGGCTTCAAAATCAATACCCCATGCAGTATCTGCAAGTGCAATGGGATCGCGTGGTCCGATAAAGCTATCAGAGCCTCCCTGATATATGAGCGGGTCTGTCCAAAAGGATTCAGGCATTTCAACACCACGTGATTTGCGTACCAACTGCACATGATTGACATAAGCACTGGCATCAGCCCATTGGTAAGCGCGTGGCAAAGGTGAACAAACTTGATTGGCATCAAAGGGAAAATTCTCTTTGATTTTACCTGCATTTAAATCGGTATAAACTTTTTTCAAAGCAGCTTCGGATTTATCCCAAGTATCTAGTGCTTGTTGCAAGGTCATTGCAATTTCAGGCACTTTAACAGCAAGCGTTAAATCCTTTGAAACAACGATAAGCTGTCCATCACGAGATGGCGTTTTTAAAGTGGCTAATTTCATATTATAAAACTCCTCGACGCATTTGTTCTCTTTCAATGGCTAAAAAGAGTGCTCTAAAATTTCCTTCTCCAAAACCATCATTACCTTTACGCTGAATAATTTCGAAGAATATTGGTCCTATCACATTTTCAGTGAAAATCTGTAGCAATATTTGTTCTTGATTATTTTCAACTGTTCCATCAATGAGGATTTGATTTTTTTGCATTCTGGTTAAATCTTCATGATGACCTTTGACTCTTTCGTCAACCATCTCATAATAAGTTTCAGGCGTGGTGAGAAATTTTGTACCTCTAGCACGTAATTTTTCGATGGATGTATAAATATCGTTGGTCGTTAAGGCAATATGTTGGATACCTTCGCCTTTATATTCATTAAGATACTCAGCAATTTGCGACTTATCATCTTTAGACTCATTTAAGGGTATTTTTATTTTACCGT
>CAYXVT010000039.1:6542-8160 GCA_964468105.1 Uncultured Candidatus Berkiella sp. | reverse complement strand
CAGGGCTTGATAAGGCATAACTGATGAGTCCTGTTTTTTCACCTTTAATATCGAAATAACGGATCTCAAAGAAATTAAAAATGTCTTTGTAAAAATTGGCCCATTTTTCCATTTCACCTTGATATACGTTGTGAGTAAGATGATCAAGAATATCTAAGCCTTCACCAACAGGATGTTGTCCAACATTGGGAAGTGGAATGAAATCAGTGTCATAAATGGTTTCGTTCTGATATTTATCAACAAAATATAATAAACTGCCACCGATACCGTATATAGCAGGTATCGATAATTCACCTTTGCCCACTTTTCCTTCAAGATAAGGTTTAGCACCTTTTGACACGGCTAGCTCGAAAGCTTTTTTGGCATCTTTGACTCTAAAAGCCATTGCACAAGCACACGGTCCATGATCTTTTGAAAATGCTAAGGCATGACTCCCAGGTTCTTCATTAATAATAAAATTAATTTTCCCCTGACGAAATAAACTGACCTTCTTTGAACGATGCTTAGCGATAAGCGTAAAACCTAAATGTTCAAAAAAGGATGCAAGCTTCTGCGGTTCATTGCTTGCAAACTCAACAAATTCAAAACCATCTAAACCCATAGGGTTATCATGTTTGTTAGGATTGACAGGACTGTGAGTTGCATTCATTTTGCTTCCTTATTGATCTTAACTGGCTAACTGTTTAAGATGCATTCAATAGTGCATACCCTAGTGGAAACTATTCAATCTGCCAAGAGAGTGCTTAAAAAAGGTTTAAAATGATGCATCGCTAGGTTCCCAAAAACACACTATTTTGTTACTTTACAAAACATTTTCGAAAAAACTATTGCCTTCGAAAGGAGATTGCCATTTGTCTGGTTCATCATTAAATAAAATCTTTGGCGGTGCGATGTTGGTGTCAGGCACCTGTATAGGTGCAGGTATGTTAGCCCTGCCTGTTTCAACAGCAGCTGGCGGGTTTTATCCATCAGCTATGCTTTTTATTTTTTGCTGGATGATGATGACCATCAGCGCCTTCTTGATGCTTGAAGTTTCTTTATGGTATCCCAAAGAAACAAACCTCATTACGATGGCTAAGACCACTTTGGGAAAACCAGGTGAAATAATCGCTTGGGTAACCTATGTGCTCTTCTTATATGCGTTAATGACAGCGTATACATCAGGTGCCGCTGGGATCCTTGGTAAATCTATAGGTAAATTTGGTTTTGATGAGTCCTTAGGCCTTTGGGTCACGGTCATCATCTTCGCATCAATAGTTTACTTTGGTGCACGCTCTGTCGATTGGGCTAATCGCATTATGATGGTTGGATTAATTGGTGCTTATATTGCCCTTGTTGCCAATGTTATACCTAAAGTTTCCCCCGAAATGCTTAGCGATGGTAATCCTAAATACCTATGGACAACGGGTCCTTTATTGGTAACCTCTTTTGGCTTTCATTTATTGATCCCTAGTTTAAAAAACTATTTAGACAGTAATGTCAAAGCCTTACGTTGCTCTATCTTTTTAGGTAGCTTGTTGCCTCTCATTGTTTATTTGCTTTGGGAAATTTTAGTATTAGGGGTTATCCCAGTTCGAGGGGAAAGTGGATTGGTAGCTATTTTGCATGCCGAACACAC
>CAYXVT010000039.1:1239-6532 GCA_964468105.1 Uncultured Candidatus Berkiella sp. | reverse complement strand
CAAACAAGCCGTAATTGAGCTAACCCAGTTATTAAGTGATTTGTTAAAAAATCCACACATCACGATGTTGGCAGGGATATTCGGGCTATGCGCCATGTTAACTTCTTTTATAGGAGTGGCTTTGGGCCTTTTTGATTTTTTTGCGGATGGCTTTCATATTAAGAAAACAGTTAATGGCAAATTCTCATTAGCCGCTTTAACATTTCTGCCTCCAGTTTTAATGGCTTTATTTTATCCAAGGTTTAGTACCGCACTTCATTATGCAGGATTTTTTGCAGCGATCTTGCTCGTTATATTCCCAGCATTGATGGTCTGGTGGGGAAGATATCGTTTAAATATTGCTAAAGGATATCGTGTGATGGGAGGAAAAGGCGTTGTTTTCCTGACATTATTATTTGGTTTTGCGGTGATTGTATTAGAAATATTGCACCGTTTTGATAAATTGCCTACACCGTTAGCAGAAACACATTTGTTCTATTAATTAATTAAGAGCTAAGAATATGACTTTTGATCCAACACGTTATGTCAATCCAAAGTTACTTCAGGTAAAACCTTATCAACCTGGCAAGCCAATTTCTGAATGTCAGCGTGAGCTTGGCATGGTCGAGTTTATTAAATTAGCGAGCAATGAAAATCCTTTAGGGACAAGCCCACATGTAACCAACCATTTGGCAGCGGAATTTGATCATTTAACGCTTTATCCTGATGGCAATGCTTATGATCTGAAAAAGGCATTGAGTGATTTTCATCGTATTCAATTTGATCAATTGATTTTAGGAAATGGATCAGAAGATGTTTTGCGCATGGCGATACAAACGTTTGTTTGGGATGATCAGCATATTCTGATCTCAGAATATGCCTTTGTTGCTTATAAAATTCTGGCGCAAGGATTAGGCGTTGAGGTCAAAGAAATCCCCTCTTATCAATTTGGAATAGACCTAGAGGCAATGCTGGATGCTATCACGCCTAAAACAAGAATGATTATATTTGCTAATCCTAACAATCCGACTGGAACGTATGTTAACCGGCAAGATTTTATCTCTTTTATGGATAACGTAAGCTCTGATGTGTTTGTGGTCTGTGATGAGGCGTATTATGAATATATTTTGGAAATGGATTATCCTCAAACTATCCCCTTATTAGAGCAATACCCTAATTTAATAATCACCAGAACTTTTTCAAAAGCCTATGGATTAGCTGGTTTACGGGTGGGGTATGGAATAGCTCACCCAAAAGTGATTGATTTAATGAATCGTGTTCGCCAGCCATTTAATGTTAATCATTTAGCACAAGTGGCGGCTCGTTTGGCTTTGGAAGATCAAGCCTTTGTTAAAAAAAGCGTATTGATGAATGAACAGGGTAAACAACAATTAACGCAGGGGTTTGAAAGACTTGGACTTAGCTTTTTGCCAAGTCATGGTAATTTTATACCGGTTGAAATTAAAATACCTGGTAAAGATGTGTTTCAAGCCTTGCTGCAAAATGGCATCATCGTCAGGCCTTTGGCACCTTACAAATTAGAACATTATTTCCGCATGATCATCGGTACGCCAAAAGAAAATGAAGCCTGCTTAAAGGCTTTAGAAAATGTAGTACAAAAGGAAAAAGTAGCATGAATGATTTAAGTCAAAAGCACTGTAAAGCCTGCGAGGGTGGTGTTGCCCCCTTAACTTTGGCTGAAGCTGAAAAATTATTAGGAAAACTCAAAGACTGGAAACTGAATGAGCAAGGAACACAAATCTATTGCACTTATGCCTTTAAGAATTACTACCATACCATGGCCTTTGTAAATGCATTAGCCTATGTCTCTCATACGGAGAATCATCATCCAGACCTAGAAGTGTTCTATAATCGATGTGTGGTCCGTTATTCTACCCATGCCATTGGCGGCTTATCAGAGAATGATTTTATCTGTGCAGCTAAATCAGATGCGCTAATTGCGATGACGGTTGTGGGTAAGTAAAGCTAGATTTAAAACCAGGGAGGGTTTGATGAAATCGATAACCAATATTGTCGGAATTGTTTTAATAGTGATTGGAATAATAGCGCTTTCTTATCAAGGTTTTAATTACACCAAAAAAGAAGAAGTCGCAAAATTCGGCGATCTTCAAATCACAGCGCAGACAAAAGAACGAGTATACTTTCCACCATTATTGGGCGGATTATGTCTTGCAGGCGGCATTGTGTTATTGATTGTTGGTGTCATCAATAAGAAATAACCGCACTTTATGACGTTATAAGAATCTACCATCATCTTTGACTTTGGGTTCAAATAAGGGTGCATGCATTCCCATGGCTCGTGCTTCTTCAACTTTTGACATCAGATCCAGTTTCGACAATCCAAAAAGATCCCCAAAATCGTTAATCACAAAATACAGTGGCTGAAAAATATCAATACGATAAGGCGTGCGAAAAGCATCTACGGGATCTAAGGGTTTACGGATACATTTATCGCTCTCTAAGCAATATTTTGACTCGCCAAAAGAAGACAAAATACCACCACCATAAATGCGTAAGCCTTCCATCGTTTGTATCAAACCAAACTCAATGGTAAACCAATAAAGTCTTGCTAGCATTACGCGGTCTTTATGGTTGGCCTTTAACCCTAGTTTGCCATATTCATACATAAAATCTGCGTAAACTTGGAGTGTGATAAGCGGGCAATGACCAAAAATTTCATGGAAAATATCAGGTTCTTGCAGGTAATCCATTTCCTCACGAGTACGAATAAAAGTCGCAGCGGGAAATTTCTTATTAGCCATTAATTCAAAAAAGCCTTGAAAATCAATTAAAGCAGGCACAGGCGCCACTTCCCATCCCGTTAGTGCACGCAGTCTGCTATTGATGTCAGGAATTTGCGGAATATGGGAAGCGGTTAAGCCTAAGTCCTCTATGCCCTTTAGATATTCTTTGCAGGCGCGATTGGGGAGCAATTGCATTTGACGTACGTATAAATCATGCCAAACCGCATTTTCTTCTGGGGAATAGTCAACATATCCCTTAGAATCTGGCTTTTTTGATACATATTTGCTTTGCTTCATTGCTTGCCACTCATGTGATGACTCACCATTTTACTACTTTATACTATATATATAGTTTAACAAAGCATTTCCCTGGCTTACAAATACTGATGGGAGTATAAGCACGTAAATATTAACATACGGCGGATATTAACCTTCTGGCTTCTCTATAAGAAAAGTGCATTTTAGGGGTTGGATTACCATCCACATTGACAATACAACCATTATCGATAGATATCTTATGTGCCTTCATTTTTTTATGATCATATAAGTATTTAACATGTGCCCATTTGATCTTTGAGCTATTTCTTTTGTCTAAGAACTGCTGATTTTTAGCTTTTAGCTCATCCATTCGTGTCATAAACTGAATATCTTTAACGATATGCGTTTTTACCTTATCTGGAATTCTTTCAAATAAATCAATGGCTCGTGCAACTTCTTGATCATCTTTAATAAACCCACGGTCTTTACCGTGATGCTCTCTAATAATTGCTTTAGTTAATTCGGCAAAAAAGCGAATGAGATCAGGATGTTTAGCATAAAACATGTCTACGATAAGCTCATCAATTTCTCTATTGCGAGTAAAAGTGGTGAAATGTTTATATTTTTTACGATTGTATTCTTCCAAGTAGACTTCTAATAGTTTTTCCTTTGAGGCAAAAGGGCCTGCTTTCAAAAGCACTATCATGGGTTCTACGGATGATTTAGGATTAACATAAGTACAAGTTCCGCGCTTTTGAGGTTTAGAGCGAAATTTAGCAACGGGATCTTTTAAATCAATGATTGTTTCTAAAATAGCGTGGAATTCTGAAGGTGAATGAAGGTGGCTGATTAAGTTTCGAAACAACGATGGATTAACCAGATTAATGTTCTTTATTTCAAATATTTTGCTGCCGAATCGTCTATCGCCAGCTTGGCCGCGATTGGTATAAATTAAATACTTCCCATAAAAAGCTAAACCCACACCGTGTCCTGACCAGCCAGCACTAAGGAACGTTAATTGCTTATTTTTATATCTTTCAAAGAAATCTATTTCTGTTCCTGATCTATAAGCATTTGATTGATACTCAATGAGTCTATAGGAATGTTGAAGAGCTTCAAAAATAGCATTAGCAATTTTTGAAGGATTTGCTTGGCGATAAGCATCCATATGGTTCATTAATAAATTAAGTGAAACTTCACAATATTCTCCCTGAGGATCAAACTTAAATTTTCTACATTGCGATTCAAATTCAATATATTTACTTAATCCTAATACATGTCCGACACGATAAGTAAAATAAGTCATATCTAGCAAAGGGGTTTGTGATTCTTGCCATAATCTTTTGGGGTTAAAATAATGATAGAGTAATTTAATAGTATCGGAATGAATGGTGCTTAGAAAACTATATTCATGCGATAGTTGTAATAAATCACTTCTTGATGGGCAATAGGGAGACAATATCAAATCTCTAATATCTTCTCTATCCAAATTTTGTAATAGGTATATTAATTGTTCCCGGTCAAATCTAGATTTTTTTATATGATGACAAATGACATCTCTTTTTTCATCGCTTATCTTTCTTGAATGAATACCATCCATAGCATAAGCTTTGACAAATCGCGCAGTTGAGCCCATTGAAATAGAGGTATTTTTTGCAATAACAAAAATATCGGCTGTTTGACTTAAGCGAGTGATAAAATATAACATCTGCTGATTTTTTTTAAATTTTGATAAAATAGATATTAATCTATCACTGTAAAGTGAACAGGGCGTTTGAATTTGATAAAAATCAGGTAAGGTGCCATTTTTTAGATGGATTTCAATGTCATCAATAGAAAGGCCGGGCATACAATTCCTGTCAATCAGATTATTATATTTATTTAAAAGTTAAATAACTTTAATACTCTGATCCCTCGAGAACTTGTATATCCTTCTACTTATAGATTTAACTCTTTGAGGCCGGCATATTACATCAACATTAAAACTTCGACAACTGCCCTTTAAACAATAGAGATCAATTTTCTGGCACGTTTGAATGAAAAAGGCATTTTAGGGGTTGGTTTATCATCTATGGTGACAATATAACCATTATCGACAACGACTTTATGGATTTCTTTCTCTACATAATCGCGTACATATTGAATATGAACTGCTTTGGGCATGCTGATTTGTTTTTTTCCTGTGATGGCTTGATGTTTAACTTTCACTTCATTCATCAGAGTTATAAAATCTATATCTTTTTCAATAAGAGTAAGAGAATACTTAGAATCGCAAAACATCAATGCTTTAA
>CAYXVT010000039.1:0-1229 GCA_964468105.1 Uncultured Candidatus Berkiella sp. | reverse complement strand
AGGAACTCGCTCAAATAAATCCACTGCACGTATAATTTCTTGGTTATCTTTGATGAAACCTCTATCTTTACCATGATGCTCAGAAATAATATTTATCGTTAGTTTGGCAAAAAATTGAATTAAATCGGGATCTTGAGCATAAAACATATTCTTAATAAGTTCATCAATTTCTCTATCACGAACAAAACCAGTAAAATACTTATACTTTTTTCTTTTGTTCTCTGCTGCAACTACTGTTAAGAGATCAGCATTTGAAGCAAAGGGATCTAACTGCGCTAAAACAATCAAGGCTTCTACCATTGATTTTGGGTTAACAAAAGAACAGGTGCCACGCTTATGTCCACGACAGCGAAATTGAGCAATTGGATATTTTAAATTAACAACACTACTAAGAATATTGTTAAAGGCTTCAGGTGTATCAATAGGATTGGTTAACTTCTTTATTATAGCTGGAGTAACTGTAGCAAGATTTTTGATTTCATATATTTTGCAGCCATGCCATTGATCGCCCGCTTGACCCCGATTACAGACTACTAGGAATTTACCGTAAAAAGCCACGCCAACAGTATGTCGATACCACCCTGATGAGATATAAATTAATTGATTATTTTTATATTGTTCAAATAATTTATTCTCGCTTCCTTCTTTATAGCTGTGATCGTGAAATTTGATGAGATTATATGAATTTTTAAAGGCGTTGAATATCGTGGCAAAAAGGGCGGATGAGGTAGATTGACGGTACTGATCTAGAAAGTTCATTAATAATTTTAAAGAGTTCTCTCTATAGCCACCTTCAGGTTCAAAATTAAATTCATGATTTTTCCCCCTCACATTAACAGTTATTTTGTCTTTTAATCCCAAGACATGACCGGTACGATAAGTAAAATATCGCATATCCAACAAGGGGGTTCGTGAAATATCCCAGTTTCTTGTTGGATTCAAATACATGTAAAGCAATTGAGTATCATAACCAGACAATTTGGATATAGTATCAGGATCATTGCAGACTTCTATGAGATCATCCTGTGTAAAACACTTGGATGCTAATAGCCAATCACGAATATTTATCCCACCCAAATGATGAAGCAAATAGGTAAGCTGATCTTTCTTAAATTTATTTCGCTTTAAATGAGCAACGATTACATCTTGCTTTTCCTTAGATAGCGTATCGAGAGAGTGGCTATTTTCAGCATAGGCATGAAAAAACCTTTCCGGGCTACCCAAAGCGA
>CAYXVT010000038.1:16721-19369 GCA_964468105.1 Uncultured Candidatus Berkiella sp. | reverse complement strand
AAACTAAAATACTTCAATCGTTGAATTGGCACTTCCCCTCTCCCGCTTTGCGGGAGAGGGGAAGTGCTATCTGAAATGAAGGGAATAACTTCAAGATTTCAAATCAAATTTAATGCCCTGCGCAAGCGGTAAAGATTTTCCCCAATTGATAGTATTGGTCTGGCGCCGCATATAAGCCTTCCAAGCATCTGAGCCGGCCTCTCTACCGCCCCCACTATGCTTTTCGGCACCTGATGTGCCGATATTAATATTGGCGATACCACAATCGCTGCCAACAGCAGATAGGAAATATTCACTATGACGCACAGAATTGGTAAATAAAGCCGATGATAATCCCTGATCAACTGCATTTTGCATTGCAATGGCTTCAGATAATTTTTCATAAGGGATAAGGTATAGAATGGGCGCAAAGGTTTCGCGCTTTACAATAGGCCAATCATTATTGGCTTTAACCAACGTTGGTTGAACGTAATATCCCTGACCTGGCAAAAGATTACCACCAAATAAAATTTGTCCGCCTTGTGCTTTAATTTCCTCTATTGCTTTAACAAAAGAATCAACGGCTAAAGCATCGATCAACGGACCCATCAGATTTTTCTCATCAAGGGGATCACCAATACTTACCTGTTGATAGGCATGAATCAATCGATTAACGACTTCTTGAAACTGTGAATTTTGAATAAAAACCCTTCTTGTGGATGTGCATCGTTGGCCTGCAGTACCCACGGCACCAAAAACAATTGCTGGAATTGCCAAATTAAGATCAGCTGTTTCATCAACAATAATCGCATTATTACCACCTAATTCTAATATGACTCGCCCCATACGTTTTGCAACTATTTGATTGACTTTTAAACCAACTGACGTTGAACCTGTAAAAGAAATCAAAGGAACGCGCTCGTCGCTTATAAATTTTTCTGCTGTTTGATGATCTTCAGGAATAAACAGAGAAAATATCCCTTCCACCCCAAAATCATGCATCACTTCATTGCATATTTTTTGAACCGCAATTGCGCATAATGGTACCTTTGATGATGGTTTCCAAACCACGGTATTTCCACATATCGCTGCAATAAAAGCATTCCATGCCCAAACTGCTACAGGAAAATTAAAAGCCGTGATAACACCGGTGATGCCATAGGGATGCCATTGTTCATATAACCGATGTTGCGTTCTTTCAGAATGCATGGTGTAACCATATAACATTCTTGACTGCCCAACACAAAAATCCGCCATATCAATCATTTCTTGAACTTCACCATCACCTTCACGTTTACTCTTTCCCATTTCATAAGCAACTAAACTGCCAAGCTCATCTTTGTTCTGACGTAATTTTTCTCCGATTAAACGAACTAATTCACCACGTTTAGGTGCAGGCATTTGACGCCATTGGGCAAAAGCACCCATTGATTTTGCGATGACATGATCATATTGATTATTGTTGCAGCCAGTAACCGTTGCTATTTCTTCGCCTGTGGCAGGATTATAAGAAATAAGGGGTTTGGAAGAGGAAGATTGTAACCATTCACCATCACCACAACAGGTTCCAGAATTTTGTTTTTCAAGCCCGAGCTTCTTTAAAAAATCCATACTCTTTCCTCTTGAGCTAAAGATAATATTGCCCAAAACGATTAGTCACAAAGTCATTCAGTAAAATCGATTCTTGTAAAACAAATCCTTGGGGCGGATTTGGATTTTGCAAAATTAAATCAACTACTGCGCATAAACTAGATGCTGTGGCAACTTGAATAGCTGACCACGTTCTACCTTCGATCTTTTGAGGATATATCTTCTTCACATAAGTTTCTTCAATAAATTCATCTTTTTGATAACCATTAACACCAACATAAATTAATACGACATCTTGATTTGTTTTAGGCAATGAATTTTCTAAGATACGCTTTAAAGTGTCTCTATCCTCATTTAACTTTAAATCATTCATCAGGAATCGCATTTTTTTGCAATGACCTGGATAACGAACGGTTTTATAATTCATAGAATCTATTTTACCGTCGTAGGTCTTTGCCAGTGTACCTAATCCACCTGAGGTATTAAACGCCTCATATTCTAATCCATCAATGGTTATTGTTTCTAAATCTCTTAAAGGCTGTAAAGACACTTTCTTACCATCAACAATTCCAATACAGGGATTACCATATTCATTGATTAAACCATCGGTGGACCAGGTGAGAGAATATTTTAAAGCATTATTCGGATTCACGGGTAATGCGCCAACACGCATCGATACCGCATTCACTCCGCTAAATTTTTTCATTAAATCATTAGCAACAATACTGATAAATCCCGGCGCTAAGCCGCACTGAGTCACAAAAGCAGTCTTTGCACCATGAGAAATTGATTCTATTTTAGTCGAAGCGTTGATATCTTCGGTTAAATCAAAATAATGCAAGTTGTGTTCTTTTGCCAAAAAAGCGAGTGATTCATTACAAAAATAGGGCAAACAAGATATAAGGGTTTGAATATTTTTCTCTTTTATATAGGCACTCAGGGCCTCTTTATCAGCAACATCCAGGGTAATATGCTTTAAATTAGGCAACGGTGTATTAGCCTTTCCTGAGTTGAATGACTTAGGTATAGCATCTACAACATGAACACTATAGTCATTCGTACTAGAAAGCAGGACAGCT
>CAYXVT010000038.1:0-16711 GCA_964468105.1 Uncultured Candidatus Berkiella sp. | reverse complement strand
GCTACAAGCATCCCTATTTTTCCAGCACCCGCTATTAATACTTCTTGCATGGCCATACTCAACACCAGCTTAAATATTAAGTATAGGACCACTTAATGCTACTATTGCGTCCTTAGCTTATAAGGCCAAAAGGAAACTTCTTCTGTGAGCTCACCGACAGCAAAGCCCGGACGTGTTTTAGGGGTATTTACGCTCTCTATGATCAGCGTCTCTGCGATTATTGCATTGCGGAATTTGCCTACACTTGCCAAAAATGGGTTCTCCGTCGTTTTTATACTTGCCATCGCCGCATTAATGTTTTTTATTCCAGTTGCATTAGCCTGTGCTGAATTAGCTTCTGCCTGGCCAAAAAAAGGCGGGGTTTACGCATGGGTGAATGAAGCCTTTGGTGGACGCTCTGGGGCCTTAGCTGTCTGGCTTGAATGGATTGAAAGCGTCGTCTGGTTACCAACAGTGCTTTCCTTTATTGCATCTAGTATCGCTTATACCTTGGATCCGCAGTGGGTTGAAAATAGGCATTTCATGCTAGCTGTTATGCTTTGCGTTCTTTGGTCTGGCACCTTACTTAACTTCCTTGGCACAAAGACATCTGGTTTGGTAAGCACCATAGGCATTATCGCTGGTAGTATTATTCCGGGCATCGCCATTATCGGACTAGGCACATTTTGGTTAACCACCAACCAGCCCGTACATATTAATTTCGATATGGCCTCATTTATTCCACCATTCAATCTTTCTTCATTAGCTTATTTTACGGTGGTTGCATTAGGATTTGCTGGCATTGAAGTGGCTGCATTTTATGTACAAGACACAAAAGATCCCCAACGCACCTTCCCCAAAGCAACTTTTATTGCAGCTTTAACTATCATTGTTATCTACGTATTAGGTGCATTAGCGATTGCGATTGTTATTCCTAAAGAAGATCTGAATCTATCGGCAGGGATGATGCAGGCAATGAATGAGTTTTTTACTTTTCTTCATATCCCTTGGGCTATTCCTTTGTTTGCATTGCTCTCAGTATTAGGGGGACTAGCCCTACTCAATACTTGGATCATTGGTCCAAGCAAAGGATTACTAACAAGTGCCCTCAACGATGATTTACCCAAATTCACACAATATACTAATCGCAATGGCTCTCCAGTCGCCATTCTCTTAATGCAGGCACTGATTGGGACTTGTCTCATTAGCATGAACTTATTTATTCCAACGATTAATCAATTTTATTGGATTTTTCAAACGCAAGCTGCCCAATTAATCTTAATGATGTATTTGCTCATCTTCCTCAGCGTTATTAAATTAAGATACTCTCAACCCGATACAAAAAGGCTTTATAAAATCCCTGGTGGGAAAATTGGATTATGGTTAATCGCCGGAGGTGGCGCACTCTTTTGTGTGATTGCCTTCTTATTAGGTTTTGTTCCTCCTGAAGAATATAAATTTATTGAAGGTCGTACCTATTTTTTCACACTGCTTAGTGGAATAATCTTATTTAGCGCCCCGCCTTTTATATGGCATTGGTATAAAAAAAAGAAGTAAAATATGGCCGCTACCGAAGAACAAAAAAGTGAATATTTAAAAGCCATAGGTTTTGAAGGACCTCTGGATAATTCTTTCCAAACGCTTAAAAAAATTGTAGAAGGCCATATCTTCACCTTTCCATTTGAAACCATTAACCTGCATGACAGTAGTCTTGATGATTCTAATGATTATCCCGATCGCTGTACCGGAACCCATTTCAATCCCATTTTTCGCAGAGCAGTTCAAGAAAAGCGCGGTGGCCATTGTGTTGCCTTGAATATACTCTTACAAACTATGCTGAGTTCTTTTGGGTTTAACGTTAACCCTATCTTGCCAGAGGTACTCTGGGAAGGCCCCAAAAAAACAAAAAAACCAATAGATAAACCAATAGAAGACCGTTCCAAACATTGCGCAGCTGTTGTTACGGTTGGAGAGGATAAATATCTTGTTGATGCTGCCTTTGGAAGCATCGGCCTACTTTCACCGTTACCTTTAAAGCCAGGTGAGTATCAGCAATATTCAGAAAAGTTTCGTCTTACCTCAAATCAAGAAAAATTTGAGTGTCAAGTATGGAGTAATGAAAGGTGGGAAAGTATTTTTCGATTTACTCAACAGACAGCCCTTATCAGTGATTATAAAGCCATCAATAATATCGAAAGTAATCCATTGCATCCCAAATGTACCTTTACAAACCTATTTGTTTGCTCAAAGCCATTTAAAATAGATGATACTCATAGTGGACGCTATAGAATTTGCAACTCTACTTTTATAACATTAGAGAATGAAATAGAAGTTTACAGAACGATAATTAGATCTCAAGACAAACTCCAAGAAATATTAAAAAAATATTTTAATATTGATTTACACGGACATATCATTCGCTACCCAAGTACCGAGCAAACCAAATATCTTCAAGCCAATCCTGTTCTTGCCCATGAACCAGAACCGATTCTTGATCTTGAACCTCAACCTATGCTGGTTAACCTCTATTCTCTTTTAGGTAGAAGAAAAAAATACCAAGCTGCTAACAGTGAACTTCCTGTACCTGACGTTGCAATGGACGCACAAAGAAAGAAAGCAACGTTGAACTGCTAAATGAAACCTGGCGCTGAAAAAGAGTTAGATTCTGACAATACCACATTAGATGAACTAATGAAGGTTCATCGATATTTTCATGAAGAATATAAAGCCGCAAAGACGCGCTCGGCAGCCAGCAAAAAACCCGTTCTGATTTTATTTGGGGAATCACATGACAGTTTTTTTTCTTCCTTAACTGAAAAAATCGCGATAACGGTTGCCATCGAACTTGGTATTAACCGATTTTGTTGTGAACTTGATGATTCAAGACATGCAAATGTGGAAAGAAGGTTAAGTAAAGCTATAACAAAATTAGGAGATTTTTCATCAGCAATGACTCATTCGCTGAAATTCACGAAGAAAGTATTATTGAATTTTGAACCGATCGATCAAGGATCGGATAATAATGGTTTGATTCCTTATAAAAACAAAATAATGCCAAACGCTAAATCAGATGATCCTGAAGGTGTGAAATATCGCAATGAGATCATGGCCGAAATATTAAGAAGTAAGAATGAAGATGCCTTTGTCATTGTGGGTGCTTATCATCTCTATGGTTTAATTAATGAAGAAAAGCTCATGGAAAGCTTTGAGTTAGTTATGTTTAATGCCAGCACCATGAGAGAAGAGATCCCAGATCAATTCAAAGCTGAACTTCAAAGGTATGAGCAGTTTCTGGAGGATGGCGACAAAAATTTACAAGATATTTTTTCCGAACTCTATAATCAACCTCGCTCCTTTGCAAACGTTGAAGATGCTTTGGATTATTTTGCATTTCTATGCATAAAAGTTCTTGCTCCTAAATGTTCAGGAAATGCGCTTTGTTTGGCAGCTTGGACGGGGGACTTACCAGTTGTCAAAGATCTATTAACCCAAGCTAGTCAAGAAATCTCAGAGAAGTGTATCGAAATTGCACTGGCATACGCTGCTAAAAATGGCCATGCTAGCGTCGCCCATGAATTATTAGCGCTCGGGAGAGTGTCAAATAAAGGTAAGGGTATGGCACTGAGATACGCAGCTCAAAAAGGCCATCAGAGCGTTATCGAAGAATTATTTAACCACATTATTTTAACTGAGCATATATTCATAGCATTGAACCTAGCCGCTCAAAATGGGCATCTTAACGCTGTTCAAGCATTATTAACACTAGCTGGTGAGCGCATTTTAAGTTTTGGCTGGGATATTAATATGGCTCTAACAAATGCTGTTGAAAATGAGCATGCTAGCGTCGTGCAATGTATTTTAGCCCATTGTGGTCACAAGCTCTCTCAGATTCAATTGGAAGATGCATTGGGCATTAAAGAGGCAAAAAAATATCTAGATTCCAGAAAGACAGAAGCAAGCACAAAGCCGCCACTCACACCGCAGTTTGATCTGGCCCGAAAAGAAAGTGAGCCGCAAACTGAGCAATTAAAGAAAAGAGACCTTCGTCGGAGATCAAAGAAATCCCATAGAGCGAATAAAAAGATCAATATATAAACTCTTTATTTCATCAAGTGTACTATTTTTGCGCATGCCACTATAATTCTGTCTGCTGGATCACCATCAAAATCCACCGGTAAATCACAACTTTCAATTGCGATTTCAGGTGTTGAGATAGCAGAAATGAATAATTCACTTTCTAGAGCACAAGCATCTAAATCCTTCCAGTTGCTCAGCTGGTGGCGGACTGTTCTTCACTATAGTTGAAATCATTCTTATTACATCCGATTGAGCGCCGCGCAGGGGGCTTTTTACATGAGGATGTTGTAGAGAGAGGCTTATTATATTCCGATGCTCATCCCTTCTATTTACAGCTTTAAATGCAAAATAAAGAGCCCTGGCCTCATTTTTTCTTTTTTCTTTTTCTTCTATCGTGTTTTGTAATTTTGGGTGATTTTCTGCAAGCCTTTCAATTAAGGTTTTAATTGGGTTCTGATTATTTCCGGTTACCCATGCTACAAGCCGACTTAACACATTCATAATAAGACCATCTGCGTACGAATTCGTCGCGGATTCTCTAACGGCTTCAATTTCAAGTAAACGTCTCACCACAGCAAGATGACCATTATCGGCTGCATGACGTAGGGCACCATTTTTCGCAACATTTGCAAGTTTCATAACCGCATCATTCTCGAGCAAATAATTTACCACAGCAAGATGACCATATTTGGCCGCTATGATTAGCGCAATGGCGCTCCATGATATCCGAATCTCTTTACTCATATCCATTTCAAGCAAAAGTTTCAGCACAGCAAAATGACCATTTGCAGCCGCCTCTTCTATGACATCCCATTCATTTGACTCAACATCATCTGGAGAAAATGATTTAATCCCTTCTTCAACTTCTTCTAAATTTCCAGTTTTACAAGCATGAAAAAATTCATCATAGGTAATAGGCGCCACTCTTTTAGGTTTTACTTGTTCTGGTAAATTTTCGATGTTGGTTTCTGGGCCACGTTTCATGCTTTGCACCTTATAAAATTGCTGACAAAATTATATATTTTTATGGCATAAACTCAATAAAGATTGTAATGAGCAGCATATAATTCAGGATGAAAGGCAAGGAATAAAGAACCTAAACTAAACTAACATCACCACCGCCCTTACTTTTTGCTCAGGCTTAACTACACGTAAAATGATGGCGCATATCGTATGATCACCAGTAGGTTACATAGATACCCTTAGAGATAAATCCTTAAAATATTGAATAAAGGCAACATAAATGGACTATATGTTGCCTCAATCCAACATGAATTTAAAAAGGGGGTATCTAATCTAGGCCTGCGAAACTAGGCTTCGTTGTCTCAGCAAATGAATAAATAAATAACTAATGGGAATAGCCACTAAACTGAATGTGACTTTGACCGATGCCAGCGATAACATTTTCCAAAGCGCCATGTATCTATCCGGGGCTACAAAAAATAAAATCGGTAATAGCACCGCCATATCGACAATGAGCCCCGTAAATAGAGTAAGCATTACTCGTATCAGCAACCAATCGTGTCCAAAATAGGTTTTAAGACAATCTGCTACTTTGAGCATTGAAAATGCACTACAGGTATAACCTACTGTCAGCAACATAATGACATTGATTTGATGCCATGTTTCTATGCTTTCTATGTCGTGTTTTAACCAAAATTCAGGAATGGGAAAACCCAAAATAAAATAAGAAAAAAGTGCAACGGCTAAATTGATGCAAGCAGAGATCCAGATTAGCTGTGAAATTTTGCGGGTTCCAATGGTTTCGGTGAAACCAAGTAACCCACAAAACACAAGCTGAACAACCAAGGTTCCAGCAGAATAGGAAAAATAAAATAATTGAAAGGAATGATCGCCAACAAAGTTGGCTGAAATTAATAAGGCTGTATAAAGAATAAACAGATATTGAATGGATTTCTGTTTAAAGAGAAGGGAGTTGCCTCCCCCCACCTTATTATTCGTCACGGCCATTTCCTTTGTGTGCAACGTGTAACAGCAACTCATTAAATTTTCTAACAAAGGTAGCAGGATCATCCAGTTGACCGCCCTCTGCCAAAATCGCCTGATCGAACAAAATCTGGCTTAAATCGTTAAAGCTAGTCTCGTTTTTCTCCTGCATCAATCTTTTGACTAAAATATGATGCGGGTTTAATTCCAAGATTGGCTTAACGCTAATGGCTTGGCCTGCTGAACGCATGAGCCGTTGCATTTGCGTCGTCATTTGGCCTTCTTCGGCAACAATACAAGAAGGCGATGAAGTTAAACGAGCGGTTAACCGAACATCCGTTACTTTATCTCCTAGGGCTTGCTTTACTTTGCCTAAGGTATCTTTAAAAGTTTCTTTTTCTTGTTCAAGTTCTAATTTCTTTTCTGCTTTTTCACTTTCTTTATCTTTAGCAAATTCAAGCTCTTCTAAAGTGCCCATTGCCACCGATTGAAATTTCTTTTTTTCATACTCATTTAAATGCGACATCAACCATTCATCGATGCGATCATACATCAAGAGTACTTCGATACCTTTTTCTCTAAAAATTTCCAAGTGAGGGCTATGACGAGCCGCATTAAAAGTATCAGCTGCAATATAATAGATCTTTTCCTGACCTTCTTTCATACGAGAAATATAATCATCTAAAGACACATCTTGTTTTTCAACATCGGTATGTGTTGATGAAAAACGTAATAACTTAGCAATAGCTTCTTTATTAGCAAAATCTTCAGCAGGACCTTCTTTTAGAACCAAACCAAATTCATGCCAAAATTGATTATATTTTTCGCTGTTGTCCCGTGCTAAATCAGACAGCATGGTTAACACACGCTTAACAATAAATGTTCGGATGGAATCAACTGTTCTATTACTTTGCAAAATCTCACGTGAGATGTTAAGAGGCAGATCATTACTATCAATCACCCCGCGCACGAAACGTAAATAATTAGGCAAAAATTGATCGGCATTGTCCATAATAAAGACGCGTTTTACATACAATTTCAAACCGCGTGGTTTATTGGCTTGCCACAAATCAAATGGGGCGCGTGCTGGTATATAGAGCAAAGTGGTATATTCTAGTTTCCCTTCAACTTTGTTGTGAGCCCAAATGGAGGGATCTTCAAAATCATGTGCAATGTGCTTATAAAACTCACTATAAGCTTCATCATCAATTTCACTTTTAGGAACAGTCCATAGCGCATTCGCACGATTTACTATTTCTTCTATTCCTGCATTCTTATCAAATGGCTTGTCTTTACTTTCTTCGCCTTTCAGTAGATCGCTGTAGTCTTCTTTTTTCATTAAAACAGGGATATTAATATGATCAGAATATTTGGTCACAATATGACGAAGACGCAAGCCATTTAAATAGTCTTCTTCTGCATCTTTTAGATGCAAAATGATTTCGGTGCCACGTTCTTTTTTCTCAATATTTTCAATCGTGTAATCACCTTCACCGGTAGATTCCCAGCACACGCCTTGATCTTTTGGCGCGCCTGCACGACGGGTGTTCACCGTAACTTTGTCTGCAACGATAAAGCTTGAATAGAAACCCACGCCAAATTGACCTATTAAGTTTCTATCTTTGACTTGATCGCCCGTGAGAGATTTTAAAAACTCTTGGGTCCCCGATTTTGCGATGGTCCCTAAATTGGTAATCACTTCATCTCTTGACATGCCGATGCCGTTATCACGAACTGTAATCGTTTTGGCTTCTTTGTCATATTCAACATGAATCGCTAAATCGCTATCATTTTCATAATATTCAGAATGGGATATGGCTTCAAAACGAAGTTTATCCGCCGCATCTGAGGCATTTGAAATTAACTCTCTTAAAAATATTTCTTTGTTACTATATAAAGCATGAATCATTAAATGCAGGAGTTGTTTAACTTCTGTCTGAAAACCACGTGTTTCTTTTGTAGCTGTTTCGCTCATATTATCCTCGAAAATCTTAAACTGAAGTACGATCGGCCAAAGCTTTTGCTAAGGTCCCACCATCGATATATTCCAATTCTCCACCCATAGGAACTCCATGGGCAATACGCGTTACTTTGATACCTTGACTCTTCACACAATCGGCAATGTAATAAGCCGTTGCCTCACCCTCTACTGTTGAGTTCGTTGCTAACACTACTTCTCTTACTTGCCCCACCCCAATCCGGCGCGAAAAAGCATCGATACCAATCTCTTTGGGGCCGATGCCATCAATGGGAGACAAATGGCCGGATAACACAAAATACAAACCATGATAACCGCCTGTTTGCTCAATGGCGGCCACATGAGCAGGACCTTCAACAACGCACAATAAGCCATGATCACGATTTTTATTATCGCAAATCATACATAATGGTTTTTCGCATAAAATCCGACAATGTTCGCAATGTCCAACTTGTTTAATAGCTTGCGCTAAAAGATGCGCTAAACGTTGCCCACCTTCCCGGTCTCGCTCTAATAGATAGAAGGCCATTCGTTGCGCACTTTTAGGCCCAACACCTGGCAATACCCTAAAGGCTTCAATCAATTGTTTTAGCAATGGGCTAAATGACAAATCATTATCCTCGCTCAAACGATGCCATGAGTTCTGGTGGCAATCCCATTTTTTTGGATTTTTCCATCATTTCTTGTTTTAACGTCGCTTGCGCCAAATACAAACCTTGATTGATAGCTGCAACGATTAACTCTGAAATCACCTCATGCTTTTCTTCAAAAAGTTCGGGCTTCAACTCAAGACGAGCAACTTGCATTTTTAAGTTAACATGTGCAATGGCTAAATCGCCGCCTGCTTTTCCTTGAACTAAAGTATCTTTATTTTTTTCAGCGATGTCTTGATAAGCTTGGCGCATATTTTCTTGCATCTTTTGTGCATTTTGCATAAACGATGCCATCATCGATTGAAAATCATTATTGTTACTGTTCATCTTGTTCCCCTTTACTACTATGACTCTTTGACGGTAATTTTTTCTACCGTGGCATCAAATGTTGAAATAATATCTTGGACAACAGCATCTTGTTCAATAGAAGTCTTGGCATGATCCTGGCGCTTTTGTGCTTGCTCTTGTGCAACTAGGATGGGCGATCCCCCTTGAACATCACCAATGGTAATGGTGAGCTTAATGGCCTGCCCAAAAAACTGACTTAAAGCGTCCTGAATTTGCTGCTGACGCTGCGGATTAAGTACTGCTTTTTGCAAAGAATCTAATATTAACGTTAACGATTTTCCATCCCATTTAGACACTACACAGTTCTTCGCTAACATCGACGAAAACCCAGATAAGCCTAACTTAGCGGAAATATCAACCCAATCTAAGGTTGTACTCGTCAAGAGTGATTCCACATTCGGCGTTGGCGTTGTTGGTGGAGGTGTCGCAACGGGCGCTGCGGCAACTGGCGTTGGTACAACAGGTGCTGATGCGACAGGTGCTGGTGCGACAGGTGCTGGTGCGACAGGTGCTGGTGCGACAGGTGCTGATGCAACTGGCGCTGTGGCAATAGGTGCTGGCACGACGACAGGTTTTACTGCAACGGCCGGCGTCTGATGCGCTGTAGTTACTTTAGGCGCACTTCGTTCCACCGTGGGTGAAAATACGACCATGCGTAGCAACGTCATCTCAAAACCGGTGCGCCTATCTGGTGCATAGCGCAGATCTTTTTGCCCCATTAAAGCGATTTGGTATAACAGTTGTACTTCTTCTTGCGAGAATTTATCTTTTAAGGCCAGCACTTGGGGTTCAATATCCGCAATGGATGCTATGCCTTCACTCGCTGGAATCACTTGAGAGACAGCAATGGCATGTAAACTTTGTAAAAGCGATGCTAAACACTGTTCAAAATCAGCACCTATCGTAGCCATATCTTCTACAATAGACAGGCATTGTTTAACATCTTGATCACTTAATGCCGTTAGCAAAGTTGGTAGATAACGTTGATAACCAATCCCTAACATCTCTTCTATTGCTGCTGTATTAATAGTGCCGTTGCAAAAAGCATTACCTTGTTCCAGCAAACTCAACGCATCACGCATGCTTCCAGAGGCTGCTTTGGCAATGGCATATAAAGCGCGTTGTTCATAGGGAATATTTTCTGAAGATAAAATGTGTTCTAACTGCACCACAATATCAGAAGGTGTGAGTGCTCGCAGTACAAAACGTAAGCAACGCGACAAAACAGTAACCGGGATCCGTTCTGGATCAGTTGTTGCTAAAATAAATTTAACGTGGGGCGGTGGTTCTTCTAATGTTTTCAATAAAGCATTAAAACTATGACTTGATAGCATATGCACTTCGTCTATCAAATAGATTTTAAAACGCCCACTTGATGGTGCATATTGCACATTATCTAGCAATTCACGAGTATCTTCGACTCGGGTGCGAGATGCCGCATCCACTTCAATGAGATCAACAAAACGACCCGCATCAATACTGACACAGGCTGTACATTGATCACAGGGGGTGGCTGTCACGCCCTGCTCACAGTTGAAACATTTGGCTAATATTCTTGCTAAGCTTGTTTTACCAACACCACGCGTGCCCGTAAAAAGATAGGCATGATGAAGCTCACCACGCGAAATCGCATTCATTAATGCGCGTGTGACATGCTCTTGACCCTTTAGACTTGCAAAGGATTTGGGCCGCCATTTTCGCGCTAAAACTTGGTAAGACATACTCTTTCCATTTTCATTTAGGCAAAAGGCAAATATTAAAGATTGGTGGCAGCCTCATCAGCCACACTCCGGCACATGAGTCCACTATTACCGTTGCTCCCTTCCGGGCCTGGCGGGGTTCACAGTGTATCATTGCGGAGGGACCAAAAAGGCCACCATAGTCTACTCTACGCATTCGACTTTTATGCGTCGTTGTCTTCACCTTTTCTCAACAGTCATGTACTGAGATGTACACTCCTATTGCTCAAAGGCTTGACGCCTTGCCTAAAACTCGACTGCTGTGAGTAGCTCTTGCATTCGAATTTTGCTCGAGCAGGCGAATGTTATCAAGGATCCAGGACAGATGCTAGGTGAGGGCCTAGTTAAAGCTAGTTTGCTTTGCTAAAGAAACCTGTTTGGAAGGACGAGACAAGGCCATATTCAACAATCCAAAGCTGATCTTAGCAATAAAGTGCAAGGCTATCCCGGCGTAGAGCACGCCCATTAATATTTTATTTGTATTTCTACTAACATACTTTTGATAAAAATGATGACGGCCACAAAAGCCCTGCCATTCTTTTCTAACATAAGCACCTACTGACAATGCTGGTTCAGAACAAGCAATCACATTGAGATCCTTTGCCCGATAAACGCCACCGCCAGCGTAGTGAATGCGTAAACATAAATCCTTATGAAAGGTACTATGAAAACACTTCCGGTCTAAGCCTTTTAACTCGACAAAAGTCGCCGTCGAAAGAAAAAGGCATTCCGGGCCGACATTTGAGGCATGAAAGCCGCCTCCGACCAATGAAACCTCTAAATGACTTCGGTTCTGATTCTCATATTTAAGAGAATACAGATCATTACTCAATAACTTCTTTAAGCGTCCCCAAGGCTTCAAACTGAATAAAGGTGAGCTCTTTTCATCAACACCGCCTATTACCCAAGGAGCAGGTTTTCGGATCCCTGTTGCCAACATGTTGAGAACGGCATTTTTAGATAATAAGCAATTTCCGCTGAACAAAAGGAGAAACTGCCCGGAAGCATATTGAGCCCCTAAATTATAAGCAGCAGCTAATCCGGCCTTTTTTTGTCCGGTTACGACATGACATTTAGGATGTCGTTTTGCAAAAACATTCAACGTTTTTTCGATGGATGAAGATGTTTCACAGTTAACAACAATCAGTTCACGAATAAATTGTTGCGCTAAAACAGATTGAAGTGTTTGTAACATGATTGGCTCATTAGAATGAGCTACTACAATGGCTGACACGACGTTTTTACGCGGATCTAAATAGACAGCGGCAGCGGCTTCTTGAGACTCGCTGGAGACGGATACACCCTCCTCCCACAATCGCTGTAAATCAAGTATATAAGTCAATCGGTCAACCTAGTTATGCCATTAAACAACTGGAACGGCACATTATAGGGAAACCCCAGGCAAAGCGCCAATGACATCTTCTCGTATTAAAGTGTGGCGCAACAAGTCTAATTAGAGCCCTATTGCGCCACTTATTGGCGCTCTATAACATCAACCTCTTCTATTAATTAGATACTTCACATTCTTCATTTAAAAATGAATGTCTTCTAATATCTTCTTTAAGAGACATTTTATAAGTTGATGAATTAGAAATATCATCAAGTGAAACAGAATTGATATTTTCATTCCTGAAAGAATTGTCCGTGCATGAAAGTAAAAATTCACAAAATGAGTCTAGAAATTTTAAATTAGGTAGTCGTTCTTCAATCCATAAAAACTGCCCCATCTCATTTATCTCTAAAAATACAAAATCACCTGAAGGAGTTACAATAAAATCAAAACAACCAAAGATAATACCTAATTTTTTCATTAAAGTTAGACATTGCCGCTCAACTTCATGTGGTAATTTTGTAAGGCTTAAGCGGATCTTTTCAAAAACAGAATGAGGACGCCAATCTAACTCCGTAGAATTATGGATTTTAACCGCAAGATAATAATCACCAAAAAATGTTACCCTTACTTCAAATGCCTTCTGAATACGAGTTTGATAAATACCTGGCGTTAATCGTAAAATAGTTTGTTCTGGAAGATTATTACTAGAGACAGCCGAAGTATGAAAGCAAAAGACATCTTCGCCCTCTTCCCAAAAAGAAGGTGAGAACGTTTTATATATAACATCTGTATGTCTATTCTTATCTATAAAATCAATAATCGCATCTTTATCATTGCTAATCAACGTCTCTGGAATTGACATCCCTATATTTATAGCTTCTCGTAGTTGATACCCTTTACAATTTGACTTATCGTATGAATGCAGAGGATTCACCCAAACTGCTGAATCAGCAAGCATTAGCCAAAGTGTTCTTAAGTGCATTCGATTTTCAGCATTTACAAATTTTTTATCATCGGAATGAAGATTTTTGGGCAATCGAGGAGGCTCAGGGCGTCTAAACCAAACAACATCAATTTCTGACATATCAATTTTAAAGGGCATGTTTACCGATGAGTTGATATTACCACTAGAACTAATATAGAGATTACTAGTTTGATTCAACAGATATTCGTTAGTAAACCATCTATGTGGGGATGCACCTTTCTTTTTCAGTGTTTCACTAACCAATCTAGCATGAGCATCCTTTGATTCAGTTAAAATAAGTACGTTAACCATTTTTAGAATTTTCAAGTGTATTTAGTAAATCTATAGCAACACCTCCAGCATTAGGCAGAATACTATTATGACCAATATAGCTAATCGTAGCTTTACATTCCTTATTAATTGACTGAACCAAATCTGGATTTTTCTTTAGAATTTTTTGTAATGACGTCAAAGCTTTATTTCTGTCCGTATGCGAAGGCAATGAAGCTTGATAGCAAAATGATTGGAGTGACTTTCTTAGAAGACTTTTTTCCTTAACTTTATTTAATATTACAAACATAGATCGAGCCAAATTATTTCTAACTTCTTCATCAGGATCACTAAGTAGATCCCATTTTAGGATAAACTCTAGGTTAGAAGGTTGTTTTGACCAAGAAAGAAGGGTTGCTGCTTTGCTTCTATTTTTAGGATCTTTTGAATACTTTATAATGTTTAATAGTTTATTATTATATTTATGAGTTTCATTAGAAAGCTTTATCGCTAATTCATGTAGCAAAGGATCTTTAGAATCCAAATATCCATTTTCATCATACTCTTGAGGATTTATTTCTGATTTTATCAGAAACATTGCTCTTTCTTCCCATTGATTACTCAATTCTTCAATTTCTTTTGGTATACTTGCTATATTGAAAATTGTTTTAGGAATTATCCTATATTTCTTTGACTTTGAATTAGGCGCAATAATCTCGACACTATAAAAAAAGTTCCCATTTGCGAATCCAACAAAACTGCAATTCACCTCTTCGATTCTTACTTCTTCTTTCACGAGGTTACACCATGACTTAAGTTTTTCCTTATTTAATGAAGAAAAAGTTTCTCCCTGATGAATTGGAATTCTATTTCGTATTCTTTCCGCTGTTTTAGATTCAACTCCCATAACTTCAATTCCAGCCCAAGTACCTTTAAAATCATTAGATGTTGTTGAAGAGTGGGCGGAAGTAATTAGTAACATTCCTGCAAACAAAATGCCTAAAATAGGAAATATTTTCATTGTTGATCCTGGCAGGAAATATGTTGAGATTTCAAAGAAAGTTAGCACAAAAGTGCTAACTTTCTTTCCCGTTATGAGCAGATAATATCCGCTTCAGGATAGTTAGTCCCTTTACAACCAAATCCAGCTTCACCACCAGAAACTTTTTTTAACTCTTGGATTGTAAGCTGACGGCTAAGTTGACGAGCGAAAACTCTTGAATTAATTTTATTTGATATTGTAATAAAATTATTGTCATCTGTAATTTTTTCAATTTTCTTCTTCATATTTAATCCCTTAAAACTTCATTTTTAAAACGAACCGAATTAATTTAACAAAATACGGTTTACTAAAGCATTATAAAATGCAAACAAATTATATATTACATATCATTACACCAACAAGAAATAAATATTGAGTAAATCAGAACAAAATCGATATTAGGTATTAGATAAGACTCGCAAATTATAAATCGTGCATGCACACATATTTTCCTCGCCTAGCAGGTAAAGGATCTTCTTGTCCATGTGGGATTAGGATGAAACTTTAGCGAAACGTTAAGCACAATCTTAAATTCATCATCCTTTTCTGATTGATAGCCCCTCATCGTCTTCCCAGAGGGGACGCTTACTGTCCGCTAGGCGGTAGAGGGAATATGATGGCTAAGATCTGGTGGCGTACTTTGCGCTTCATACAACGCATCAATAGAAGCTTCAACAGTGAAAGGTGGTTGCCAATTCAATAAACGCATCGATTTTTCAATGTTAACTTGCAAAGAATCAGCCAAACGCGCAACTTCTTTGCGTTTACCAAGCAAACAAGCAAACAATTTTAATAAACTCTTTGGAAAGGGAAACAAACCACTTTTGCGCCCTAGTTGTTTTCTTAACGTTCGAACCAGCTCGGCGGTCGATAAATCTTTATTATCTGAAACGAGAAAAACTTCTCTATGAGCATTAGGATGGCTAAGCGTGCAAGTGATGAAACTACATAAATTGTAAATACTAACAAAACTACGACGATTGGTGAGGGATCGCAATGGTAGCGGGATAGGCGACTTTGCCAAACTTATCAAACGTGCAAAGTTCCCTTTTACGCCTGGTCCATATACTAGCGGGGGTCGAATGATGACCCATTCCATGCCGCTTCTTCTGGCTTCTTCTTGCAAAATTTGTTCGGCCTGTAATTTCGAAAGACTATAAGCATCCATTGGCCTTGGCTGATCTTCGGCTCGCAGTGGTGTTTCAATGGTTTTCTCAGCCAGTACCTTAATGGTGCTGATATAAACAAAACGTTTTACATCGCTTTTCACCGCGGCTCGACTTAAGATTTGGGTGCTTTTAACATTGGCTTCTTGATAAAGTGTCAATGACGCCATTCCACTTTCTTTTAATTGATGAACTCTGGCGGCAGCATGGACTACCACATCTACCCCCTGCATTATTTCTTGCCAATTGGTTTTTTCATCAATCGTTTCAACGCAATAATAACGAAGATTCTCATGCGATAAATCAAACTTCTTTCTACGGCCAAGCGCACGCACTTGATATCCTTGTGCCAACAAATGCTGACAAAGATGTTTCCCTACAAATCCTGTCGCACCAGTAACCAAAACGAGTGGTAGGTTAATTGACATAGTGTGATCCTCTAGGAGGTTTTTGAACAAATTGCTGTATTCTATTGGCCAATTTGCAGATAAAGAATACAACTGTCGAAATGGGGATGTCCAATGTACGTGCCGCACGTAAAATGCATTTATTTTGAACCAGTATATTTTTAAGGCCGCTATTAGACACGCCACCGATGCGCATTTTAACGAGAACCTGTGGAATATAAGTGCATGCAATCTTATATTTTTCTAAAAATCGCATCATGAGTTCGACATCATTCCCCATTTTATAGGATGTATCAAAAGCGCCATGTTGCAAATAGACATGACGTTTTACAAAGAAAGTGGGATGCGGTGGGCACCAACCTCTTGCGAACAATCCCTTTTTAAAATTGCGCGATCGCCAATAGCGAAATATTTTTTCAGGATTCTTGTCAGAAAAATAGATTAAGTCACCATAACATGCTTCAATGGCAGGATTTTGCATTGCAGTTATTATTGTCGAAATGACTTTTTCATCGGCATAGATGTCATCTGCATTTAACAACCCAACAATGTCTCCCGAGGCACGGGAAATCCCTTTATTCATAGCATCATAAATACCCTTGTCAGGCTCAGAAATGACGACAGCGATTTTTTCTTGATATTTTTTTATAATATCCATTGTGCCATCGGTTGATCCGCCATCAACGATAATATATTCAATGGTGTTTGCATAATCTTGGTTAAGAACAGATTGTATCTTTTGCTCAATCGTTTTTGCGCTGTTATAGCAAACGGTGATAATGGATACTGTTAAGGGCGCTACATCAGG
>CAYXVT010000037.1:19034-19399 GCA_964468105.1 Uncultured Candidatus Berkiella sp. | reverse complement strand
CAACAATTTCTTGATCTTCCTCAACAACGACGTTCATAAATTTTACCATTATCAAACCGAGAAAAACGTAATCCCCTATGTTCAAGTTCATAGATAACTTCAGGACCAACCTGACACATATATTCAATACAATCCTGATCGCCTAAATAATCAGAACCTTTAACAGTATCAAACATATGCCATTGCCAGTTATCTTCATGCTTATTGCCTAGAGATACCGTAATGCCACCTTGAGCGGATACCGTATGTGAACGTGTAGGAAACACTTTTGAAACTAAAGCGACCTTTTTACCCGTTTTTGCAAGCTCGAGTGAGGCACGCATGCCAGCACCACCTGCTCCTATGATTACTGCATCAAATGTACG
>CAYXVT010000037.1:9214-19024 GCA_964468105.1 Uncultured Candidatus Berkiella sp. | reverse complement strand
CAAAATATGAATGCCCCAAACGACGTATACAAATAGTCCCAGCAAGATAATCGCTTGCAAAAGATATCTGATAAATAATGGTTTCACATAATCAGTCAGAACGGTCCACAACCCTATCCAAGCGTGGAGTGCAAGACTGAACAATGCAAATAAAGTACAAAGTTGCATGACACGCCCGGAAAACAAATCAAGCCAGGCGTTATATGAAATACTTTCGTGTCTTAAAATAAATACAAAAAGAAATACGGAATAAAACGCCAAAAAGATGGCTGTGAATCTTTGAATTAACCAATCACGAGAACCACTACCACCCATCATCTCACCCCCAAGAACCAATACGCTGCAATAAAAGCAACGACTGAACATATGATAACGAGTCTTGCACCCAAGCGGCCGGCACACAAAGAATCACCAATATGGATGTCCATCAACAGATGTCTTATGCCTGCAAATAAATGGAAAATCATTCCGCCAATAAATGCCCAAACAAAGAGTTGGTAAATGGGAGTACTCCAGGCATCTTTTACTTGTGCCAACCCTTCTGGCGAAGCAAGGGAACGACCCAATGCACTGAGCAACAAAGGAATTAGTAAGAAAACTAGTACTCCGGAAATCCGATGTAAGATCGAGACGAATGCCATGACAGGCAGCCGTATCGTTAAGGGATTGATGTTTATGGGTCTGTTTGTATTCAATTTTTCCCTTCCCTGAACATGCAAAATTACACCATTATAGTCACGTTACCTTTATTTTTACATCATGCCTATGGTCATAATTAAACAGTACTTAGACAAATTTCTAGCTCTTCTTTAATCGAACTAACCAAAACGGTTATACTCTATTACTTAAACAACCTATTATAAGAAGCCACTAAGGAGTAGCCATGGGTAACGATGTTGCCAAACTTACATTGCCAGGCAAGGAAGCTATAGACCTACCTGTTATTAAAGGCAGCATGGGGCCTGATGTTATCGACATTGGGGCTCTGGGTAAAAAAGAAGAAATTTTTACTTTCGATCCAGGCTTTCGCTCAACAGCTTCTTGTGAATCAAAGATAACTTTTATTGATGGCAACAAAGGAATGCTCCTTCATAGGGGATATCCTATTGAGCAATTGGCAGAGAAATCTGACTTTCTTGAAGTATGCTATTTATTATTGTTTGGTGAATTACCAACGCAGCCAGAAAAAGACAAATTCGTTGCCAAAGTAAAAAATCACACCATGATTCACGAACAATTAATTAAATTTTATAGTGGATTCAGACGTGATGCGCATCCTATGGCCATTATGTGTGGCGTTGTGGGAGCCTTATCAGCGTTTTATCATGATTCCCTTGATATCCATAATGTAGAACATCGCGAAATTGCAGCACTGCGCTTGATAGCTAAAATGCCAACACTGGCTGCTATGTGTTACAAATATTCGGTTGGTCATCCTTTTGTCTCACCGCTCAATAGAATGAGTTATGCAGAAAATTTCCTGCATATGATGTTTTCAGTCCCTAGCGAAGAAGAAGTGCCAAACCCCATTTTAGTCAAAGCAATGGATAGAATTTTTATTCTTCATGCTGATCACGAACAAAATGCCTCCACTTCAACGGTTAGACTCGCAGGTTCTTCAGGTGCTAATCCATTTGCTTGTATAGCTGCGGGCATTGCAGCACTCTGGGGACCTGCTCATGGTGGTGCCAATGAAGCCGTATTGGCCATGCTTCATGAAATAGGCGATGTTTCCAATATTCCAAAATATGTTGAAAAAGCAAAAGATAAAAATGATCCTTTCCGTTTAATGGGATTTGGACATCGGGTTTACAAAAACTTCGATCCACGCGCAACAGTAATGCGAAACTCATGTTATGAAGTGCTTGATGAATTAGGCTTACACGATGATCCGCTATTTCAAATCGCATTAAAGTTAGAAGAACTCGCTTTAAAAGATCCTTACTTCATTGAAAAGAAACTATATCCTAACGTTGATTTTTACTCTGGCATTATTCTGCGAGCGATAGGCATTCCTACCAACATGTTTACGGTGATATTCGCCATGGCTCGAACGGTGGGTTGGATCGCACAATGGAATGAAATGATAAGCTCACCCGATCTTAGCATTAACCGCCCTCGACAATTATATACAGGACCTATGCAGCGGGATTTCATTGATGTCAGAAATCGCGGCTAGTGCTATTTTAATCACCGGTGGTGCAGGCTATATAGGAAGTCATCTCGTAAAGGCACTCCTTGAAGCGAAGGCTTCAGGTGTTGTCGTACTTGATAATTTAACGACAGGCTTTGTGGATAGCCTACCTCAAGGTGTCGACTTTATTCAGGGTGATATCCAAGATAGCGCTTTGCTATCTCATATCATCAGTTCTAAAAAGATTAAAACGGTTATACATTTAGCAGCTAAAACTGTGATCCCTGAATCTCTCCAAGACCCATTAATGTATTATCAAAATAATACTGTGGGAACATTGAAGTTACTGCAAGCTTGCATTGAACATCAAGTCGAAAACTTTATCTATTCTTCAACCGCAGCCGTTTATGGTCCAACACCCTTAGATAAAATCAATGAGGAATGCGAGACTAAACCAACCAATCCTTATGGCTACTCAAAATTAATGAGTGAACAGATCCTCAAAGATGTGGCAAGAAGCACTAAACTAAAGTATGTCATCTTGCGCTACTTTAATGTCGCAGGTGCAGCATTAGATGGAACCATCGGCCAACGCACTAAAGCGGCAACTCATCTTATTAAAGTAGCCGTACAAACGGCTTGTGGTTTACAAAAAAGTCTTCCCATTTTTGGAACAGACTACCCTACCCCTGACGGTACTTGTATACGTGATTTCATACATGTGAGCGATCTTGCGCAAGCACATCTTAAGGCATTAACTTATTTGCAAAGTGGTGGTGGATCTACAACATTGAATTGTGGGTATGGTCATGGATTTAGTGTGCTCGAGGTGATTAAAGCTATCGAAAATGTAAGCCAAAAATCTTTACCTGTTACGCTTTCAGCTCCAAGAGAAGGTGATCTAGCACAAGTGATTGCCGATAATTCGAAAATAAAAAGGCTGCCCCAGTGGCAGCCTCAATATGATGATCTCAAGATTATTGTGCAAACTGCATTATCTTGGGAAAAATCACCCTTAAACGTTTAGCACTTCTAATGGTGAATACCCTTTCAAGCCAAGCGCTGTCGCAACGGCAGGATGGGTGATCTTACCTAAATGAACATTTAGGCCATTACGTAAATGCACATCTTCTAACAATGCACGTTTATACCCTTTATTCGCAATATCAACGATATAAGGTAAGGTTGCATTATTTAAAGCAAATGAGGAGGTACGTGGAACGCCACCTGGCATATTGGCTACACAATAATGCACAATGCCATCTACCATATAAGTGGGCTCAGCATGCGTGGTTGGCATACTGGTTTCAAAGCAACCACCTTGATCAATGGAAACATCCACTAACACCGCACCAGGTTTCATATCTGCTAACATTTTTTTAGTAACTAATTTAGGGGCTGAACCACCTGGCACTAGCACCGCGCCAATGACTAAATCCGCTTTGGACACATAACGCTCAATTGCATCTTGTGTTGCATAGATAGTCTGTATAGAGGCTCCAAAGAGTAAATCGATTTCTCTTAATCGATTTAAAGATTTATCTAATACGATTACTTCTGCTTCCATACCAATTGCCATACGCATTGCATTGGTACCGACAACACCGGCCCCCAACACCACAACACAGGCAGGAGCAACGCCTGCGACACCACCTAATAATATACCCCTGCCACCTTGTGCTTTTTCAAGCGCATGAGCACCGGCTTGAATAGACATCCGGCCTGCCACTTCACTCATGGGTGCTAATAAAGGCAATCTACCTTGATCGTCAGTCACGGTTTCATAAGCTATTGCTATGCAACCAGACTCTAATAGTAAGTTTGCTTGTTCAGGATCTGGAGCCAAATGTAGATAGGTAAAAAGGACTTGGCCTTCTCGGCACATATGACATTCATTAGGCTGAGGTTCTTTCACTTTAACAATCATATCTGCTGTTGCGTAAATTTCAGCAGCCGTATCCACGATGATGGCGCCGGCTTGTCTATAATCATCATCGCTAATATCAATGCCCATCCCTGCATTGGTTTCAACAAAAACCTCATGACCATTTGCGAGGAGTTCGCGAACACTACTTGGCACTAAGCCAACACGATACTCATGATTTTTTATTTCTTTGGGCATACCTACGCGCATGTTTTTTCCTCAAGTGATGAAATTGGGTGCACATTAAGGCTTTGATTCAAAGATGTCAATAAAAAAGTTAGTTATTTAGATGTTTTTGGTAAAAGCATGTGATCTTTTACCAGTACTAAACTCAGACTTTGTCCTATTGACAAGGATCATCCAGGTATGAGTTACTTAGGTAAGATCCTTCATTAATTATTGTTGACAAGGAATGTCATGGATAAGACGTCAGAAGGTGTTGTAATCTCTTCACTTAAAAGAGAACTTGGGCAATTGCAGGAAGCACTTTCCCACGTACACCCACTACCTAAACTCGCTCAAATTCAATTTATTTCGGATATCAAAAAATCGATAGGTTCTATTGATGATCCTCATATTTCATTAGGTATAAAGCCTGTTCTAAATAAGCTTTATAAGGCCTGTGATGAATATTTGGTTTCTGGTAACGAACAAACCATTATTCCCGTTTGCCTTCAAGCAATTGAACACTGTGGGCAAGGCTGGAGCCATTTAAGCTATTGGGCAAGCAGTGAACAAACGCTCTGCTATAACATCTTTTGGAGTTTAAAGATGGCTTTGGAAAAGCATCAGAAACACATTTCGATGTATTCGAATTGTCGTAATGATGGTGCACCGCGGATCCAGTTCTTTAGATTGCCAGCGATCGAATCAAGATAAAAGTATCAGAAACATTTGTGAGGAAGCCTCTTCTTTCCCCTCTCCCATTTTGGGAGAGGGTTAGGGTGAGGGTTTCTAAATCCTAAGATCCTCATCCTATCCTTCTCCCACAAGGGGAGAAGGGACAAGAAATTATAAAAAAGAATTACTGCTTACGCTTAAAGATATTACTAATTTTTTCTTGAGCTTTGACTTTGCATTGTCTATTACCCGCAAGCGGCATGAATTTTGAATCTTGCGGGGTTATCTCTAGGAGAGTGTGGTCTTTTCTTCTTTTTGATTCTTTAAAAGCAGTAGCGATGGGTTGCGGCGCTTTTGAAGGTTCACTTTTCTTTTCACAATTCGTCGCTTGATCTTCATCTCTTTTTGTCCCACTTGTAACAGAAAGTACTAAAGGCGCTGGCTCAATAGCTGGTGTGAATTTCGTAACTGGAATGGTGATATTCTCCGCAAAAAAACTATCAACGTCAAGAGCTGTACTTTTTTCTGCTGAAGATTGATGCGGCGTATCTTCTTCTTTTACTGGAAATATTTCGTCTATTCTGTTTATTTCTTGTTCTGCTTCACGTAAACGAGTTTCAAAGTCATCGAATAATCCTTCGGTGTTCGGCCAAGAAAGAGCTTCCGCATCTAATGTCATTTGTACTTCAGGATTAACTTCACCGTCTTGTTTAACTTCAGCTTCAGGTTTAACGTCATCTGAACCTGCTGCTGATTCCCGAGAAATTTCATCCTGAGGTGAATCAGCTGAATCTAATGGCATTATGTATTGAGGTTCTCCTGCTAGCCATAAGAATGGCTGCGAAGCTAAGTATGGATCATCAAAAAAGAGATTTAAATCATTTCCCGATAAAGCAGCTACCAATAACTGTTCACCAAATTCAGGACCAAATTGCATAATAAATTCCTCTGCATACTACTTAAAAGCAGTTAAGTTTGAAGACTAATAAACTGCCTCACTGGCGAGAAGAATCATCCTGAAAAATGAAGAGGGCATTATACACGTAGTTATTTACTTATCAAATCTCTTCAATGCTCTGGCGATAAAGTCGGTTCACTAATATTTAATTTTTCCATCAAATTGTATAGCGTTGGACGAGTGACGCCTAAAACCTCAGCTGCCTTAGAAATATTCCCATTGCTATAATTGATGGCTCTTTGAATAGCTTCTTTTTCTGCTGAATCTCGGATGTGTTTTAAATTAAAGGGCATTGTTTGAATATCATGTAAAGGGAGATCTAAATCCGCGAGGGTTATCTGATGACTCTCGGCCATAATAACAGCACGCTTCATTCTATTTTCGAGTTCTCTCACATTTCCTGGCCAAGAGTAGTGATGGATTGCCTCAAGCGCTTCATGCGAAATTCTTTTCACCGGTCTTTTGAATTCTCTGGCATATTTTGTTAACAAAACTCTTGCCATCACGCCAGCATCGCCTTGGCGTTCCCGTAAGGGGGGAATAGAAATAGTGACTTAATCGATAATAAAGATCTTCTCTAAAAGTATGTTCTAAAATAAGCTCTTCTAAACGATGATGAGATGCACAGACCACTCGCACATCGACGGGCACTGGATGCCTACCTCCTAACCTTTCAATCACCCTTTCTTGTAAAAAGCGTAATAACTTTGGTTGCAAAGATAATGGTAAATCGCCAATTTCATCTAAAAATAATGTTCCTTTATTGGCTAATTCAATTTTACCAAGGGTTTGTTTAACCGCCCCCGTAAAGGCACCTTTCTCATAACCAAATAATTCACTTTCTAATAAATTTTCCGGAATGGCAGCACAGTTGATGGCCACAAACGGATGTAACGCACGCGAACTACAGGCATGTAAGGCCCTGGCAAGCACTTCTTTTCCGGTTCCGCTTTCACCGTGTAATAAAATCGTGATGTTATTTGGCGCAACTTTTTGAACCGTGCGACAAACCTTTTGCATTAAAGGAGAGCCAGTAACAACGCCTTTGATGGCATGATCGGCTGAAAAATCGGTTATCTGTTTATGTTCTCTTTCCAAGGTATCTAAGTAAAACGCTCTATCGACAATCAGCGCTAAGGCTCTAGGATCGATGGGTTTCACATAAAAATCATATGCGCCTAAACTGATTGCTTCAACTGCAATTTTTCGCGACGTTTGCCCTGTCACCATAATAACTTTCGTATCCGGTGCAAGAGATATAATTTCTTGTAAGGTACTTAAACCTTCTTCATAACCATTTGGATTAGGGGGTAATCCTAAATCTAAGGTAACAACTTTAGGTTCAAATCGACGCAGTTTGGCTATCGCTTCTTTTCTGTCTTGCGCGATAATCACTTCATAATTTTCAAATGACCACATTAACTGTTGACGCAAACCAGGATCATCTTCAACGACTAATAAGTGCGGTTTCTCATTCATGACAATCCCTAGACAATGACTTGTTGTGTAAATTGCGTTGTTAGGGGAAATTCGAGTCTAAAAATAGATCCATGATCTTTAACTGTTTCGACTGTCAATTTTCCACCATTGGCATGTAAATATTCTCGCGCTTCGTAAACGCCTATTCCCATACCCTTCTCACCTTTTGTGGTAACAAAAGGTCTGTATAAACTGATATGTATAAATTCAGGATCCATTCCACATCCTGTATCTTGAATTGAAACACATAATTTTTCATCTTTTAATGTCACCGCAATAACAATTTCACCTTCTGGTGGCGTTGCTTGCTGAGCATTTTCAACCAAATGACATAATACGTTGATAAATTGGTCTTCATCACCTTCAACAGTAATCTCTTTCAACGCGATTTGCCAATCTAAGCGCGGTACTGGTTGACGATGATTTGTCAGCTGTATCACCTTTTGTAATGAGCTGGCTATTTCAACTTCATGGACTTCATTATTTTCATTTCTGCCACGCATCTGCATTAACAGCCTATCAATCTTATCAGCTGTATGCTCAACGGTTTGAAACACGCTTTGTACAAATAAAGGATTACTTTCATGTTTTTCTTTATTGCATTGAATAAGCTTAAGTTGTGAATGCACATTTTTTAAATCATGCATCACAAAAGCAGATAATCGATTATAGCCTTCAAATTGACGTGCAACGGCTAAAGCTTGCGCATTTTGTTCTTGAGCTAAACAAATAGCCGCTTGACGACCTGCCATGGAAAGTAAATCTAAAACTTCCCAATTCAAATTAAAAAAAGCTATACGCGGATGTGCCAAAATAACAAAAGCATGCAATCGGTTCCCATGAATCAATGGCACTAGTAACCATGCCCAGTTAAACTGGCGAATAGCAGTGGGGATCATCACAGCACGGTTATCTGCAAATCTTGAAGGTAATTCAACAGCTCTTCGAGATTGTTGTAAAAAATCAGTAAAAGCGCCGGCTTCGACCACCATATCTTTATTAGGAAAGGGATTGTTCCAGCATTCCTTTAATATATAACCGCGTTTATCTTCCCATTCAAACAAGATCCCTTTTGGACTCTCCATCATGTCTGCTAATGCTTTGATAACACGTTTTGGAAGTTGTTTTCCATCTTCTTCAGTTGAAAGTAAAGTGGAAAATTTTATCCATTCTTCACGATAGTCATATCTTAATTTAAAAAAGTTCTTAGAAATAAAATGTTTTGCAGAAGCTCTTACTTTTCCTGAAGACAACATTAAGGTTAATACTATTAAAGCTCCTGAGAAAAAGACAATTTGTAATGCTTGTCCTCTTGCACCGCCCCACTCACGGATAAAATATCCCAGCAGAGCCATCAGCAAAAGATAAACACCGCAACTGACAAAGACGGTTGATCTAAAAATAAGTGCACGCGACGGTAAAATCTCAGCTTGCCATTTATGATGACGCAGAGCGCTTAAACCGATTAAAGGCGCAATGGTTGCACATAGTGCACCTCTGACTTCCCAAATCGATAAGCTCACAACATTAAACAAAACCGCATGCGCAAACATATAGAATTCATAGCAATACATTAGGCCTATGCCAATGCAGAGTAATTTAATTCCCCAGCGTCTTTCCGGCACAGTGCCACGGTAGACTTGTTCGATGAGCGCTAACATTAAAACCGCAAACATCACATAGCCCATAAAGCTATATTTAGCATAAGGGCCGCTATTGGCTGGTGTCCAACCAAGATCTGTAAAAACACCGACAAATAGACAAGTTAAAATAAGGCCAGTGAATATATAAAAATAAGGACTGAAGAACCAACGCTTTTTATTACCTCTTTGTGTCAACTTTAATAATTGAATGAGGCATAAAAACCAGAGTCCATCGCTTACCAATTCACTAATATTAACAAGGCTATAATATTGAAGAATTTGACTTGCAAATAGTGTTGCAAAAATTGCCCAAATTGCTGTAACGGCACAGGTCACGATAAGTAAGCGAAATTGTGAACGCGTAGGCCGATGTGCCGCCAGAATTGCGGTTACAATACTAAAAGCAATTGCGCACGATAAGTGGCTCGCAACTGCAACGCCAAACATAGTCTCTCCCTAGATGTTGGCTGCTAAGGCACCCTACATTCCCTGTAAAGCCCAAGCCCATTCCTTTCACTTCAAGGTGGAGCTACTAAGTCATTAACAAATCTTAAACAAAGCGATTGATTTTAAGTGGAGACAGGCCATTCCTTAGTCTGTCTTCTCACATGCAACCGTTACGATCTTTGATGACTTTCCCATTTTTATGGTTATATAGCCATCCTAACCCTATAACAGAAGACATTCAGTAAGCTTATTTCCCATTTACTTGCCAGACATCCGCCCGATCTCAACAACCTGACTGATTTTTTCAACATACCGACTATAATTGTCATCGAATTAATTGGAATTAGATCTTCTAGCAGTCGGTTTAACAACCATACCCGGTCTA
>CAYXVT010000037.1:0-9204 GCA_964468105.1 Uncultured Candidatus Berkiella sp. | reverse complement strand
TGTACCAAAGTTGATCAGCAACCCTACCTCTAAATTGTATGCTTCTAAATAATTGATGGCTTGTGCCAGATGAACGTCTTCCAATTTGGAAAGTGCCTTCAGTTCTACACTAATAATGTTCTCTACCAAAAAATCTACTCGTTGCTCCTTTGGAGCAGGCGTTGTTGCAAACGATTGCTTCGATGCCACAAATGAAGGCAATTTTGTTGCTTCAGCTGGTTGAGCTGCCACAAATGAAGGCAATGACGCCGCTCTTTGCTGATAAAATGGTACAAATGCTGGTCTGGGTTGGCTCATCGCGGGCCTACCTTGCTCAGCAGCAATTACCCTCTCCAAATCCCTTTTTCCTGGAAAATGCTGGTTTATTTGCCACTCTCTGAATAGAAAGGGAAATTGTCCAGGGCCAAAGAAACTCAGCATCTGATAATCATCTGGTTTCATTTGGGCCATTACGATATCTGATATTTTGAAAATTTGATTGCCCAAGCGAATTTGAAAATTGTGGTGCAACATAAAACCCAGCAATAGCTGTGAAGCAAATTGCTGCTGATTTGTATATTTAGCTGTAAAAATGATGGCCTGCATCATATTCCCAAAGGCATTTGGAAGAGCATAGGATGCATTTGGAGCCCAACCATTTGATCTGGCTAGCTGTGAGAAGCACAGAATTAAGTTTGAAACTTCAGGTGAAAGCCTGGGTTTATTATTCCAAAATCGATTTGTATTACCTAGATCGAGTCTGTCAGTTTTCACAAACCCTTCTAAGGCATAGGAGAACTTTTCTAAATCAAGAACCATCCCTTCAAAGGTGTGAATTGCTTTGTATTGGTCAATTTGTGCTTGGATCTCTTGTTTGACTCTTAGTTCTAGCTCTTCTCTTTGTTGTGCGTGCACTTGCGCTTGTCTTTGCCTATCAAGATCTTCTTTCCAAATCGCGCGAAGAGAATCTAAATCAGGATATTTCTGCTTTTGTCGCCATTGCGCGCAAAGAAAGCCATATTCTGGCTTGGCTTGCGAATTATTATGTCCACTGATGACAACACTATAGCGGCTTGGCATATAGTCAATAATCATTTCACTAAGCGAACGACTAACACCCTCACTTTTCAAATAAACGTTATTGTGTAACAAAAACCCTAAAAGATATTCAGCATGATTAGTTTCACTATTTCCACCGACAAAGTAATTTTTGACAGCGGCGTGTGTCAAAGGCCCTATAAAATTTTCTAAAGCATCGTTAGGATTTAAAACCTGAAAGTCATCATGGTTAACAGCTACATCTAACTTGCGGAATGCCAGGCTAACGCTGTTCGGCAGCTGGGTGAACTGTTTTTTCGGAGTGCTTGGGAATTGATAATGGTATATATAATGGCCTAAATTTAATGCTTTAATAAGGTTAATAAATTCCACTAAAGATAATTCTAAACTTTGTCTGGACGCCATTTTGTTTCCTCAACCTCACTTAAACATTAAGCGTGCTGACTATAGCTTAGGGGAGTTATTAGGTCAACAAAACTCCCCCAAATTGTAGTAAAAAAAACAATCTGCATAGTTAGTCAATTAGGTCTACCAAACTAAACGAGACGCTGTAGGCACCGGGTTATTCCCCATCGACCTTTGATAACCTTGAGCCAAAGCAGCTTGATGTTGATGATAAAATGGAGAATAAGTTCGATGAGGTTGACTCATGCGCTGCAATTCTTGCTCAGCAACTAGAACTTTCTCGAGATCATTTCTTCCAGGATAACATTGGTTTTTTTGCCATTGCGTAAAAAGAAAGGGCAATTTTCTTGGCCCAAAGTGCGCAAGATTGAAGTGATCTTCCTGGGTCAATTCAGCCCTCATGATATCAGCAATGCTAAAAACTTGATGTCCGTGCTGTAATTGGAAATTGTGGTAAAGCATAAATCCTAGTAACTGCTGCGATGCAAACTGTTGAGGCCCTTCAATTTTTGCTGATAATATTACTGCTTTCATCATATTGACAAAAGAATGTCCAATATCCTTATATTAAGGCCTAACATATCCATTAGCTCTCACTAATTGTGCAACGTGTCATAACAGATCAGAAACATCCTTATATAACTTTGGTTTTGTAGACCAATGTTGATTGATATTGCCAAGTTCAATTCTGCCAGTCTTAATAAACGCTTCGATAACAAAGGAGAATTTTTCTAAATCCAACACGATCCCTTCAAAAGTATGCATGGCCCTCAGTAAAGCCTGTTGTGCTTTTAACTCTTCTAAATGTCTTCTTTCTTGTTCTTCTAGTTGTTGCTGTTGCAATGTTGCTTGTTCTTTTGCGATTCTTTCTTGTTCACATTTTTCAAGATACTTTATCCAAATCGCACTGAGCATTTGTAAACTGGGATAATTTTGCAGTGCTCGCCATCGTTCTGTTTGAAAATCAAACTTGGATGTCGAACTTATGTCATATCTACCTTCATGGAATACGCGATAATAACGTGGTAGCTGATTATCTATCAGTGCTTTTAAAGAGAGTGTTTCATCATCAATCTTTAAATAAAAATCTTGGTCGAGCAAAAATCCAATAAGATATTCTGCATGATCACATTCTGAGCATGCTGAATCTTGGTAATTTTGGCGAGCGGCTTTCGTTAATTTACTTAAAAAATTTTTCAATTCCGTTAAAGGATCTAAAAACTTAAATTCTTCTGAGTTAACAGCATTGTTAAATTTTTTAAAGGCAACCGTGACATCAAACGGAAGTTGCTTGTATTGTTTGCCAGGAAGCGAAATACGCTGATTATGATAAATATAATTTCCGAGCTCTAAAGCGCTCATGAGATTAATAAATTCGTTTAAAGTAAGTTCTGTTCTTTGATCACCTGGCATATTGCCTCCCCCGATATTTCTAATTATTTAAGGATGATGACTATAGGAGAAGTGATTTTGGTGATCAATCACGAACCGATGAATGGAATTAGAAAGCCGTTAATCTGCATGTTAGAAATTTATCCAAATTAATTAAATAATACGTTTTATGACTTATTTTGTTGATCTTAATGACAGCGGCAATGAGCAAAAAGTAGTTTTGAACTTTATTAGTGAAAAGTTGTCTAATCTTTAGATAGATTTTAATCGTTTATCTGGAAGAAAACACACACTCGGGGGTCGTTATGGTTGATATAAAAAATTCACTTGTTGGATTTGCACTTATTGTACTGAGTACTGTTGTATATGGAAGTGGCATGCATGGTGGCTCCACCGGAGGCGCAGGTGCGACAGGAATGTCTAATTCAACAACAGGATCGGCTGCCGTCGCCCCAAGTAATCCTTCGACGAGCTCATCTTCTGTTTCTACCCCCTCTTCCGCTTCTCATGGCAGTGAACCATCAAATTCAATGGGTACTTCTTCCTCTGCAACTACTAGCGTACCCGCAAATAATGTGACAGGAAGTACAGATGCAACATCTTTACCAACACAATCTCATAACATTGATGTTCTACCAAGCAGAGGTAGTTCTGGACTCGTTTCAACTGGGGCTAATGTAGCTAATGTAAATGAGAATGCTGATAGTGATTTGCAAAACAATTGTGATGGACGTGGCTGCTATCGTATACCAACTAAAGACAATCCAGATTCCTATGATTATGATCCAAATTATGAAGACTTAAATTAATATTGATGTGTTCAAATCTTGAAAGAGTCAATGATCATTGCTTTTTCAATTTTTGAATAATTCAGTTTTAAATTCTCTTCAAAATCCCATGCGGCTGAGAGCATAGTGATGCAAAATGCCCAAGCTTGGATTCTTTTAGGATCATAAGGCAACATCTCACAAAGAATGTTCAATCTTGCTTCAATGACTTTCTTAACGGGACCAATGGGAAAGCAATCGAAAGGGTTATGAATCATTGGGCCCACCTCAGCTAGAGGATCGCCCACATAGCCATGGGGATCAATCACCTTCCATGAATCGCCACTAGATAAGATATTATCGTGGTGGAGATCGCCATGTAACAGTACATCGATTGATCTATCGGCAGTTAAGTCTGCAAATAACGCTTGCGCTTTAGAAAGCAAAACACTATCAATATGACCTTTGAGCACAGATAGCGCAGGCATCAGTTCACTCAAATGTTTATATGATGAATAGTCAGGTTGGTCGCGATGTAATTCTAAAATGGTCTGACATATGATTCTGGTCGCTTCATCATCGTTCCCATTTTTAACTAAGGATTTAACACTTTGGCCTGGTCTAAAATATTCCATCAAGAAGGCATGTTGCTCTTCATCTATCTTATAGATCTGCGGAACCCGATGTTGAAAAGACTTCAACCATTTTGCTTCAGTCACAATATTGGAGCCCACAGGTGCTATCTTCAGAATGGCATTTTCCTTGGTTGTGCTTAATTCAACTAAGGCAACATAACTATAAGATAAATCTGGCAGCTCACGAATTAAAAGAAAATCCCATTGCTTGGATAATTGTGCTATTTGAGAGGGAAGTTCGTTTAGCCATTTTTTACCAACTTCTTTATAGTTAGCATGAATGTTTGCAATGAGGGCTGGTTGGTTTTCCATTTTTAAGCTCAATACCTTGAGTTACTTTCGATGCTAGTACAAATAATAACTTCATTCAATGCAACATTCAATTTACATTGTTCCCTATTTTTTTCTCATCTTTTAGGGAACTTTATATAGAATATGAATATCCAAGAATCTAAGAGTAGGTAATTAAAAATAGCGGAAATACACCCATCTATGGAGTTGTTATGACAACAGGTGCGGCAAAATCTTCAGACATAGCTAAAAAACCGTCCTTTTGGTCCAAAAACAAAGGTAAGATCATAGGCGGCATTGCTTTAGGAGCACTTGTTTTAGTGGGAATTGGGATAATTGTAGCAACTATGGGCGCTGCTACCCCACTTGTGGTTGCAGGTGGAGTCGTCGGTGCTGTTGGTTTAGCAGGAATAGTCGGGGGTGGCGCGATGGCTGCAGGGTTCAACCGTGATAAAAAGGTTGAACAAGAGAATAAAAGATTTAAAGACATTGAAGACCGTGCTAAACAAGCCATCACTACTGATGATAAAAAGCCTCAACAGCAAATGACAATGCCTCAAGTTGGAGTACCTTTAAGCCCAACCCCAATACCAATTCCATTTCCGAGCGTATCGACCGGAAGTTCTCCTACTGCTGTGTCACCCCCTCAATCAGGGGGATATATACTACAGCTTGATGAACATGGGAACGTTATTTCTGATCAAACTGCTGCACCAAGTTTTGCACCAAGTTCAACTGTTTCATCTTTACCTCCATCTACTGCGCCAATCACTGATACATCACTATCAGGGCCATCCTCACAAGTAGTGATGCCCCCACTACCGGAAGTGCCAAATCCAATGCCGCAAAAGCCAATGCCGCAAAAGCCAATGCCGCAAAAGCCAATGCCGCCATTACCGAATGTGCCAAAGGTCCAAAATAATTTAAGTGGATTTGCAGCAAAACTTTCTTCTCCGCAACAACAAGATGCTAAACAAAAAAAGCAACAGTTTAAATCGGATCATAAGGAAAAGAAGCATATAGTCTCAAGAGCAATGCATAAGATTGGTAAACGTTTAAGTGAAGCAAAAAGTCCTCAAGCAACTGTTCCTCAAGCAACTGTTCCTCAAGTTAAGGCAGTAGCGTTATTTCCCGAGCAATTAGAAAATCTAAAGAAATACGCAAAGCAACACAACATTGATATTAAATTAGACCAAAATCCAAGTTTTGATAGTTTAAAAAATTTCCTTGGTGCAATATTAAAGGAACCCGTGCCGAATATTAAAATAATAAGCGCACCGACTAATACTACCAGTTCATTCTATATAAATTTACCTAAGGAGCAATGGGATAAATTAAAAGAGGCTGCAGCACAAGGAGCTAAAATTAAGTTAAATATGGTTAATCCAACTACTGTTGCGCCTGAAACAACAGCAGCTACAGCTAAAACTAATTATCCTCCCCCACCACCACCATTAGTAAGTCATAATTATCCCCCACCCCCACCACCATTAGTTCGGAGTCACCTTATTTTCACTCCATTAAAACAAACACTACCACCTATGCCATTGACACTTCCAGAGAAAAAAATAAATCAATTTCTTGAGAAACTGAATGCATTAAAAACAGATGAGCCTGGTCTTGCTCAAAAAATTGCGAGCGTAGAACAAGAAATTAAGAGTTTGCAACAGCAACGGTCAGAACCTAATGAGTTGTTAAAAAAAGTTGAAAAAGTGATAGCGGACAATGGGCTTAAGGAAAAAATAGAGTCACCTCAGTCGAAGCGATTTACAGCTAAATAAATTAGCTCTGTTCACCGATCAGGCTATTTTAATGTCACATCTTTGTCATCATCACAACGTTCAGTTTCAATGGCGTGCTCTTTAATCTCAATAATATGACGAGTGCTTGGGTTGACTACATTTTGCAAATCCATTAAAGCAGCGCCAAGAGCACCACTTTGGGGTTTATTATTTCGATAAAATAGCCAACCTCTTTTTTCTAACCACAAACATATTTTGTCAATAATATAAAGAGTGACAAAAAACATAATCACTGTAAAAAGGATTTTCATCACGCACTCCAAAATTAAATAAAACCTAATTTAATAAAGCAGCTATTCAAATATTATTGATTATGAGGTTTTGAGGACAAATAATATGAATTTAATTATTAATATTATAGCAATAAAATTAAATAAATAGTCAAAAACAAGTTGGACAACTTTGTTGAAGCCTGTGTAAACTGCAACAAGGAGAATTCTAATCCTTATAGCAGCGAAGCTGCATAGGAATATAGCCCCATGTGGAAGCTTTGAGCCGGAAGGCGAAAAGCTGAAACGTGGGGCTAATTTCCTAAGCCACGATGTGGCTGTAAGAAATTTAAGATACATTAGGTAGTGGCATTAAATTATAGTCTGTTGCAATCTAATCTCTTTTTGCAGCTCTTAATCTAGCACTCACCTTTTCTATCAACGCTTCATCTTGCTCGGCATTTGCTTTTATACCCGCATAGTAGGCTTTGGGGGAACGATATGTTTGCCATCCAAAAAGTCCAAGACTTTTACTTTTTCTACCCATCTCAAACGCCTCACATTGCGTTTGAGTAAGCCTATTGAAGTCTTCTTCTGTCTTTTGCTGATATTCATTGTATTGTTTATCTTTAAATTTATCGCGAGCAATCACCATTACTCCAGCACTAAAAAAGAAAACACCAATTTTAAAAAGAGGATCCGTCCACCCGGAGTAAATGCTATTTCGAATGACATGATCTATCCCAACAAGAGCCATAGCCATAACGGCTACGACAGCCCCCCAGAGGTAATGATGGGATGCACTTCTTTTTGGCGGTTTAACAGCAAGCGGTGGTAGCGCACTTGGAGTAACGGATATCGCGCTTGGAGTAACCCATATCGGGCTATGATTAACGGTTATAAAGGTTTGACCCATTTTAGAATTACATATGGGGCTAAAGTTATTACCTTTTCTTAGCAAGTTTTGTGCAATTGCTGCATCAACACTGCAATATCCCATCTCATTACCCGTAGGCGCATGCGGATCTGAACAATTGGTTGTCGCGGTTTTATAAGATGAGGTTGGTGCCAATGCATCATCCGTAGTACTAGCAAATTCAATGTTATGTTTTTTACATAAAGCCTCAATTGCGTTTAGTGTGCTTTGCGTGCTTGCCTCTCTATAAAAAGGAAGTTCAATTCTTTTTATTTGACTGCGTAAGTCAGGGACCGACTGAAAGAGTTGCTCTAATGCCCGTAACACCCCAATTGCTAGGTTTTGCGGAAGCTTGCCTTTAGCCTCTCCTCCTAAGCCAGAAGCAAAGAAGCCGGCCCCGTATTTAAGAAACTTAAAGTTTAATTCCTCTTTTGGATCGGTTAATTCAGCTTGTGCGTTTAAGGCTGTGGCAGCCAAAATAAAATCTTGCATAATAAAGGCTTGATAAGCCATCACATCAAAGAGGACTTGTTTACCATTAAAGCTTGCGAGCAAAAATCGACCTGTCTTATCTTGTTCTGCATCTTTAAATGATAATTTTTTCTCACCAACGGTATTTTCAAAAATTTCTTGATCAATCGAGCCTTGCGGGAGATCTTCTGGGGAGACAACCACATGCCGACCTGTACATTCAGGTCGTTGAAATTGTAGCCCTGGCAAATCGCAAATCATCACTTCTTTATTGAGTACATGCGATCTTGAACAGAAACCGCCATAGTTTGTGGCAATATCTTTTCCGACAATAACACAATGTTTAACCAGATCACGTAAAGCGATAATGGTTTCTCTCTTAATGCCTTTATATAAATCAAAGTGTATAACGCCCGAGCAATTAACACTTTCATTTCTGGCAATCGCCACCAGATCAGTTAAAGAGACTTTATCTTTAATGGTTAAATATTTACCTGTTCCACCAATTTCAAATTGGGCATCTTTTAGTTCTGGCGCAAGTTTCGCTAAGGCAGTTTCTACCCACGCAGGAGCAAAAATTTTAACGTTTTCATCATCAGCAACCGTATCAATAGTTTGCTGAGTTCTAAATTGAATGCTGCCGCCTTTAGACATACTACGCCTCAATATTTAGTTAATTAGCTTATTTGTTTGAGCAATTTGAACATTAGCACGATAGGCAGGGCAGGTAAATAATAAAGATCCCTGTCATCTTTAAATTTCAAACGACGACAGCCATGATGGCTCTTGTCGCGGGCCATCGATGCATATCACCTTATAACGGCTTAATTCTCCCTTTATTAATTCAACTTTGGATAAAGGGGTTTGAAATTCTTTTGCAATCCATTTTCGTAAATGTTGATTGGCTTTGTTTTCAGTGGCAGGTGCCGCAATTTGTACTTTAATATGATCTTGAAACAATCCAACGATTTTGTCTGCTTTCGCATTTGGTTGTGCATAATAGGATAAATACAATTTATCCTTTTCTCTTCGAATAGCACTCATTCGGGATTTTCCTGACATCAATTTGGAACATGAGCATTTGAGTAAGTAAATATAGCATAAGAATTAAAAATCTTTAAAATCACTGAATTAATGAGCCTATTTCGCAATAATTAAGTTAGCGGCCATCTTTAATTTTCATCATAAATGAAAAAACCTCACACAAAACATTGCAATTATTATTTACACTGATAAAATCAATTCTTTTTGCAAAGCAGCATTTCGAGGAAGTATGAA
>CAYXVT010000036.1:12449-19417 GCA_964468105.1 Uncultured Candidatus Berkiella sp. | reverse complement strand
CCCCAATACCAACGTATGCACGTTATCAGTTCCTTCGTAGGTAAACACCGACTCTAAATTATTCATATGGCGTATCACATGGTATTCCAAACTAATGCCATTAGCGCCTAAAATATTTCGCGCCATTCTGGCAATCTTCAATGCTTCACGACAGGCATTCATTTTCGCCATTGATACCATTACATAGTTTGCACGATTAGTGTCCATCAAGCGGCCCAATTGCAAATTGAGGGTTTGTGCTTTAACAATTTCGGTAACCATATTTGCCAGATCAGCTTGGATCAATTGAAAACTGGCAATGGGTTTACCAAATGCAATACGTTCTTTAGCATAATTGAGTGCCATGTCATAACACGCCATTGCGGCGCCCATCGCACCCCAAGCAATGCCATAGCGTGCTTTGGTTAAACAACCTAAGGCTGCGATGAGCCCCTTTTCTGTGCCAGGCAAAAGATTGGCATCTGGCACAAAACAATCTTCAAGCACAATTTCACCGGAAATGGATGCTCTTAAGGATAATTTGTGTTTGATCTCATTACTTTTAAATCCAGAAGCACTCTTTTCGACAATAAAGCCTCGGATCTGATCTTTGTCTGTTTTCGCCCAGACAATCGCGAGATCGGCAATCGTTGCATTGGTGATCCACATTTTAGAACCATTTAAACGCCAACCGCCCTGCACTTTGTCCGCTTTAGTTTTCATGCTTGCAGGATCAGAACCCGCATCAGACTCTGTTAAACCAAAACAACCAATCAGTTGGCCTTGCGCCATTTGTGGCAAGAATCTTATTTTTTGCTCTTCGCTGCCATAGGCAAAAATGGGATACATGCAAAGGGAGCTTTGCACAGAAACAAAACTTCTAATGCCACTATCACCACGTTCCAATTCTTGACACACTAAGCCATAGGCAACCTGACTGGCACCCACGCCCCCATACGTTTCAGGCAACACCATTCCTAGCACACCTAATTTAGCCACTTTTTCAATAAGCGATCGGGGAAAGATCCCCTTTTCAAAATTATCTGTAATCGTCGGCATTACTTCATCATCAACAAATTGCCTCGTACTATCACGGGCTAATTTTTCTTCAGTGGTTAATTGCTCATCAAGATAAAATAAATCTTCCATGGGGTTTCCTTTCATGTACGCTTATTTAAGCCCAAAACACTTTCAATTATTTTGTCACTACTTGGTAAGATGAATTCCCAAGCTTGTCCTAAAGGTATAAATGAATCTTCTGCTGTTAAACGTTTTATAGTTGGTAAAGGTGACATATTTTCTACCAAACAGGTGACAATTTGTTCACTCAATGATCCCGTACGACGACATTCATCTACTATCAAGACTTTAGATTTTCCTTTGATTTCTCGAATAAGCGTTTGCGTATTCAATGGCGCCAACCAACGTAAATCTATTAATTTTACGCTTATTTTGTGGTGTTCCTTTAATTTACTTGCAGCGATTCTTGATAAATGCATTCCATTACCATAACTGATGATGACAATATCACTAGTTTCATCACCTTCAATACCCAATTCTCCAAAATGAACAGGTCCCTCTTCTTGTTCATTTAAATCTTTAATCATATAGAGTGCAATAGGCTCTAAAAAAATAACGACACGTTGCTCATTATTAGCTAACTGTACACAAGCATGTAATAGCTTTGCTGCATCAGAAGGTGTTGAAGGGCAAGCGATCACAATCCCCGGTATTTCGCGCAAAAATGCAATGGCATTATCATTATGAAAATGGCCTCCAAAACCCTTTTGATAGGCAAGAGCAGGGATCCGAATCACCATGGGATTGGTATACTGACCTTTGGAAAAAAAAGATAAGGTGGCAGCTTCTCCGCGAATTTGATCGGCGGCATTATGGGTGTAAGCTAAAAATTGTATTTCTGGAATAGGAATAAACCCATTATGTGCATAACCAATGGCTGTTCCTAAAATTGTTTGCTCATCTAATAACGTATCAAACACTCGTGCTTGGCCAAATTTCTTTTGAAGATCTGCCGTCACCCGATAAACACCGCCCTTTTTACCAACATCTTCTCCAAAGACGATTGTATTGGGATAGTGTGTTAACACCTCATTCAATGCCAGATTAATGCTTTGCGCCATGTTTTTGTTCGTTGCATCAGGCTGGTGGTGGAAATTTGAAACTGTTATTTTGGCTGGATTGTGTGGCGGTATAATCGATGACATGATTTCGAAAGCACTGCTAAGTTTTGGTGTTAATAATGCACGCTTTGCGGCATCACCTACCTTCTCACGGCATTGTTCATATAAATCGATAATGTCTTTGGGTGAGAGCCAATGCTGTTCGCAAAGGATCCGTGCGCTATGAAGTAACGGATCGTTAGCTTCATTTTTTTCTATTTTCTCACTGGTGCGATACTGAAATTCAATATCCGATCCCGCATGTCCCAGTAAGCGCACTGTTTTCATATGCAAGAAAACGGCGTTCCCCTTTCGAGCCAAGCTTTGCGCTTTGAGCGCACCTTTATAGACATCACTCAAGTTCAAACCATCGCAGGAAATATAAGCGATCCCCGATCGAAGCGAAAAAGTTTTCTCTATCCAATCCACAGGTGTTGGTACAGAGATCCCTATGCCATTATCTTCACAGATCCAAACCAGTGGTAACGGGCGCGCTTTGCCAGCAATCCACTGGGTCGAATTAAAAGCACCTTGTGCGGTTGAATGATTAACGGAGGCATCGCCAAAACTACACAACACAACACTATCATTGGGTAATTTAGAAAATTTATTTTCTTTTAATGTTTTTACTGTAGTGATAGAAAGCGCTGCGCCTAATGCTTTTGGCAAATGGGATGCAATAGTACTGGTTTGAGGTGGAATAAATAAAGGAAGACTGCCAAACACTTTATGGCGACCGCCACTAATGGGATCTTCACTTGAGGCCACCAAGGATAAGATTTGATCATAAATGATATCGATAGAAGGATCTTTTTTAGCCCGTTGCACCATAAAAGCACCACTGCGATAGTGCAAAAAGGCCATATCATTTTGTCTAAAAACAGCCGCAATCGCCGCATTCCCTTCATGACCGCTTGAGCCTATGGTATAAAAGCCCAATTGCTGTTCACGTAATTGACGCGCCATCAGATCAATATGTCGGCTGATCATTTGAGAATCGAATAATGCTAAAAAGGTTGATTTATCTAAACCAACCTCTTGCGGTGAAGTTGAGCTGATGGCAGGCGGGAAATCTTGCGCTAATACGCGACGTTTAAAATTTTCATCGACTATCCTTGCTCGATCCAGTTCCATTGTGTTCTTATGCAAGAGCCTTTATTTTAATTGAGTTGCTTTGGTAATTTCATCCCGCATAGCTTGAATCGTTTTCTTATAATCTGTCGTTTGGAAAATTGCAGAACCCGCTACAAAAGTATCGGCGCCCGCGGCTGCAATTTCACCAATGTTATTGATTTTCACACCGCCATCCACTTCCAAACGAATGTCACGACCACTTTGATCAATGATTTTTCGCGCTTCTTTAATTTTGGCTAGTGTGCTTGGAATAAATTGTTGTCCACCAAAACCTGGATTAACCGACATCAACAAAATCATATCTAATTTATCTATCACATAAGGGAGAACTGACAATGGGGTTGCCGGATTAAACACCAATCCTGCTTTACAGCCACCTTCTTTAATTAATTGTAAACTTCTATCAACATGTAAACTGGCCTCAGGGTGAAAAGTGATATAGGTTGCCCCGGCTTGAATAAACATCGAAATGAGAGGATCTACTGGCTTTACCATTAAATGCACATCTATTGGTGCTTTAATGCCATAGTTGCGAAGCGCTTCGCAAACTAAAGGGCCAATAGTTAAATTAGGTACATAATGATTATCCATCACATCAAAATGCACTATATCACTGCCGGCCTCTAGCACGGCATCGACTTGTTCACCTAGACGGGCAAAATCAGCAGAAAGAATGGAAGGAGCAATCATATATTTTTGCATAAAAATGTTAACTTCACGGTTTTAGTTTAATAAACGCACTTTAACTTAGGCGAAATTGACACGCAAATTATTTCGGGAACCAGACACCAAGGCTTGCCATGGCTAGGTGTACGCCGCTATTGGGTCGCTTGATGGAACAATTAGAATAGTGATAAGCACGCATTGCGACATCGTATTGTTGCTTTTTGCCAAAGCGGAACCCTAAGCCAAATTTATCTTCGAATTGAAAGTGCAGAGAAAGCATTCTTCCTTGAATTTCAGTTTCGGAAAGCCACGATAGTCCAACACCTAACTCAGCATATGGAAGTATATGATTTCCAGGAAATCCTTGTTGTCGTTGCCAACGAAACATCGGGCCTGAAGTAAAAGCATTAAGATCAATTGCTCTATCAGGAGTTAAGGTAACACGGCGCGGACCGTTCCAAATGGCAAAACTGTTTTCCCAGACGGCGTTTAATGCCCATAGTTCTTTTTTACGCCATACAGGACCAAAGTCCCATGACAGAGCGACTCGATAAGGTTTGATATCTTGAATACCTTGCCCACTACCAAAGGCAACACCGATATCAGCAGAGGCTGATGATGTCATTAAGTAGAGGCCACACAATAATAAAGTTTTCTTCATAACTAAAACGCCTTTTTCTCATCCCTGAAGACCAAAGGGTTTCTTTCAGTGTAACCCGGTTACTTAAGAATGCCACCTTTTCTCAAAAACTTTGCTAACATAGTTAACCTCATATACCCTCACAAAAATAAAAAAATGGATATGACAAGCAGTGCAACTTATGTTAATATTCCAGCCTTTCTCGCTTAACTAGATTATTAACATCGGCTGTATGATTTTGATGTAAAGGGAGACTGACATGCCAAGAGCAAGAAGAAATGATAAACGGGAGCGACTGATTGAGGCCGCCGATAAATTAATTTATGAGCAAACTTTCCACACCACGACACTTGCTGACATTGCGAAACTAGCAGATGTTCCACTAGGAAACGTTTACTACTATTTCAAAACCAAAGAAGCCATTATGGACGCGGTATTGCATCGCCGAATGACAGAATGGCGCAATTTATTTCAACAATGGGAACAGATCCCAGATATCAAACAACGTTTAACTGCTTTGTTGGAGCATAACAACGCACAATCAGAAACATTGGCGCGTTTTGGCTGCGTCATTGGTAGTCTTTGCCAAGAACTTGGCAAACAAGGTGGCGTGCTTGCAAATGCAGCATCTAAGCTCATGGCAGATATCCTTAAGTGGGTCGAAGTTCAATTCCGTGAAATGGGCAAAGGTGAGCGTTCAACTCAGCTAGCGACTTATTACTTAGCCGCTATCCAGGGCATGAATTTGCTGACTCTGACCTTCAAAGAGCCACAGTACATGGAACGTCAAAGCGAATCTTTACAAGAATGGTTAGCGACTGTCTAAGCATTATTGTTCCTCTTTTCTTCATTAATACCTCGCCATCCTTTTCGGATGGCGCGGGTTCTAAGTTGCTCATCCATGATCATTTGTAGTTTGATAGCAGATACGCGAAAGGATACTCGCTACGAACTTATACTGTTAATTTTTACAGGTGGCTTTGGTTGTAAAAATAAACGTGATTTACAGGGATGGACAATATGACAAAACCAATTCACCAATTTGACATCATTGCTCTTGGGCAATCCTTTGTTGATTTTTACGGCGAACAGCTTGGCTCACCTTTAAAAGATATGCTTTCATTTAAAAAGTATGTGGGTGGAATGTCTGCCTATGCCACAGGTTGCGCACGTCTTGGTTTAAAATCGGCTCTTGTTTCGCAAGTGGGTATGGATGCAATGGGGCAATTCATCCTACAAACCATGAGCCAGGAAAAAGTAGATACCAGGGAAGTGCAAACCGATCCCTCTCGTCAAAGCGCACTGAAGTTTCGTGGTATGGAGAACAAGAACACTTTTCCCGTCATGCTCTATACCGACAATTGTGCCGATATGTCACAAGATTACAAAGAAATTGATCCCCTTTTTATTGCTAAGGGAGATGCACTGCTTGTGGGTGCCTCAAATTTTTTCAATAAAAATAGTCATATTGTTTCTCGAAGCGCATTGACTGGGGCTAGAGAGAGAAAACAAAAAATCATTCTGGCATTAGATTACTTTCCTATTAAGGCACCCGATGTCATTGCAAAAGCATTACAGGGCATACTACCTTTATGTGATTTGATTATTGGTTTTGAACAAGATTTTCAAGAAATTGCTGGACTCAATGATACGACGCAAGCGCTACAACACCTACGTACTTTAACCAATGCTTACTTTGTGATTAAAAATAGTAGAGGATGTTTTGTTTTTTCACACCATATTACTTCTGAGTGGGAAACCGTGCCTCATCATTTAGGATTTAATACCCACTCCTCATGCTTTCCAGCAAAAGAAGCCTTTATCACAAGTTTTATATATGGTTGGCTAAATGAGCATTCTTTAGAAAAAAGTTGTGAATTTGCAATGGCATCTGTTTGCCTGTCACAAATAAGAGGCGAACATAGTGCAGGTTTGCCAAGCATCGATGAACTTAACTTGTATCTCGCATCGCAGAATCAAGTCGTTATTCAGGCCACGCAAACACCTTTATTTGAACACATTCACAGCGCTACTAACCGTACTAATAATCAAGAACAACTTTATACATTTAGTTTCGGTCACCATCAACAATGGCTTAAAATGGCACAAACAGCGAATGTCGATGAAGCCACAATCCATCAAGCGAAAATGTTAGTTGCGCAAGGGATACAACAAGCAGCCAAACATTTTCCCAATGCTTGTATTTTGAGTGATGCGCAACCAGAACAAGACATTATTGATTTATTACCCTCTTCTCATTTGTTAATGCGTTCTTTTGATGTCCCTAATGAAGTGCCACTTCGTTTCGAGGGAGATCCTGATATCACTCAAACGTTATTACGATGGCCAAGACATCACACGGTTAAATT
>CAYXVT010000036.1:0-12439 GCA_964468105.1 Uncultured Candidatus Berkiella sp. | reverse complement strand
CTTATTTATCATCCAGACGATAGATATGCTTTGCGTCAACAGCAAGAAACCACGTTAGGGTTGCTTTATCGAGCAACTCGTAACACCGGGCATGAACTACTTATCGAGCTTAGTCCACCCACCAATAGTTTGATCACAGCCAGTACCATTGGTCACATCATGCAACGGTTTTATGAACTGGGGATCTATCCCGATTGGTGGCAAATCGCTCCACAACGTGATCACCGTAGTTGGGATTGCTTACAACGTGTGATAGCTGATAATGATCGCTATTGCCGCGGAGTGCTCCTATTAGGCCAACAAGCCTCTTTTGAGCAACTTAACGTTATGTTCAATGCTGCGGCTAAACATCCTCATTGTAAGGGTTTTGTTGTTAGTAAAAGTCTTTTTCAACAATCACTCGATCAATGGCTGACACAAAATATCAGTCAGGAAATTTTCGTTGAAACAGTCGCTAACAGCTTTGAGAAAGCCATCACGCTATGGATGCAAGCAAAAGAGGCGGCCATCAATGCAAATGGGGCTAAAGAGCTGACAGCGTAAAGAACCAATAGATTGAACGTTTTTGATATGCGTATTAGGGAAGATATGAAAATCAAATCACCCATTTTGTGTGGACTTTCTATAGCTTTATTTGCAATGCCTTGTGTACAAGCTGAGCCCGGAAGTTTTCTCATCGGCGCTTCTGGTGGCTTTGCTGGACGCAGTTCTAATATGAGTCTTGGTATGATCTATACCAACCCTGCTGTTGCTTTTGCTGGGATCCCTCCAACTTATATTATTGAAGATTATGATGATAGCGGACTTTTCTATGGATTCTTAGCAGGCTATCAAGCACAGTGTGAAAATTGGATCCTTGGGTTAGAGCTCAATGTTGATTGGGAAAAAATGGGGCAGGACCACCCCTTTGCATTTTCTGATACAAATGCGATGCTAGGAGAAGTTGGGTTAGGATGGAATGGCAATTTTAAATATCAGCGCGAAGTCGTGATTGGCCTAACAGCACGAATGGGATACGTATTTGAATCTTTAATGTATTTTATGCCTCCAGTTTATATTACATATCTGCGAGCTGGTGTTGAAGCAAGCAAAGATACTTTTGAAGCATCTTATAGTGGACACCCACCCTTTTATCCTGTTGCAACTTCCAGCAAAACCACTCAGTGGCCATTACGATTTGTTGTTGGCGGGGGGGTTGAATTTCCCATTAGAGACACCGGTATTGGCATAAGAATGGAATACAATTTTCACTCAGCTGGACAAACCCTAGAGACCGATAGTTTTATCATTGATAATACTATTATCAATCCAACATTCAATAGTGCGATGAATCCGATCATACAATCCGTTAAATTAGCGGTTGTTTATAACATCTGACATCCCCCCGCTCGCTGCGCTCACGACCCCCTATCAAAGGGGGTAAAGTGAATTCTTATGCGAGGTTACGAGCAAACTTGTCCCCTTTGACAGGGGACCGCGCGCAGCGCGAGGGGATGTCATTCGAATGGCGATGGTAAAATTACATCCATTGCCACCTGTTTGCTCTTAGGCTTAGCTTTTGGATAATAGTCATCTTCACTTAATGGCTCAGGGGTAATCGGCTCATCAACAAAATATTGATCCAATACATCATATGAATCTAACTGTGCTCTGCGTGTTTGTTCATATTTACTTGTACTAATTCTGACGCCTTTTACATCATCATGGATAATCTTTGGTCTTAAAAAAATCATCAAATTCTTTTTAACCAATTCTTTACTTTCACTTTTAAATAGATTGCCAATCCAAGGAATTCTTCCTAAAAAAGGAACTTGTGATTTAATATCACGCCATTCATCTTGTATCAACCCGCCTAGAACCAAAATTTTTCCTTCATTGACCAAGACATTTGTCACAATTGTTCTTTCTGATGTCGTTGGATTTCCGCCACTGTTGTTGTTCGCACTATTAGGGATAATGTTCGATAAAATATTTTCAATTTGTAATTTAATTTCTTGATTGTTTATGATTTGTGGCTTGATGGTTAAAGATAATCCGACTTCTTCTCTATCAAATGAGGTAAAGGGATTACCACCAGTATTTTGATTATTGGTTTGACCTATGGCAAATGGTACTTTTTGACCAACTTTGATCAATGCCGTTTGATTATCCAAAGTCACTAACGTCGGTGTCGACAACACATTAGCTGAGGCATCTGAAGCCAACATTTTTACCAAAGCGCGTAAGCTGCCATGACGGAATATACCTACTGTTAAACCTGCACCTAATTCTTGTACAACACCACCAGCTAATCCACCAACAATACCACCAGAAGTTCCATCAACATTCGTGTTAAGCCCTGGAAATCTGGTTCCAAACTTAATTGACGCATTAGGAGAAACATCCCACTCTACCCCGTACTCTTCTAACCTATCCAGGCTCACTTCTGCTATTACCACTTCTATAATTACTTGAGGTCTGCGAATATCTAATTTAGCAACAATTGACTTAATTGAGCGCATGATGGTCGGTGGTGCTTTGACAATAATTGAATTTGTCGTTTCTTCCCACTGAACAAATCGATTAATAATACCACTTTGTGGTTTATTTTCATTGTCTGTAAATAGACTGCCCTGTTGGCCACCAGTATCTGAATTTTCTTTAAGTGCACGTAAGTGATTTGGAAAACCACCGCCTTGAGTAGGATTGGATGCTGTTGCGGTTGCTATCGCGGTAGAAGCTTGGCTATCTTTACCTGCGGCTCTAACCTTTTCTTCCTTATTGGAATGTAGAGATTCCTCTAAATACGCAGCTACAATAGGCGCGATATTACTGGCTTGTACATACTTTAAATAAATCACTTCAGAATCTGCATTGTTATCTGATGGTGAATCTAATTTATTTACCACTAGACGTATATATTCTCGTACTTCCTGCGTTCCACCCGAGACAAGCAGATTATTAGTTCTTTCATCTGCACCTAAACTCACTGGTGAAGTTTTGGCTACACCTTTATCGCGAAGCAATGCAGTCAATGTTGTTACGAGTTCAGGAGCTGAAGCATGTCTTACAGGTATAATATCTACCATTTGCGATTGCGGGGTATCAACTTGATGTATAATCTTCTCAACTTTAAGTATATTACTTTGCGTATCAGCAATCAGAATATGATTCGTAGCATTTAGCGCAACGATATGACTGGTTCTTGGGATCATTTCACGAATAGACGTAACCATTTCCATAGGTGAAACAAATTTTAATGGGATCACCTTTACAATCTGTTGATCACTATTATTTCCAACTTTTGTAACCACATTCCCAGTATCATTGTTAGCACTATCTTGTGGAATGATTTTAACAACATTATTGGATTCAATGGCTTGAAATCCATGCACCCGTAAAACCGAAAGAAATGTTTGATAAATTTCATCAGGGGTTAATGGGTGTTGAGAAATAATCGTAACTTGACCTTGAACCCTTGGATCTAAAATAAAGTTTTTCCCTGTTGCTTCTGAAACCCTTTTCACAACGGTTTGGATATCCGCATTTTCAAAGTTCCAAATTTCCTTATTTTTTTCAACCGCAAAAACGCAATGCGAAAATAGTATCAAGACAAAAACTTGAATGATATTTTGCAGCGAAAAGGCATCCAAACGAAATCGCATTCTTTTAACCTTTTAATAAGTATATTTGTTAGGTACCAGACAAATAATCAGCATTACTCTTAATTTAAGCAAAGTTCATGATTGGTACTACGTCAATAAAATATAAGTTTTAGATTAAAGAAAGGCTAATAGAATTAATTTTTCAGTAGGTTGTTTGACTTTGTTCAAAACGATAACGTCTTTTAAATTGAATTGTTCTTCAAGATTTTCTTTCATTTTATAAACAGAAGTGTTCTTTGATTTGATAAAGACACAGGAAAGTTCCTTATCATTTTGTTTTGTTTTAGTTGAATAAGCTTGATAACCCTTATGGCTTAATTTTTTGAGCAAAGAATCAGCATTTCCAGGATTAGCAAAAGTTCCTAACTGCAAAATGAAATTGTCATCTGCCATATCTGAAGCGTGTGTGGGCTTAACTTCTAAAAATGATAGTAAATTCAAGGTGACATCAACTGGTTTTGATTTTTTCGATTTAACGGGTGCATCTGATTTAATCAATGACATAAATTGAGCTTTTCTATCAATCTTAACAAGTTGAGGTGTTGCTAAAAGTGACATGAAGTTCATTCTGTTTTCTTGTGATAATTGCTTCTTTTCTATTTTTTCAGATTGAAGTAGTGATATAAATTGATCTTTTGAAGAGTTATTACTTTGAGCTAATACAGTTTGATTAAAATCCTCAAGCTTTTTTAATGCAATAACAGCACTGGTATGCCCTTTTTCTGCTGCTTGTTTGATTAAGTGGATCCCTAAAGACTTATTTTGTTCAACTCCATTGCCATAATAGTACATATAACCAAGCATATATTGGGAACTAGCATCTCCCTGTAGAGCAAGGACATTAGCCTCTTGAAGCCCTGCTAAATCATCACCTTGAGCGGGTTTGACAGAAATATCTTGACCTATTGGTTGTTGCTTTGATTCTTGAAAACTCAGATCCTTTGGATGATTTTTCGCGATAATTGATTTTTGTTCAATCTCTGAATATCCAGGTTCTCTCACTAATTTCTTTAAGGCAAATACCGCAGGAGGATAACCTCTTAATGCAGCTTCCTTGATCCAGGCAATCCCCAATGGCTTATTTTCTGGTGCACCAATTCCGTAGAAGTACATATAGCCCAAGGTATATTCTGATTTAACATCCCCTTCATATGCCATCGCTTCAGTCAAACGAAATGAACGTCCAAAATTGCCACTATAGTAGCTATCTTTAGCTTCAATTCTGGTTAAGCTTCTATTAATTTCCCTCATACATCCAGCATTAAAAAGGAAATAAATTAATAGAAACATACTCAGTATTAATTTTGACCTATTACGAATCATGCGCTTTTACTTGTCTTATCTATATGTTTTCTACAGGTTTAGAAATTAAATAGTTAACAAACTATGAACTATGCAATTTAATAAGGTAAAATTACATAGTGAATAGACTCTACTTATGAGTATAAGAGAATTACAAGAACATGCACGTAACTAAAGCTGTTCTAATTAACGGTGAACAAATAAGCAATAGCTATACTATACCTAAGACTCAGATAAATCCTGAAGAGCATATATTTAAGAGGTCATGAAGATTAGTGATGGACGATAGAAAAATAATCAATTTTAGTTTTGCCAGACGACATAAGGTATTTATTGATTCATTCAATGAAAATCATGTTGATGTGGTATGCGCAAAACCAAACATTGAAATATTATTGGAAATTCGACGCGCACTTCAGTGCCCTCTTTCCGTGAAAGAAGTTTCTGAAAAAGAATTTGTCGATCTTTTAAATATTCATTTTGAAAAAAGAGAACAAGGTTCTACTCAGCTTGCACAAAATTTAGAAGAAAATTTAGATTTAAATACGATATTAGAAGAAATGCCTGACATAGAAGATCTTCTTGAATCACAAGAAGAAGCGCCAGTTATAAAACTCATTAACGCCCTATTAAGTGAAGCCATTAAATTGAATGCCTCCGATATTCATTATGAGGTTTTTAAAAATGAATTTTCGGTTAGATTCAGAATTGATGGTGTTTTGCATGAAATTTTCAAACCTTCAAAAAATCTATCTGGCCTTATTGTTTCTCGAATTAAGGTCATGGCAAAACTAGATATAGCAGAAAAGAAAATTCCACAAGATGGTCGCATCAGTTTAAAAATAGCAGGTCGCATGATAGACGTTCGCGTTTCTGTTCTACCCTCGAATCATGGTGAACGAGTCGTATTGAGAATATTGGACCAAAAAAATGCCAAGTTAGAACTTGATGACTTGGTTCCAAGAGTGGATATCAGAAACAAAATTAAACACTTTGCCGATCATTCACATGGCATCATACTTGTTACTGGACCTACCGGTTCAGGAAAAACAACAACGTTGTACGGAACAATAAATTATCTAAATGATGTAGAGAGAAATATCATTACTGTTGAAGACCCAATAGAGTATGATTTACCCGGTATTGGCCAGACCCAAGTTAATCCTAAAGTTGGTATGACCTTTGCCAAAGGCTTAAGAGCCATCTTAAGACAAGATCCTGACGTTATCATGGTAGGGGAAATACGCGATAAAGAAACAGCTGATATATCAATTGAAGCAAGCTTGACCGGACATTTAGTATTGTCCACATTACATACCAATAGTGCTTTGGGCGCGATTACCAGACTACAGGATATGGGGGTTCAATCTTTCTTGCTCTCCTCAAGTTTACTTTGCGTTATCGCTCAACGATTGGTTAGAAAAATTTGTGATGCGTGTAAACAACCTTACACACCTACTTCCAAAGAAATGGAACTCTATCCCATCTTAAAAGGAACCACTACCCTATATCATGCAGTAGGTTGCAAAGAATGTAATCATGTGGGATATAAGAAAAGAATAGCAATCTATGAAATCATCGAAATTGATGAAAAACTTAAAGAAATGATTCATGCAGAAGAATCTGAACAGCTGATGAGGAACTATCTCAAAGAAAAATCAGATGATTTATTAACCGATGGTCTAAAACGTGTAATAGAAGGTGAAACCACCTTAGAAGAAGTATTTCGTGTCATCAGCGGACAAAAAGTCATGGTGAGTTAAAAAAATGGGACTTTTTCAATATACGGCTATTGATAATCAAGGAAACGAAAGTGGTGGCACTATCAATGCTGATAGTGAGAAGTTAGCCAGAAATAAACTTCGTGCTGATGGATTAATTCCAGTCGATATTATTCCCATTTCGAAACAAACAACGCAATCAAATAAGAAAACAAAAAACATAGATAAGAAAATAAAGGCATATGATTTATCCTTGTTAACCAGAGAATTGTTTGCATTGATTAGCGCTGGTTTGGAAATTGAGAAAAGTGTTGCATCGGTCGCCGAACAAACTGATAACAAGAATGTAAAACAAATCATCGAAGCTATTCATTCAAGAATATTAGAAGGATATTCACTTTCCTATGGACTAAATGAATTTCCCAAAGCTTTCCCCAAGGTCTATAGAGCAACCATAAAGTCTGGAGAAGATGCAGGTCACCTAGATAAAGTATTAGAACATTTGGCTGAATATCTTGATAGACAAGAGCAAATGCGGCAAAAAATAATTCAGGCTATTATCTATCCCTGCATTCTGACTATTATGTCTGTTGGCATTGTTACTTTTTTATTGATTTTTGTTACCCCTAAAATTATTAGTATTTTTGAAGAATCTAAGGCAGGTTTACCTTTTGTCACGGTTATACTTTTACATATAAGCCATTTCTTGCAAAAATTTGGGTTATTTACTTTTATTTTCATAGTTGCATTGTTGTTTGCTTTTCAACGATTGTTAAAGATCGATTCCATAAAGGAAAAATTTGATACTTTCGTATTACATATCCCAATCCTTGGCAAAACAATCCAGTTAATTGAAACCGCTCGTTTCCTAAGAACACTTGCCATCTTAACTCAAGCGACTGTGCCAATTTTACAAGCGTTTCAGGTTGCTTCTGATTTAGTCAATTCAAAACCAATTCGCAAGGAAATTTTAATTGCAAAAGATAGGATTAAAGAAGGCTCAACAATTTATTTAGCTTTAAAGAAATCCAGTTATTTCAATTCTAGTAGTTTACAATTTATTGCCAGCGGCGAAAACTCAGGTAATTTAGAAGAAATGTTAATGCGAAGTGCAAACAATCAAGAGCGACATGTTCAATTTACTATTAATACTCTTCTTGCTGCATTTGAACCGATTTTAATTCTGTTAATGGGCGCACTAGTTCTTTTCATAGTATTAGCAACTTTACTCCCCATTTTTCAATTATCAAATATGGTTGGATAAACGATGAATCATAAAATGAAACAAATATATCAATCCGGCTTCACCTTAATTGAAGTGATGGTTGTTGTCGTGATTTTAGGTATCTTAGCTGCGATGATAGTACCCAACATCATTGGCCGTACAGATGATGCAAAAATCGTCAAAGCCAAACAAGACATTCTGGCATTAGAGAATGCCTTGGAAATGTATCGACTAGATAATGGTTTCTATCCCTCCACCGATCAAGGATTAAAAGCATTGGTTAAGAAACCTGAGAATGATCCACGTCCACCGGCTTGGAGAGAAGGTGGTTATGTTAAGCAATTAAGAAATGATCCATGGGGTGCCGCTTATCAATATCTCAACCCTGGTGTTCATAAAGAAATCGACATTTTTTCTACTGGCAAAAGTGGCAAATCAGATGAGAAGAACGAAATAGGAAATTGGTCAATTGAAGAACAAAAATAGTTCTAAAGCTTTTACTTTAATTGAAATCATGGTTGTCATTCTTATTTTTATGATAATGCTAACATTTATTGTCATTAACTCGAATTTTCATTACAACGAATCAGTAAAAATTGAGAACGCTGCCACCACGATAGTGGCAAAGATTAAGCTAGCAAAGCAAGAAGCAATTTTACAGCATTCTAACTTAAGATTAATGGTTGATGGTGAAAATTATGGATTTCAAAAGTTACAATTAAAAGATAAAAAATACTATTGGGATTGGATTAAAAACGATTCACTGCTGGGTAATATGCCAATAGGGAAAAATATGTTAATTGAGAATATCAACACAATGCAAATATACCCTAATGGAAGTTTTACAAACTTTAACATCGCAATAAAAAGCGTGGATGGAACATCAAAGATCTCTATTTTAGGCGATGACAGCGGCAATATTGAGATAGTTAAAAATGAAAAATAATCTAATGGGATTTACATTGCTTGAAGTGTTAATTGCACTTGTTGTTGTGAGCTTAGTATTTACCTCTTCACTTCTCGCCATTTTAGAAATGACAAAGAATAGTCAAATCTTAAAAGATAAAACCATTGCCTCAATTATTGCTTCAAATATGATGGCTCAAATTAGACTTGGTATTACAAAAGCTCCTAAAGGTGACATATTATCCAATAAAGTCAGCATGGCTCGAAGTGAGTGGATATACAAGATTAAAAGAGGAGCAAGTTGGAATGCAGGCGTTGATGAAGTTGTAGTTTCTATACAAAATTCACGAGGCGAACCACTTTATAGCTTAACAGGTTATATTAATGCATCCCTATAAAAATCGAACAATTATAAATGCAAAAGGGTATACTTTAATCGAAGTATTAGCTGCATTATTTATTTTTGTCATTGTCATCGCGATTATCTCAGGTTCTTTTCTTCAGATCCTCAAAAGCGTCAAATTTTCAAAAGGTAATGAAGAACGATTAGCTGACATTCAGGTTATGATAAGCACACTTCAATTTGATTTCAGCCAAGTCATTAATAAAGTAGAAGTTAAAAAAAATAATCAACTCCAAGGTTCTTTTTATACATCTGGCAATAAATTGCATTTCGTCAAAACGGGTGACATTAATCCTGATTATGAATTGAAACGTTCTTGCCTAGAAGAAGTTGAATATTATCTTGAAGGCAACAAAATTATTAAAAGTTTCAAAGAAGACAATATAGTATCAATTAAAAAAGAAATTCTTTTAGACAAAGTTCATTCGCTAAAATGGGTTTTTATTGATCAAAAATTGGCCCAATATCCAAACTGGCCACCCACTCAAGATTGGCAATATCATACGCCTGCTGGCATAAAAATTACGATGGAACTTGAAGATATTGGTACTATCGAAAAAGTAATCGAGATGGCCCATCATGAATAAACATGGAGCCTCACTCATCTCGCAAAAGGGTACCATATTAATTGTCGCCTTATTAATTGTGGTACTGGTTGAGATCGTTGTTTTTTCACTTGTTATCAATCAAAGGATTGATATTCGACATTCAAGAAATTATTTCGCCGCTAATCAAGGAATAAATATCGCATTAGGCGCTGAGGAATGGGCTAAATCTGAAATTCTTGCCTTTTACAAACAAAACAAACCGACGAAAAGTTTTTCATTATCAAAAACTCAAATACAAGGTGGCTATATTGAAGGGGATGTGACAGACATACAAGGGCACTTTAACATAAACAATTTAATCAACAATGAAGTAGTCGAAAGTTTCAATAATTTGTTGGTTAATTTAGCTCCAAATAAAAATGGGCTAGAAACAGATCTGTTTTCAAAATTGACTTCTGTGTTTGCTCCATTTTCCATGATTGCCAATCCTGACGACATGAATTTTCCTTTTAGTAGCATAACAGAACTACGCCCCTTTGATGGAATGAGCAGAGATCTTTTTTTACAATTTCTTCCAAATATGTTTGTATTACCTGGTGTTACGCCATTAAACATTAACTCTGCTACGAAATATAGTTTATTATCATTGAGTCCTAAACTAACAATGCAAGCTGCAGATTCTATTATTAAAATTAGGGACAGCATGAATGGCTTTACGACAACGGAAGCATTTTCTGCGTTAGGACCATTACAAAACATTGAAACAAACCAAAATAGTATCACAATACAAAGCGAATATTTTCTCTCCTCAATAACGGTACACTATGAAAATATTGACTTAACTTTGAATTCACTTCTGAAAGTGATAAAAGTAAACAATGGTTTTAAAATTAATGTTGAATGGCGAAGCTTTGGAACTTTATGAAAAATAAACTTCTATTAAAATGTTCTGATTCAATGGACTCCATAGATTGGTTATTGCTTGACCCAAATGGAAAGATACTTGAAAAGTCAGAAAACAAAAACCTACTTGACCTTACAAAGCGCGTTGATTTAATCAATAATAAAATTTATGTTTTGATGGTAAGCTCTGATATTCTTATCAAAAAAATACACATCCCAAAAAAAACAAATCAAAGCAAATTAACTAAAATTGTTCCTAATATCCTAGAAGAAGATCTGATGACAGGTATTGATTCCATACATTTTTCATATGGAAAAGTTCATGATGGTGAATTAACAGTTGCACTTGTCAGCAATGAAAAGTTACAGTTTTGGATCGATAAACTAAAAGAAAACAATATAAAGCCTGACGTACTCTCTCCATTATGCTTATCGCTAAATTCAAAAGAAAACGAATGGCAAATCTGGATCGACAAAGGGGCAGCCGTTATCAATACCGGTCCCAACAGCGGCTTCTCTATAGAATTGGATCAACTAGGACTATTCCTTAATTACCTATACAGCAATATTGATATAAAACCTAACAAAATTACTGTTACCAGATCATCAAAAGACTCAAACAAAATTAGCTTCGATGAATATCCTGATATAGCAAAAATCATACATTACAATGAACTATCTGTTTGGGATGTATTTAATAAGGATAATAAAAATATCAACCTTTTACATCACTCTTTCGGCGATATTGCTGATGATGTCAACCATAGACGGATTCTTATTCATGGTTTGATTTTATTTTTGATTGCATTCTTCGTCTTTACAATAGTTGAAATTAAATATATTTATTCATATGAAAATTTAAATAGAGAATTAAATGATAAAATTTCTAGCATTTATAAAGATTTGTATCCTAATGCAACAGATGTTGTCAGCCCAAAGCTCAGAATTGAAAGAGATCTAAATTCTTTATCAAATAAAGAAGGGGGCGCTTTCTATGACTTGGCTTTTAATGTTGGAACAATATTGAGCCAAAATCAACAAATAACACTGACCAGCTTGGCTTATAAAAATGGGGCATTAGTCATTACTGTTGAAGCGACAACGAATCAGAGTCTTGATAGCTTTAAGAGCCAACTTAAAAAATTACCATTGCACATTGATCAAAAAACGACTACGCAACAAAAAGATAAGTTAAGTGCTGTCTTTAGCATTACTAAAACTGGTGAAAAATGATAAAAGAATATTTAAATAGTAAAACACAAAAAGAAAAAATCATCCTCGGTAGTCTAGCTGCTTTTATTGTTCTTTGCTTGATGATTTTTGGGATTTGGCTTCCCATTCATGATAGAAAAGTTGAATTAGCAAATGAAGCAATTGAGCAAAGTGAACTATTAGCGTGGATGAACCAAAAAGCGCCTCTACTAAAGAACCTTCAAGGTAATATGCCCTCTCAAAATAATGAAGATGTTTTCAGTATTGTGGAAGAGAAATTTAAAAATCAAAGCTCATCGAATAATCTCTCCATCGTAAGAATATCTGAAACAAAAGCGAGCATCACTTTCAATGAGGTCCCTTTCGATCAGTTAATCAATCAATTGTTAACTTTAAAGAAAGAATTTAATATTGATGTCGATGAAATTCAAATTAATAAACTTCAAAAACCAGGACTGGTTGAAGGGAAGGTTATTCTTTCCAAGAGTAAGTAGATATCAGTTGCAAATACACAGAAAACTATTGTTAGGGCAAAGTTAAAATGTCCGGTATCCGGCAAAGTTTAAGTGTCCGGT
>CAYXVT010000035.1:16843-19718 GCA_964468105.1 Uncultured Candidatus Berkiella sp. | reverse complement strand
AAAGCAATCTACATAAAAAAAGTTTGGTTTATAGAATGGATTTTAATGCCTATATGGCTTGCTGCACTGCCAACTACCAACGCATGAATAAGCTACTACCTCCTAAGTATCCGATTGGAGAAAGTCTTATTTGGGGGATGGGCAGTATGGGTAAATTGCAAATACAACTTATGAACAAACAAGCCCACACAGATACCCTCAGTATTGAATATCAAAACAATCAACTCTCGCAATGGTTGGCGAATTTTGAAGTTCAACTGAAATTGTATCATGATGCCGGTTTAGCAGAAGTGATCGCTTTAAGAGACTCCAAAGGAAATATGCAATTCTTTTCTCATCCTCTGGCAGGCAAGCAATATCCCTATTGGGAAAAGTGGCAGATGAACCATTTGCTATGTGACGTGCTTGGATTTTGTATCAAACAGCCAAAGCAGCTAATTTAAAGGCGATGATTTTAGAATTTGCCGCGACGTAATTGCATTATCTTATTGGCCACGTTTTTAGGTAAGTCTTCCGCATTTTGATTATTATTGCCAATGGCAGCATTACTATAAGCCTGAGCAGCGTCATCGTTAACATTATTTGGTTGAGCGATAGCATCATCAGGTTGGCTGGCAGGGCCAGTATCATTATTGGTATTAAAGGCTTGATTAGCATCATTCATATTTGCTAAAGAGGGATTTTTGCTTACATTTTTGTTAGAGTTCTCTAAGCTTGAAAACAGATCTAGCTCTTGTGCTCCCTCGCTCGTGCCAACAATCACACGAGATTGTTCAATTTTTTGAATACTATAGTTATTATCAATTTTGTCGCCTGCATGTAAAACACGTTCCTTTGCATTTACCAATAGAATGGCTTTACTATTACTATTATCAAAAATAATCCCAACTAATTTGATATTGGCATCTTTCACTTTTTGAAATTTAGCTTCTTTGTCGAATCCAAATAGATGCCAGCTGCTGATTAAATTAAAATTAACATTCTCAACAACCGAAGTTTCCACAGGTGTTGAACTATTTGCAAGTTCACCTTCTTTGGGAGCCTTTAAAAGAATAACCATCAAGATCAGTGCAAACAGGCAATAGAGTATTAAAGGGATACCATAGGGAACAAAATACTTGTTTGCTGTTAATGTATGAAGTGATTTTATAGGCATTTTCATTTAATCCTTCATGGTTTTATAAGTTCTAGTGAACCATAAAAAAGAAGGTAGGATGAAGATAGGTCAATGAATATATTTGAATGCAATTACACGGTTACTAATCCAAATATCGTTTTTGCCATTCTAAATAGAGATTTTGAACATATTCGCAATATTCTTCTTTCGAGGCGAATTGTTTTGGATCAAGAGCGTCATAGACATAATAATTAGCGCGTCGATTTTGAGAACGTAAAATCATCCATAATTTGTACAGTAAATGTTGAAATTGCCACTCAAATTCTTGTTGTGCTTCATAGTGTAAAAAAACAGGTATGATAGGAACGCCTGTCTGCATGGATAAATCAAAAGCGCCATATCGGAAAGGGAGGAAAATGCGTCTTCCCTTACATCCCCCTTCAGGATAGATGCCCACATTCAAGCCATCAGTAAGAGCTTGCTGCAAAGTTTCTGAGGCTATTTGTCTAGACTCTTTAGATTCGCGCTGCACATATATCGTGCCGGCGGCTTGGCTAATACGACCTAATATCCACCAATCCTTCATTTCCATTTTGGCTAAATAATAGGTATTAAATAGAGCCGACATCCCCAAGTCTTCAAAAGCAGAGGGGTGATTGCTTATTAAAATATACTGCTTAGGTAAATCACGTTGGTTTTTCTGATGGAGAAATAAATCAACACGTAGGGCACGTATAAAAACCCAGCACCAAAACCGAAAGAGAGGGCGATACCAATGTTGACGATACTGCTTGGGGAGGAAACTGAGCGTGTAGGCAACAGCAGTGATCAAAATAAGATCAACTAAACCAATGATTAGACGAATAAAGCTTAATAGCGAAAGTATCATGGTTGCTCAAAATAATTATTTCATATAATTAGCTTATGCAACCATTTGTTTGTGAGCAAGTTACTTTTTGTTTTTATTCGATTTTCTACGCTTTTTGCGAGTGGCTGTTGCTTGCTGCGTTTGATCGGGCTCATAGCTATTGTATTGAAATGTAATAGCCGGCGGGGACGACATCAAGGACGCTTCTGGGAATTCCAGTTTTCTTGCAGTCGGTGATTTTTCTATTTCTGCTTGGGCAGGTAATTCTTTCATTTTATCTACTAAAGGCTGGTTATTGGTGGTATCACAGTCATCATGATAATGTGACTCATCATACTCAATACCAAGCTCATATTCACTACCAGGGGGCTCGGTTGCCTGAAGGGCCTGCTGACTTTGAATAGCCGCCGGAGTTAATTTTTTAGGTGTGATTTGTGAGGGGGGTGGATGCATTTCTTTAACACGTGCTTGATCGGCAGAGCTTAATTCTATTTGTTTTAAATTATCAAAATCAATGCCTTGATATTTCTTTAAGTGATCTTGGCTGTTAGTGGGTAGTTTAAGTAATGCGAGAACAACGGTATTATGGTGAGCCGTCAATTCTGCGAGGAAATATTCTAATAATTCACGATCAGTTGCACTTGCTTGTTCATTTTTTTGTAATAGATTTTTGATTTTATCGATTGTTTTGATGAGTTTTTGTAAAATGCCACCTGCTTTTAATCCGTGATTTTTACCTCTAATTTTTTTCTTGCTATGGCTTTCATAGAGTGCAGTGCTAGCCACATGATGAAAGAAGTTATCTTTGCCTTGGCTGTGGGCGCCACGCTGTGAAACATGGGAATAAACCAAATTTAAACACCAGGCTATCTCATCGCGAATATTATCGA
>CAYXVT010000035.1:5802-16833 GCA_964468105.1 Uncultured Candidatus Berkiella sp. | reverse complement strand
ATCGACTAAATTCCACAGCTGATTGATAAATTTTGCATGGGGTAAAGTGGTTGCCACGAGATATTTAGTTGGGCTTTCGATAGCTTCGTTTAATCGAAAAGTTTCTTTTTTAGAGGGATTGATTAAAGAATTTGCGCCGTTTTTCATTGTATCACCTGATATATATTGAAAAATCAGCATCCATGCGATTATTGTTTGCCTATTAACTCTATACTTTTCTAGGAGATTTAGGGGAAGTGAAAATTTCCTGCTTCACTTCTGGAGTGCCTTTTTTTAATTCCTTAGCCTGTTTTCGTAGAACACTACTTGGAATGAGTGCTCTACTAAACACGACTACTGGTTTAACTTTTTCAAAAAGGTCACCCTTTTTTGCGCTTGGCAAAGTTTTAGGATGTTCTGTGGCTGTTAAGGCCATTTGACTTTCAACATCATCTTTTGAACGTTTTTTGGGCGTGTTCTTGCTAGGACTGGGATGAAGTTTTTGAATGCGTTCTACTTTGCTGGGACTAAAAGGTAAAGTCTGTATCCCTCTGATGTTTTGATGCTTAGCTAAATGTTCTTTTGTCTGTTCAGGTAAATTTTGTAACGCTAAAACGATAGCATTATGATGAGCTGTAAATTCTGCTTTAAAATTTTCAAGGATTTCTCGATGATCTTCAGAAAGTGTTTGATCAGACTTTAATTCTCTTTCGATCAAACCCAGCGTATTCTTAACTTTGTGAAAAATGGCTCCTGCTTTTTTGCCATGATCTTTATCTTTAATTAAAAGTTGATGATAGCTTTCATAAAGTGCCGTTGCTGCTACATGATGAAAGAAATGAGGTTTCCCTTCATCACTGGCGCCTCTATCGGTGATATGACAATAGATTAACCTTAACGTTATTGTGATATCAGCGCTAATGTCGGGATGTAAATTCCATAAGCTATTAATAAACCGAGCATTAGGTAAGCTTGTCATCACTCGTAGCTTGCTTGGACTGCCAACCGCTATAGTCAGTTTAAAAGGCGTTTTTGAGTTTGAAGGGGGTTGACCGCTAAGCATTGAGGATCCTATTTAATAAATTAGCCTCCATGCAAAATAATCCAAAAGAACGAACTATGCGGCAATTTTACATTCATAAAGGTAAGTTTACAACTTAGATTTAAAAAGTTAGCCAAAGCTACGGTGAACCAGTGAAGGAACCGCTTTGAGTTTTGCATTAGGGCATAGGAAAACGCAGTGACCCGACTCAGTAAAATAGAAACGGACGTTTTCGGTGATTTCACCCAATGGTCGATAACAAACAGTCATGGATTCTTGGCGAGGTGTATTGTAAACATTCACCCCAATTTGTTCTAAAGCAGAGGTTAATTGACTGATAATGAAACCGTTATCTAAACGAGGATTTACACGCACATGATTAAGTTCAAATAACACGCTATGCAATGTATCGCGGAAATTCGTAATAGGATAAATAACACCTTGCGCCAAAGATTCAACGTGGACGCATTCAATGATGTGCAAACTTTCGTTTAACACAAACTCATAGATGTCCGCACGCTTCTTTGGGGAGACGCGCGTAGCGTTGATTAATATTTCAGTTGCGGTATAAGTGCTCATATAATTGAGATCGGCGCGGAACAAGATAAACTTTAGAAGGCTAACCAACTATGGCCAAAGCAAAAACACAGTACACCTGTAATGATTGTGGTGGCTTGAGTCCTAAATGGGTTGGACAATGCCCTGATTGCGGTGCTTGGAATACACTGACTGAAATTGCACTGGTCAAAGCTTCAACAAATACTCGCTGGCAAGGGTATGCTGGTCCTCAAGATGTTGCCTTAATCCCTTTGCCCGATATCACCGCAACTGCGACAGAGCGACTCTCTACTGGTCTGCCTGAACTTGATCAAGTCTTAGGGGGAGGGGTAGTCGAAGGCTCGGTTATTCTTATTGGCGGCGATCCTGGAATTGGAAAATCAACCCTACTTCTACAAGCGCTTGCTAATGTGCCGGATCCAAGCAAAGCTCTTTACGTCACTGGTGAAGAATCATTACACCAGGTATCTTTACGTGCGCAACGTTTAGGCGTTGGTAAGGTGCCTATTCGCTTGCTAGCTGAAACTCAAGTTGAAACCATTATTGCATTGGCGACGGCCAATAAGCCTCGCATCATGGTTATTGATTCTATACAAACGATTTTTACGCAAACGTTACAATCAGCGCCAGGCTCTGTGAGTCAGGTAAGAGAGAGCGCCGCTCATTTAGTGCGATTTGCAAAACAATCGGGGATCTCTTTGTATTTGGTGGGGCATGTTAACAAAGATGGTGCGATTGCGGGTCCTCGCGTATTAGAGCATATGGTTGATACGGTTTTATATTTTGAAGGCGAAAAAGATAGTCGCTTTCGTATGGTTCGTGCGATCAAAAATCGTTTTGGCGCGGTTAATGAATTAGGCATTTTTGCCATGACAGATAAAGGTTTGCGTGGTGTGAGTAATCCCTCCGCCATCTTTTTATCGGGTAACCGTTTTCCAGCACCTGGTACCGTTGTCATGGTGACATGGGAAGGCTCTAGGCCTTTACTCATTGAAATTCAAGCTTTAGTCGATGATAGTCATGGGATCCCTCGTCGCGTTACCGTAGGTTATGATCATAATCGTTTAGCATTGTTATTAGCTGTCCTTAATCGCCATGGTGGCATAGCCATGCATCAGATGGATGTCTTTTTGAATGTTGTTGGTGGCGTCAGAATCACCGAAACAGGCGCAGATTTAGCGATTTTAGTCGCTGTATTATCCAGTTATCGCAATTTAACAATAGACAACGGCTGTGCTTTCTTTGGTGAAATTGGTCTTGGGGGCGAATTACGTCCGGTTCCTGGTGGTCAAGAGCGGATCTTAGAAGCTTCTAAACATGGTTTTAAACGCATCATTGTGCCTAAAGCAAATGCGCCAAGACAGAAAAATGAGGATATTGAAATTATTGCGGTCAACTCATTGAACGAAGCACTTTCCCATTTAAGTTAGTTTTTATTTTGTTGTGAGTCAGCTTGAGCTTCATGATGTATTGCATTAGTGTATTTTTGCATTAGTTCACTCAGAATAGGCGCTTTGATAGGTTTGCTCATAAAATCATTCATGCCTGCTTCCAAGCATTGATCTTTATCTGACTTCATTGCATTAGCTGTTAAAGCAACAATAATGAGATGTTCATTTTTCTTGTCTTGACGTAAGATGCGTGTTGCTTCAAAACCATCCATTTCTGGCATTTGACAGTCCATTAAAACAATATCGAAATTGATGAGTCCAATAGCTTCAATTGCTTCAGCGCCATTGTTTGCAGCTGAAACAGAATACCCCATCTTTTGAAGGATTTTAACAGTAACTTGTTGACTGATATAATTATCATCAACCACCAAGACATGAATATCTTTTGCATTTTTAGCCGGAATGATTTTTTCCGAAGGGGTCGCCTCTTGCGATTCTACTTTTTCACCTAAAATGTCTAACAAGGTTCGGTAGACTTTGCTTTCTTTTAGTGGAGCATTAAAAACACCACTTAAGTGAATAGCTGTCTGACTGGTGAGTGATTTAAAATCATGTTCCTTAGATATTATAATCAAAGGCGTTGGATTTTGTTCTAAATACCCTTTAATTTGTGACATAAAGGAGGGGTTAATGAACGTTTCATTAATAACAATAAAATCAAAAGCTGCGTCTTGTTGCAAACAAGCTAACGTAAGAGCACCATTTTTTGTATGTTTAGGAATACAACCCCAATGGGGTAATAAGGTAGTTAAAAATTCAATGTTAATCGGATCATCATCTAAAATAAGCAAGGTTTTTTGTTTAAGCGTTTCTGAAAAATGAACAAAAGGTTGTTGGGTATCTTTTACTAGCGTTAAAGTAAACCAGAAAGTGGAGCCAGCACCAGGTGTACTATTCACACCAACTTTTCCACCCATGATTTCAGTTAATTTCTTTGAGATGGCTAAGCCTAAACCTGTGCCACCGTAATGTCTGGTTGTTGAAGTGTCAACTTGAGAAAACGCTTTAAATAAACGTTCAATTTTATCTGGTGGGATCCCAATCCCCGTATCTTCCACAGTAAATTTTAGTTTAACAGTAATATTTTCATTTTTTTCAAGGTGAATGTTAATTTTAATATGCCCATGATGAGTAAATTTTATAGCATTACTGACTAAGTTCAATAAAATTTGTCGAACACGAGTCGGATCGCCAAGAAGTTGATAAGGTATATCATTGTCGACAATACAACCAAAACTCAACTGTTTTTCATCAATTTTATATCCTAATATATCCATCACTTCTTCGGCTACTTGACGGACACTAAAGGGGATGTGTTCAACTTCTAATTTGCCGGATTCAATTTTGGATAAATCCAATATATCATTAATTAAATCCAATAATGTTTCACCAGATAATTGCATGACATCTACATATTTGCGTTGTTCATGATCAAGGTTTGTGCTTTTCAGTAAACTGGCCGTTCCAATGATGCCATTCATGGGGGTGCGAATTTCATGTGATACGTTCGCCAGAAATCTTGATTTTTCCAAGTTAGCTTCTTCTGCTCGAAGACTAGCACTTTCAAGTTCTTTTGTTCTAATCTTAACTTTATTATCCAATTCAACAGTGGCCTCTTCTAATTGCTCATGGATTTGAGATAAATTATGCACCATGATTTTTAGCGCTTGCCCTAATACGCCAAACTCTCTGTTAGTGAGTTCAGGAAACTCGATATTTTTAGCGCCCGAACTTATTTTATTGGTTAAACGAATTAACTCCATGATGGGTTTGGTAAAATGGCTAGACAAAACTCTTGCTAACAATAGTCCTATGAATAAGCAAACCCCAAGTACTAATAAATTCAGGAAGAGAGTGCTGCGAATGCTCTCAAATTCTTTTTCTAGAGAAAATTTAATATAAATAAACCCAACCACTTGGCCATCTGCCTTTGTGAGTGGTCCACCAGCAACTAAGAATCGTTCACCAATAAAGGTACTAATATCTTTACTTTGGGTCACTTGTTCTAAAAATGGTTTTTGATAAGGTAAATTGGTTTTACTTGCACTATTAAGCTCGGCAACAATTTTCCCTTCATTATTTAATACAATGCCATCTTGAATATCGGGGTTTACTTTGAGGTTTTGTAGTTCTTTGTTTATTTCAGTAACGTTTTTTGATGTTAAGTTTTCGATAAGCGATGATTCAATCATCTGAGCGACTCTGACTGATTGATGTTGATAATTTTTGAGCGATTGTTGTTTTTCATTCCAATAAGAAGACAAGGTATTAGGAATTGCCACCAAGCAAATGATTAAGCTTGAATAGAGGACGAGTTTATCGCGAATACTGAGTAAAGCCATAGTATTACTTCTTACCTTGAGTGAGGGCAGGCACACCGATGATTACCTTATAAAGTATCGTTCTTTAGAGCTAAACTCTTGATATACATCCAGGAGAAAAACACAGTTTATATAGCTATACTACAATTAATTGAGTTAAACATCGTTAAATGGGGCCCGTTATGAAAAATGAAAAATCTCTGTTTGATTTTAAAATAGTTGGAACACTACTTATATTAACAGGGGTTTCATTATTCCCTGTTCTTGCCACTGCAGATAACTGCCCTGAGGCACCAAGTGTGTTTGAAAAAGCAACCAAAGAAGGTATTGGGGCTCAGTGGAAAACGGGTGACAAACTCAATTGGTACCTTGATAACTTTTCAAATGCCAATAAGCCTGCTGCAACCATGACTGAGAAGTTTACATTCATGCAAGCAAATTATGAAAACAATCAATTAACCTGCTATTACCAATGGCCAACTGATGATGGTAAAGCCACCAATTGGTTAAGCGTGCGTCTCAAAACCACCCAAAAATTAAAACTAGAATGGACTGGTGCAACCTGCTCTAACTTTGAAGCACCTAACTGCCAGTTTAGCTTAACAGAAGGTAGCACGGGTGGCGGTGCCGCTGCAGCTGCAGCAGCTACTACTGCTGCTCCTGCAGCCACTCCTAAATAACAAAAATGATAGTTGTAAAAAAGCCCGGTCATCCGGGCTTTTTTATGCGTTATTATTTTTTATTACTAATGAGGCCCCGTCAACAGGGGCATTCCTTTCCTTTACTTTTGTGCAAGTATGCCAATTGATTCTTTACCATCCCTATTTTTTTCAACCCCGAGCTTTATGGTTGAAACATAGTCGTGTTTTAGAATAAAAAACCCCTTTTCTTTTAAACACCTTTTAAGCGGGCGTTCGTCCATCACATGCATTGTCTCTGGCAAATTGTAAGCTTGATGGGGTAACGCTTGTTTGACCTCTAGCGGATATCCTGGCCAACGATCTCCTGCTTCCCATCTTGCTTCATATTGGGGTAAGACAATATCTCTGTAAGCAGCATTGGTCGGTGATAACGCGACGATATATAATTTGCCATTAGGTTTTAACCATCGGTAAAATTTTTCTGTTGATTTTTCTATTTCAGCGGGTGTTAAAAAATGTAATACACGATGCGCCACAATGGCATCAAAACTATCAGCTGGGAAGGTAATATCAGGTAAAGCCTGATCATTTAAGAAAACGTGTGAATGATATTTAGGCTCAATCGTTTTATAGCCTACCAATAGATGTTGATAAGACATATCTGAATATATAACGGTTGTCCCTTTTGATAATGCTGATTTAGTTAATGCTCCAAACCCGCCGCCAATATCTAAAACGACTTTACCTTTACCACATTGATTTAAAAAATCTTTTATAATCCAATTTTTTTCAACATGATCGGCATTAGATAATATGTCAAAACCTGTTTTATTAAATGTAAGCAGCGTTTTACCTGTTTTACTTTTTTGCGGTGTTTCTTTAAAATTTGTAGCAAATTTTATTAAAGCTGGGCTGTCACCAGGCACACCATATTCACTCTTATCAACGTTTAGCTCGCTAAACTCAAAATGTTCTTGCGCATGAGCATTGTTAAACAATCCAAAAAAGGCAGCTATTATGGTCATGTGGCGTGCGGCTAAAGATTTCATGTTTATCTCCTATAGTTAGAAATACTTATACACATTTTTGGAGCATTTTAGCCTTTGTTACGGAATTTTTAAATCCAATTCAATTCCTTAAGTGAATACTTGATAAGTGGATCTAGAATAGATAATTCAAGGGTAGAAGTTGCAGCATTTGTCATAAAAGATACTCTAAAACAGTCTGATTAGGACGTTTGAAAAGTAAGTAAATAACACTCTCTGTAGATGGATGTTACAATACACGCTTAGTGACAGCTAGCGTCATGCTTTATTGACATTGAGTTCCGCCAGTATTACTCTTACTAGTATTACCAATACTTAATTGGGGTGTATATGCAAGTAACTCAAAAAGGCCAAGTCACAATTCCGCAAGAAATTCGTGAGCGCTTTGGGCTCCTCCCGAACACGGAAATTGAATTTATCGTTGATGGAAACAGAGTAATTCTAAGAAAAAAACAAGATGGCTCGGCATTTAGAAAAATGCGCGGTATCGTCAAGGGAAAATTTACCACTGAAGAAATTATGGCGCTCACCAGAAAATGATATTAGTCGATACAAATGTGATTTTGGATATTATTACGGACGATCCTACCTGGGCTGAATGGTCAATTACCATTCTTGAAGAACAAAAAACCGTACTTGCCATTAATCCCATTATATTTGCAGAAGTATCAATCAAAATTGATAGTATCGAATTAGTCAATTCTGCATTAGGCTCATTTAAACGCCTAGATTTACCTTATGAAGCTGCCTTCTTAGCGGGGAAAGCATTTATGAATTATATTAAGCGCAAAGGTGGAAAGACTTCTCCACTGCCAGATTTTTTTATAGGTGCTCATGCTTCCATTCTAGGAATACCTTTAATCACGCGCGATGTTAATCGTTATCGCACTTATTTTCCCAAATTAAAATTAATATATCCTGAATTTGAAGAACAAATAATTTGAATATTTTTAAGCATTGATGCTGTTTGATTTTTAGAACCTCCCGAATATCATACGCAATGGTTAGTTTATGTTAAAAATATCGCGTGATCACCCTACATTACAACTGGAACCAAAAATTCAGCAGATTTCGAATAGCTTCCTAGCTCAGCATGGTTTTAATTATTTCCAATATTTGCGTTCTTATAATGATGGCTCTTATAGTTTATTGACTAATCATACTGGTCTATTGAAGCTGTTTGCAGAAAATGCACTAGGCCCGATGATTTATTCATCCTTCACACCTGAGCATGAAAATTTACACTCCTATTGGTTTTTGTGGGATGAAGAGTTACCGGCGCTACCCGTTAATTTGGCAAAAGAAAAATTTAATCATCACCATGGGATGACACTTCTTCGACGCTCTAAAAATTACTATGACATGATAGCGGTTGCGCTTAATCAAAGGCGCAATAATATTGCTTCGTTTTATTTAACAAAGCAAAAAGCAATTGAAGAATTTATTAGTGCTTTTGATAAAAATCATCGACCACTAATCGACGATATTTGTAAAAAAAGAGTTGTTTTGCCTGAATTCTATCGAGATGTAAACTACCAAAAAATTTGTCTAGAAAACAAAAACATCGAAGTGCAAGGCGTTTTCGGGCCTGTTCATATTACCTCACAAGAGCTTGCCTGTTTACGCCTTTTAACTCAGGGGGCTACTTATAAAGAAATAGGCAAAGTGCTGACGCTTTCTCCCCGAACCGTTGAAACTTATATTACCCGTATTAAACAGCGATCGGGCTTTACTCGCGCCAAACTATCAAAATTGCTGACTCATTGTCAGGGATAGATCCGGACAGACATTGAATATTTGACTATTTATTATGGCAAATATTTATCTAAGTTTGTTTTGAGGTCTAACCAATGAAATTACCTGAAAAAAGTAAAGCGGTACAAATACTAGAGCAATTTTGTTATGCTTATAATGGCCGAAATATTACCGCGCTGTTAAAACTATTTACCAAAGATTGCAATGTCTGGGGAACTGGCATAGATGAATATCGCGTCGGTTTAAAAGCCTTAGAAGAACAAATGCAGCGTGATTGGAGCCAATCTGACAAAGCCGAAGTTCATATTGTATCGCTTGTTCCTAGCTCCAAGGATGCCACCTGGGCTGCCGGGGTGTGCAAGGCGCTGGTTACTATTGAGGGGAAAGAGCATGTTTTTAATGACTTTCGTGGAACCATAGTGATTCACAAAGAAAACGGCGATTGGAAAATATCCCATATGCATACTTCATTTCCGGATTATCGCCATGGTGCGGGAGAATCTTTTCCGGCAGAAACTGCCTAAGAAAAATGTTTTCCACCTTTTGGCGCATCGTTTTAGCAGTCCGCCTTCGCTAATAGCTAGGCGGACGGGTTGGATATGAAATGAGACTTTAAACTTCGACGAGCTTTTTATATTTAATACGATGTGGTTGAATAGCATCGGTACCTAGGCGTGCTAAGTGATCTTTTTCGTATTCACTATAACTGCCTTCAAACCAGCGGACTTCACTTTCGCCTTCAAAGGAAAGGATATGCGTCGCCACGCGATCTAAGAACCATCTATCATGCGAGATAACCATGACGCAGCCTGGGAAGGCCAGTAAGCCTTCTTCAAGTGCACGTAGGGTTTCCACATCGAGATCGTTGGTTGGTTCGTCAAGCAGCAATACGTTACCACCACTGCGAATGATTTTTGAAAGATGAACCCGATTGCGCTCACCACCAGAAAGCGATCCGATCTGCTTTTGTTGATCGGTGCCTTTAAAGTTAAAACGGCCCACATAAGCACGCGATGGCATAGAGAATTGACCAACTGTAATATTATCTAAGCCATCAGAGATTTCTTGCCAGACGGAATTTTTGTCATTCAATGAATCACGTGATTGATCAACATAGGCTAATTTTACGGTGTCACCGATAGCGACTTCGCCTTGATCAGGTTTTTCTTGCCCTGTGATCATTTTAAACAGCGTTGTTTTACCTGCACCGTTAGGACCAATGATACCGATAATGGCACCACGTGGGATAACAACGTTTAGATCTTCAATTAAGACTCTGCCGCCAAGTGATTTAGAAATATTCTTTAATTGAATAACATTTTCACCCAAACGAGGTCCTGGTGGAATATAGAGCTCTTGGGTTTCATTGCGTTCTTGAAACTCTTTAGAATTGAGTTCCTCGAAGTTGGCAACCCGTGCTTTGTTTTTCTTACGACGACCCTTAGGATTGGTTCGAACCCATTCTAACTCAGCAGACACGGTGCGTTGATGTGCTGCTTCTTGGCGTTTTTCTTGCTCTAAGCGTTTTTCTTTTTCACCTAACCAATTACTGTAATTACCTTCAAAGGGGAGACCGCGGCCTCTATCCAACTCTAAGATCCAACCAGCAACATTGTCTAAGAAGTATCGATCATGGGTTACGGCAATAACAGTACCAGGAAAATCTTGTAAATATTTTTCAAGCCAAGCAACACTTTCGGCATCTAAATGGTTGGTTGGTTCATCTAGTAATAAAACATCTGGAGCGGATAATAATAATTGGCACAAGGCAACGCGACGTCTTTCACCACCGGACAGTGTGTTCACATCGGCATCCCATGGGGGCAAACGCAAAGCATCAGCAGCGATTTCAAGTTTTCTATCTAGATCCCAAGCCCCAATCGCATCAATGGCATCTTGCAAACGTCCTTGCTCTTCTAACAGCGCCGCCATCTCTTTATCATCCATCGGCTCGGCAAATTTAGCGCTAATTTCATCAAAGCGCTCAAGCATATTTTTGGTTTCACGGACACCATCTTCAATGTTACCACGAACATTTTTGCTACCATCAAGTTGGGGTTCCTGAGGAAGATATCCGAAACGCAACCCCTTTTGGGCAGTCAGCTCACCAATGTAGTCCTTGTCTTGGCCTGCAATGATGCGTAACAAGGTCGATTTACCCGAGCCATTTAACCCAAGTACACCAATTTTGGCACCATAGAAAAAGGACAGGGAGATATCTTTTAGAATTTCCCGCTT
>CAYXVT010000035.1:1565-5771 GCA_964468105.1 Uncultured Candidatus Berkiella sp. | reverse complement strand
AAAAAATAGTTTTATTAGACATAGTCTTGGATCCCTCGGTACGAATTGAGGTACACGCTACCCCAAAGGGGCCTTTAATTCAATCTGAAGGTGATTTTTCTCGGTCATAGAGTTGGGCAGGACAAGCAGCTGAGTTACAATAGTACCTAAGCATATAGTAGAGAAGAGGAATGCGTGATGTTCACCCAAGATATGAAGATTAAAGGATTTGATGATGAGCTGGCGCAAGCATTAGAGCAAGAAACGACCCGTCAACTTGAACATATTGAGCTGATTGCTTCAGAAAATTATGCAAGTCCTCGTGTTCTTGAAGCCCAAGGTTCTGATTTGACCAACAAATACGCTGAAGGTTATCCAGGTAAGCGTTATTATGGTGGTTGTGAATTCGTCGATGTAGCAGAACGTTTAGCCATTGAACGAGCTAAGAAAATATTTGATGCTGGCTTTGTAAACGTGCAGCCACACTCTGGATCGCAAGCCAATGCCGCTGTCTATATGGCGTTATTAGAACCTGGTGATACCGTTTTAGGGATGAGCTTATCTGAAGGCGGTCATTTAACCCACGGTTCAAAAGTGAATTTTTCCGGTAAGTTATATAATGCTTTTCAATATGGTTTAAATCCAGAAACTGGCGAAATTAACTACGAACAAGTAGAAGCACTTGCCAAACAACATAAACCAAAAATGATCGTTGCAGGGTTTTCCGCTTATTCTGGCATTGCTGATTGGCAACGATTTAGAAACATTGCAGATAGCGTAGGTGCTTATTTAATGGTTGATATGGCACATGTGGCAGGTTTGATTGCCGCAGGCATTTATCCTAACCCTGTTCCCATTGCCGATATCACAACAACCACAACGCATAAAACATTGCGTGGTCCAAGAGGTGGTCTCATCATGGGCCGGGCTAACCCTGAGATTGAGAAAAAAATAAATTCTTGTGTTTTCCCAGGCACGCAAGGTGGCCCTTTGATGCATGTGATTGCAGCTAAAGCGGTTGCGTTAAAAGAAGCCATGCAACCTGAATTTGTTGAATATCAAAAACAAGTGATGAAAAACGCTAAAGCACTTGCTAAAGGTTTACAGGACCGCGGCTATAAAATTGTTTCAGGTGGAACAGAAAATCATCTTTTCCTGGTTGATCTCATTGGCAAAGAATTTACCGGAAAAGAAGCCGATGAAGCGTTAGGCAACGCCTTTATTACCGTTAACAAAAATACGGTTCCTAATGATCCCCGTTCGCCTTTTATCACCAGCGGTTTACGCATTGGAACGCCAGCGATTACCACACGTGGTTTTAAAGAAGCAGAAGTGGCGTTATTGGCAACATGGATTGCAGATATCTTAGATAATATTCAAGACAAAACGATTCAAGAAAGAGTGAGAAAAGAAGTCATTACTCTTTGTAAAAAATTCCCCGTATACGGGCCACCGTTATCTTGATGAAAAGACATAAGGAAAAGGAGTAAAACCTAAATGCGCTGTCCATTTTGTGGTGGTACGGAAACCAAAGTGATTGATTCCCGGTTTGCCAGTGAAGGCGACCAAGTGCGACGTCGTCGAGAATGTTTAGAGTGTGTAGAGCGTTTTACTACTTATGAAATTGCGGAGTTAGCTCTCCCTAGAATGGTAAAACGAGATGCAAGCAGGGAAGCTTTTAATGAAGAAAAATTACGTCAGGGCTTGCTGAGAGCATTAGAAAAGCGTCCCGTGAGTATGGAGCGGGTAGAAGAAGCCATTAGTCGTATTAAACGCCGTTTAAGAGCTTTTGGTGAGCGCGAAGTGCAAACAAAAGTTTTGGGTGATTGGATAATGGAAGAGTTACGACAAATAGATCATGTCGCTTATGTGCGTTTTGCTTCTGTTTATCGTCGTTTTCAAGATGTACATGCGTTTGAAGAAGAAATTCAGCGCTTACGCCAAGCACATGAAGAATTGAATGAAATTAGCTGATAATGAAGACATCACTTTTATGCGCCTTGCTTTAGATTTAGCATCGCAGGGCGCATATAGTGCTCATCCCAATCCCAGAGTGGGATGTGTGATTGTCAAAGACGGTAAAGTGATTGGAAAAGGGCTGCATTGGCAAACAGGCAATGCGCATGCAGAAGTGAATGCACTGCAAAACGCTACCAATGTTAAAGGTGCCACCTGTTACGTCACATTAGAGCCATGTGCTCATATAGGACGCACATCAGCTTGCGTTGATTCGCTGATTGAGGCTCGCGTTAAAAAAGTGGTGATAGCAGGCATTGATCCCAATCCCTTGGTGAAAGGGAAAGGTATTCAAAAATTGCTTGAGGCCGGCATAGAGGTTGTGGTTGGTGTTTTGGAAGAGCAAGCCACCGCACTGAATATCGGATTTTATTCACGAATGCTTCGTCGCAGGCCCTATGTGAGAGCAAAAATAGCCATGAGTATCGATGGCAGGGTTGCCATGGCAAATGGCATGAGCCAATGGATTACTGACGAAACAGCGCGCAAGCAAGGCCATTTATGGCGAGCACGAAGTGGTGCGGTTTTAACGGGAAGTGAAACAGTACTAAAAGACAACTGCCGTTTAACGGTGAGAGATGAACAAGCATTGGGACTTCCACAGGGAATGACATTTAGACAACCCATGAGAGTGATTGTTGATTCATCCTTAAAAGTGCCAATGGATAAAGCCATTTTTGAACAACCAGGAAAAACGGTACTGGCAACTCTTAAGCATGGCCATTTTAGTGAGAAGGCGGAAGTCATTATCATGCCTGAAAAAGAAGGCCATGTTGATTTGCAGGCGCTTCTTGAATGGTTGGGTGAACGTGAAATCAATGATGTGTTGGTGGAATCAGGACCAACGTTGACAGGTGTGATGTTGCAGCTGGGGTTAATTGATGAATTATTATTATTTATTGCCCCCAAGCTTCTTGGCAGCGATGCTAAGCCGTTGGCATTCCTACCTGGGTTTTCTGAATTAAGTGACCATATCAAAGGTGCTTTTACCCAAGTTGAGCATTGTGGGACAGATTTATTTGTCGTAATGAAATTAAGCAATAATGAGTTTTTAACATGAGCATTCATCCAATTGAAGAAATTATAGAAGATATTCGTCTGGGCAAAATGGTTGTCATGATGGATGACGAAGACAGAGAAAACGAGGGCGATATCATCATGGCTGCAGCCATGGTTACTCCTTGGCATATTAATTTTATGGCGCGTTTCGCAAGAGGATTGATCTGTTTGCCCCTAGCAAAAAGTCGATGCGATCAACTCAAATTGCCATTGATGGTCCCAGGATTTTATTCAAATTTTATGGCAAATTTCACCGTTTCTATTGAAGCTGCAACTGGTGTATCAACGGGCATTAGCGCTCATGACAGGGCACATACCATTTTAACCGTGATGAAGTCTGATGTAACACCATCTGATATTTCAATGCCAGGCCATGTTTTTCCCATTATGGCCCAACCTGGTGGGGTACTGGCTCGAGCAGGGCACACGGAGGCCAGTGTTGATTTAGCCATCCTGGCGGGCCATGCCCCAGGTGCGGTTATTTGTGAAGTGCTAAACGAAGATGGTAGCATGGCGCGTCGGCCACAATTAGAGCAGTTTGCTTCCCTGCATGGTTTAAAGCTTGGTACCATAGCATCCCTTATTCAGTATCGCCAACAACGTGAGTCTACACTAAAAGAGAGAGAGCATTATGGAACAGAAGTTGCGTGAAATTAGTGGGGATTTTATAGCCCCAAAAGGTAATATTGCGATTGTTGCTTCGCGTTTTAATGAACTCATTGTAGATAGGCTTATTGCAGGTGCTATTGATGCTTTGAAACGTCATGGCGTGAAAGAGAATCAAATCGAAGTGATTAGAGTACCTGGGGCATATGAAATTCCCATTGCTTGCCAAGCGGCTGCACAAACGAAACGATTTGTGGGCATTGTGACACTTGGAGCAGTTATTCGTGGAGAGACTGCGCATTTTGATTATGTAGCAGGCGCTGCGGCAAATGGTATTTTACAAGCACAGCTAGCAACCAACATACCGATGACTTTTGGTGTGATAACCACTGAAAATATTGAACAAGCAGTAGCACGTGCAGGTAGTACGGCAGGGAATAAAGGCAGTGAAGCCGCAATTGGATTACTTGAAATGATCAATCTATTGGGCAAAATAAATGACTAAGAAAGTACATGGCCGCCACGGTGCACGCTGGGCGGCTTTAC
>CAYXVT010000035.1:0-1555 GCA_964468105.1 Uncultured Candidatus Berkiella sp. | reverse complement strand
CAGTTATCTGGTGTATCCATCTCTAAAATAGAGATAGATTTAAACGATAAGACGTTTAGTTTTGAGCCTGAGAATCCTGAAGATAAAGTAAAAATTACTTTTGACAAAGAATATCTGCATGAATTGCTCACCAATATCACTATGCATAAAAGTGACCTTGATGAACTTATTTTGCCACATCTAGATAGACCCATCATTGAAGTTCATGCCATAGAACATGCCATTTTATGGATAGCGATTTACGAATTTCAAACCCGAATAGAAATACCTTACAAAGTTGTTATCAATGAAGCTATTCTTTTAGCCAAGCAATTTGGCGCTCAAGATAGCCATAAATTTGTTAATGGCGTTTTGGATAAAGCAGCGAAGGTCATTAGAGAGAGAGAGTTTGCAACGCTATAAACTATCTTGAATATTTTGCCCAAATTGGTAAGCATTTTTCAAGTAGCTTTGCGTTTTTGCATTAACATATTCAAATCTGGGATCATTGATGGCCAAATAAGGGCATGCCCCATTGGCTAGTAAGAGATTGATCATATCAGTATTGTCATACTTGGCAGCAATCAATAAAGGTAAGCAAAAGAAGTTACTACGAATGGTCGCCAAGTCTTGACCATGTTCATCAATCATGGCGCTAACCGCTTCAAGGTTATCTTGTAACAATGCTCTTGCAAATTCAGTGGCTACTTTTTCACTAAATTCACCATTAATTGTCCAATGGCGTTTTCCATGCCGTTTTGAATTAGTGAAAGCTCCCTTTACAGGAAATGGTATGACTATCCCTTTAGCTTGTTTAGGTATTTTCATAAACATGTACCCTCTTAAGTCATATACCGCCGTGCTTGGCCACTATTTTAAAGCTAACCACTGAAGAAGGACAGGTTGGTAGGCGCCTTATTTATGCCATTAGTCTTATTATTTTTTACGTTGGGAAGCAAGTCTTTGGGATGTTCTCTTTTCTGGGATAGGGGGAGGGGCAGCAGCAGCAGGTGATGGTGTGGGATCGGTTACTGGTATTGTGGGAGCAACTGTTGATGCTGGGAGTGCAGGCACAGGATTATCCTTGGCTCCCATTTCGATAAGGTTATTCGTGATTGCATCTCGATATGCGTTATCCATAGCTGTTGTTTTAAGTACATCGCGCGCTGTAAAGCCTGCATTATTTGTGCGATTAATATCTTTAGGGAATGCGATTTGATTTTGTAGATATTTAGCCAGTGTGTTGATCATTTGCGTTAATGGGGCAATATAGGCAGCAAAAACACTATTAGAGGCCGCATAAAACAATGCTCGATTTTCACGATTAAATTGTTTTGATACATTTCTTAGGCTTTGAAACCACTGACGCCATTTTAACGAAATCTCAGAGTTAAATAATAATTTGCTCGTTGCAAAAATATTTTTAAGCGTTAATGCGGGCGGGTTTGATTGCTTTAATGCAATAATAATCGAGCTTGCATTGGCATGATTTTGAATAGCATGATGAAAAGCATTATTACCCAATGCATCTTGAGCATAGGGATCGGCCAATTTCGCAAGAAGAGTGTTCACATCA